>JANXUA010000118.1 GCA_025352085.1 Caulobacteraceae bacterium | reverse complement strand
CGGCCAGGGCGTCGCCCGCGCCGACAGCCTGATCGCCGCCCTGCACATGGCCGCCGACCTCGATGACTGTTTGGTCCTCAAGCTCGCCGGCCAGACGCGCGATCTTGCGACAGATGTTGAGGTCCAGCAGGAAATGCTGTCCGAACCGCTTGTCGGCGGAAAGCCCCGCCGCCGAGAGGCTGTCGCGCAAGGGCGGCAAATCGGCGAGAGCCATCATCCGGCGGCGCGGTGGACGGCGATGTCGGCGGCCATGTGCAGGGCGGCGATCAGGCTGTCGGCGCGGGCGACGCCCTGGCCGGCGATATCGAAACCGGTGCCGTGATCGGGCGAGGTGCGCACGATGGGCAGGCCGAGGGTGATGTTCACGCCACCCCAGAAATCGAGCATCTTGACCGGGATCAGGGCCTGATCGTGGTACATGCACAGCGCCGCGTCGTAGGTCTTGCGGGCGTCGGCGTGGAACAGGCTGTCGGCGGGGTGCGGTCCGCTGACCTCGACGCCAAGATCGCGCAGGGCCGCAACGGCCGGGGCGATGATCTCAACCTCCTCGCGGCCGATCGCGCCCGATTCGCCGGCGTGCGGATTGAGCCCGGTGACGGCGAGGCGCGGTTTGGCCATGCCAAAATCCCGCTGCAAGGCGCGGGCGGTCACTAGGCCAGCGTTGACTACGGCGTCCACGCTGAGCAGGCCGGGCACGCGCGCCAGGGGCTCATGAATGGTGACGAGGCTGACCCGCAAGTCGCCGGCGGCCAGCATCATGATTGGGCCGCGCGCCCGCGCATCCCGGCCCGGCGCCAGAGCGCCCAGGAACTCGGTGTGTCCGGGAAATTCGAAGCCCGCCTCGTAGAGCGGGGCTTTGGCGATGGGTGCGGTGACCATGGCGCGGGCCTCGCCCGAGAGGGCCAGACGGGCGGCGATTTCGATCCATTCGATGATCCGGCCGGCCGCCGCGGGCGACGGTCGGCCCGGTGTCACCGGGGACGTGAGGGGAAGGTCGATCACCGGAAGGGCGCGTCTGAAGTCCGCGTTCGCCTCGGCAATCTGATCGATCCGGCGGACGTCGGCGCCGGGAACGACCGCGACGCAAGCGGCGTCACCGATGACTGCAAACACGGGCCCCGATTCGCGAAAGGCCCGCCACGCCGCGACAACAATCTCCGGACCAATCCCCGCCGGATCGCCCAGGCTGAGCGCTATGGGTTCGGGGAGGGTCACACCCAAACCGACCGGGCAGATTCGCTGACGAAGGATGTCTTCTCGACCGCGAAGGCGCGAAGTTCGCGAACGAGATCGTCGCGCGGGACATCGCCCGAACCTTGCGACGTACTAGACCGATCTTCGCGCCTTCGCGGTCTATGTTCTTTTCGCCTTCGGCCAGCAAAAACAATCAAACAGTCCGTCACCCGCCGTCACCGGGTCTCGATGGTCGCCGTATTTCGCAGATCGCGCAACTGGCGCTTGGCGATCATGGAGAGTTCCTCGCCGTAGAGGCGGTTCTGGATCTCGTCGGTGGTCATCTGCTTGGCGCCGCCCAGGTGTTTGGCGCAAAGCGCGATCAGGTGCAGGCCGGCGTCGGTGCGGATGGGCGCCGAGATCTGTCCCACCTGCAGCGTTTCGGCGGCGTCGCGAAACGCCGGCGCGAGATCCTTGGTTTCAGCTTCGCCCAAATCGCCGGAAATCACCCCGTCAACCTTGGCCGCCTCCACCGCGAGGTTGTCGCAGCCGCTCAGCTTGGGCCGCAAGGCCTCAAGCTTGGTTCTGGCGGCGGCCACCTGATCGTCGGTCGCGGCCTTAGGCAGCGCGATCGCCGCCTGCTTGAGGTTGACCACCATGGTCGAACCACCGGCCCGGCGATCCTTGAGAAGCAGGATGTAGACGCCGTCCTTGACGGGGATGGGGGCCGATAGCTGACCCGGGCGAAGGTTCTCCAGGGCCTGATCGACCTTGGGGGCCATTTCCCCAGTGGAGATCCATCCGACCTCGCCGCCATTGGCCGCCGATGGAGAGTTCGAGAACTGACGCGCGACCGCCGCGAAAGGTGCGCCCTTCTGCAATTCGCCGATCAATTGGGTCGCCCCTTGCTCAGCCTGAGCAATACCGCCGGCGCGCACAGCGTCGATGAACACTTCGCTGATCTGGTACTGCGGCTTGCCCGCCTCGGCCTCAAGACGTTTTTGGAACGCCTTGATCTGGTCGTCGCCGACGGCGAGGTGCTGACCGTATCGCCCGCGAATCCACCCCCGCCAGCTGATCTCCGCTCGCAACTGATCGCGAAAGGTGTCGGCGCCGACGCCCTGCGCGGCGAGGTTGGCCAAAAGCTGGGTGCTGCTGGTGTTGTTGCTGCGGGCGATGTCAGAGAGTTCGTCATCAACCTCCGAGTCGGAGGCGATCAGGTTGAACTTTTGCGTCTTTCCCTCTTCGCGCAGGTCCTGCATCTCGAGACGTTCGTCGATGAGGGAGCGGAGCGCCTCGTGCTGGATGTCGGGGAGGTTGGCTTCCGTGGGCTGGATACCCGACGTTACGATCAGCAAACGCATGCGCTGAATGACGTCGTAGGAGGTGATGAGGTCGTCGTTGACCGTTGCGACCACGCTTTCGGATATGGGCGGCGGGGGCGGCTTACTCGGGGCCGCCGCCGGCGCGGCGACGGGCGGAACGGCGGCCATCGTGGGGGCAGACTGCGCCGTAGCAAAACCTGAGGTCATGACTAAGGCGGCGCCCATGAGCGCGCTCGTCGCGCCGCCAGCATTTACGAATGAACCCGTCCAACGCATGGTTATCTTCTACATCCTTGCAAGGGGAGCGTCCGTTAGGATCGGCCCCAACGACTATCTAGTGATTGTATCCTGAATTGCCGAAGGTGGCGAGCGATAGGCGCAAGACCACCGAGCTAGACGGGCCCAGCGTGCCGTTGGTGGTCTCGTCGTGCCGATAGAGCACTTCGACGCGCAGACAGTCGTCGCGATAAACGACGCCGAAGTCGCGCCGCCGCCAATTGCCGTTGTCGATGATGGCGTAGGTCGTTGCGCCCCAGTGGCGGGTGACGAAGGCTTCGCCATGGAGGTCCAGGCTGCTGACTCGCCCGCCCGTCGGCGACTGGATCTCATGGACATAGCTGACATAGCCATTCAGTCGCGCAGTTGTGAACGATGCGCCGGTCTCAAGACGGTTGAGGGCGAAGGTTTCCGAATCGAGGCGTAGTCGCGAGAACACCCGAATGCCTTTGAACGGTATCGCGTCAGCGGCGAAGATGTAGTCCGAAAGAGCGCTTCTCAAGCCCGTCCGATCCGGAAGCGTGAGGTCATCGCGTACGGCGAAGCGACGACCGACTATGAAACTCACGTTTCGTCCGTCAGCCAGGAACGCCGTGGCGCGCCCGCCGAGGGTCACGCTCTGCCCCCCCTCATAGAGGTCGTAGCCAGGCGAGCGGTTGACCTCGAATAGATTGGTCTCGTCGAACTCAAACACCTGACTGTCTTCGTTGGGTATGCGCGCGTCTAGCCGTGTGTTGGGCGAGACGGCGAGCTGGGCCATCGGCTCAAGAATCCAGGTGACGTTCCCGGCCTGCTTGATCAGAGGATAGGTGATGTTGGCGCCAAGGGTTCCAAAGGCGCGAGTGAGGGTGCCGTTCGACGGCGCGGTCGTCAGGCCTGTCACGTTGTAGACATCCACCCGACCATCCAGAAACGGCTGAATCCGCAAGCCGTTCTTGAACGTAAAGCTGCGCTCCCAATCGGCTTGCCCGGTGGCTCGCCGGCTATCGTCGGTCAGCTGACCGGCGGTTGTCGCTGCGGCGATGGCGGCGCTCGATTGATCCCTCGTCAGGACCACGGCGCTGCCGTTCAACCGCAATCGCCCGCCCAGGACGGCGCTCTTCGGCTCCCACCGCGCCTCGATCAACGGCGCGACGGTCGGGAAACTGGATTGCAGGTCGGTGGCGCGCAGGCCCTGGACGCTGATGGCCGCGACCGAGAGATAGGCGTTGGTGTCCTGGCGCACGGCATAAAGCTGTGAAATCAGCCGCCGGTCATCGGTGGCGTAGAGGCCGCGGTCCAAAAACACGTCGCCAACCGAGTATTTGTCGAAAATCAGCTTGTCCGACGTCCGCTCGGCGGTGAATCCCCACTGCCATTTGGGGCTCAGTTGGAAGACGCCGCTGCCCAGAATGAAACTGCGCGACGTTCGCGCGCCGAACTTGTCGCCGCCGGAGGTGAAATCCTGATCGTAAGTGTAGCCGGCGCGCACATCGACGAGCCCGGAGTAGAAGCGTTTGCGCCATTCGAGGTTCAAAAACGGATTCACCCGCACGTTGATCTGGGGGGTGAGGGTCAGGTCGGAGGAGGCGCTCAGCACTTTATAGTACGGCTGCTCATAGCTCGGGCCCCGCCGACCGGCGAAGGTCACGACGGGCAGGAGCAGGCCCGACTTGCGCGCCGACGTCGGGTCCGGACCGGTGATGACCGGTACATAGAACACAGGCAGGCCAAGGATTTCGATGACCGCGTGACGGAAAGTCAGAGTCTTGCGGCGCTTGTCCTCGACGACGCTGCGCGCCTGGATCGACCACGTCGGGTGGGTCTGGCCGTTGTCGGCGCACACCGGGCAGGGGGTGAAAACGACATGATCCAGCGTGGTCACGTCGGCGTTCTTGCGCCGGGCGGAGGCGGCGGCGATTTTCACATTCCCCTGAAGGCGGGTGGAGAAGCCCTCGGCGAAGCCTGTGCTCATGGTTTTGTCCAGGGTCAGCGACTCGGCGAACTGAGCCGTGCCGTCGGGGCTGAGCACCTGCACCTTGCCGCTGGCGGCCACCACGCCGCTCTCAGAGTCATAATCGACGTGCTCGGCGCGAAGAACGCGGCCTTTGTAGCGCGCCTCGACGCTCCCGTCGGCGACGACGTGATGGGTGTTTTCATTTTGGGTGACGACGTCAGCTTCAAGATAGAATCCGCCGCCCGCGAGACCGTCGTCCTCGCTCGTCTTGGGAGCCGGAACAACGGATCGCGCCGCCGGGCTGACGCGGCTGCGCACAACCTGCGCTTGAACGGGTGCGGCGCCCAGCAAGGCGACCGCGACGAGCGCCAGAACGTCGACACAGGTCAATTTCGCGGCAGGAGCTTGACGGCTTGGTTTCGGGGCCTGAATCAACCCCGTAAATTTAGGGTCAAAGCGCGATTTAGACCCCGAGTGATTCAACCTCGGGTCATCGTGCATCGGCTGGCGTCGTGCCTTCACGCGCAACCCTCTTCACTCCGCCGACTGCCTGTCGCTTTAAACTGGTTCATCCGTCTTCCGTATAACAAAGCAAGGTCACGCCGGACAAAAGCGCCAGGAGTGGAGGCGTCCAGGCGGCCATGAACGGCGGAATGACCTCCGTCGCGCTCAAGCCCGAGCAGAACTGGCCGGCGAAGAAGACGGCAAAGCCCAAAGCCACGCCGACCCCCGCGAGTCCAGCCCAGTTGCCCAGACGCATCAGCCGCAACGAGAACGCCGCCGCCAGCACCGCCATAGCCGAATAGAGAAGCGGCGTCGCCAAGAGTTGTTGGAACCGCAGGCGATAGGCCGCGGCGGAATAGCCGGACAATTCCGCGGTGCGAATAGTGTCCGGGAGTCGCCAAAACGCCACGGACCCTGGCGCGGTGAGTTTTTCCATCGCGCTTCGATGGTCGAGGAGTGAGGGTATGGTGAGTTGCTCTGACCGAATCGAACCGGCGCCCGGCACGGCTTCGCGCACGTCGCTCAGGCGCCAGGAGCCGGGCGCCAGCACTGCTCGCGCAGACTCGATTCGCCGCGAGAAATCCAGGGCGCCACTCGGCCCGACGCGTTGGAAAAACAACGAGACGCCGGAGAGATAAACCGTCTCGCCCACGGTCTTGTGCGATCTGGCGTGAATCACGATCTGCTGGCCGTCATCGCCTTGTCGCAGCCAGATATCCTGCCCTGATCGCGGTGACGGGCCTTCAGCCAAGGCGGCGCGGCGATCCTCAAACCTGACGTTGAGGGCCGCCGCCGCCGGGTTCAGAAAGGCGACGACGATCAAGCCGATGACAAAGGCGACGCCGGCCGCTGGCAGCACAAACCGCCATGCCGACACGCCGGCGGCGCGCATGGCCACCAATTCGCTGCGCCGGTTGAGGGTAATGTAGGCGCCCATGACCCCAAACAGAAAGACGAATGGCAGAAGTTGCAGGATCACCGTCGGCGATTTGAGCAGGGTCAAGCCGAGTGTCTCGAGGAAGGTTAGGTCGACACGACCGCCCAGGGTGCGCGACAACTCCACGAAATTGACCAGAATCACCACGGCGGCGACGGCGGCCTGGGCGACGCCGACGCCCGCAACGGAGCGGCCCAGAACATAGGTCTGAATTCGGCGCGACGAGCCGTTCACGTCGCGCCTCGCAAGACCACCCGCCCGCGCTTCGTCCGGCGGGCGCCGAACAAAACCAGAGCGGCGAGCGCCATGGCCATCACCGGAACAAGATACTGAGTGAAGTTGAGCGCCGGATGGTCCCCGACGGCGGCCTGGACGGCAAAGCCCAGGGCGCGCGCGACGATGGCTACCCCCGCTACGACGGCAATCCGCAATCCATAGCCTTGCCGGCGGAACGGGCCGCCCAGCACGGTCGCCGCCGCCATGGCCATGAAGGCGATCACGTAGAGGGGCTCGGCCAGCCTGGAGTGCCCCTCGGCGAGCATTTTTCCAATATTGGCCCGTTCCCAGGCCTGGCTGGTGTCGGGAAAAAACAACTCGTGCGGATAACGATCCGACAATTTGTAACGCGCGGTTCGGTCCAGCGCCATGAGCGGTCGCAGGTCGATGACATACTCATCGAAGGACAGATAGTTGAGGACGCCAACGTTGGAAAATTCCTGATTGGCGCCGTTGCGCAAGACCAGCACCGGCGCGCCGCCGCGCTTTTCGAGCCGACCTTCCCGCGCGGTGATGGTGATGCCGCGGCCCTTGCCGACGTCGCGATTAACGAAAAGATTGTGGATCGTGCCGTCGTCATCGACCGACTGGGCGTAGACCGTCAGTCCGGGCGCCGGATGGGTGAAGGCGCCTGGCCTGATCATAGTGGCGGCCAGATCGGTTCTTACCGCTTCGAGCGTGTCGCGCAGGGCGCGATAGGACCAGGGCTGCACCCACAAAGTGATCACCAGTGAGATCAGGGCCATGATCGCCGCGAGCCTGATCGCCGGCGCCACCACCTGCCAGCGACTCATGCCCGCCGCGTAGCAGATCACAATTTCCTGTTCGGTATGCAGCCGGTTTATCGCCACCAAAGCGGCGATCAGGATGGCTACCGGCAGGATCAGGACGATCAACTGCGGCATGGCCAGCACGATTATCTTGGCGAACACGGTCAGGCTTTGACGTTGATCGACCAGCACCCCGAGCGCCGATAGGCTCTGGCTGAGAATCGCCACCCCGCTCAGCGCCGCCGTCGCCAGCAAAGTCGGACCCAGCATCTGTCGAAAAAGATAGCGGCCGATCAACTTCATGAGGCGTGCGCCGGGCCTTTGGGTGATCAATACGCCCCCGGTCGCGGGCGCACCTGTGTAAACACCCGGCCGGGACGATACAACAGAGGCCTTGATCTAAGACTGATCAGGGACGTCGGCGATGCGGGTCGGGCCAAAGATCGCGTTAAACGCGCGCACCAGAGCCGCATCGACGTTAGCCACGCTTGTGTGCAGGCTCAAATCCGCCAGGCTGGTGACGCCGTAATCACGAATTCCGCAGGGCACGATGCCGGCGAAATGTTCAAGATCCGGCGCTACGTTGAGGCTGATCCCGTGAAAGCTGACCCACTTGCGGAGCTTAACGCCGATCGCGGCGATCTTGTCCTCGCGCGCGGGCGCCGCGCGGGTCACCCAGACGCCGACGCGGCCCGAACGGGTTTCCGCCGTCACGCCCAGATCGGCCAGGGCGCGAATGATCCAGGTTTCCAGCGCACACACGAACGCCCGGACATCTTGCCCCCGCGCACGCACGTCCAGCATGACGTATGCCACCCTCTGGCCCGGTCCATGATAGGTGAACTGGCCGCCGCGCCCGCTCTTGAACACCGGAAAGCGATCGGGCTGCAGCAGATCCGACGGCTTGGCTGACACGCCTGCGGAATAGAGCGGCGGATGCTCCAGCAGCCAGACCAGTTCTTCGGCCTCGCCCACCGCTATGGCGCCGGCGCGCCGCTCCATCGCCGCGACCGCCGCATCATAGTCGGTCAGGCCGGGCGAAACGGCCCAACCGACCGGGCGATCGTCGGCGCGCTTGAAGGTCACCTGGCGGGGAAGGGCGAGGTCGGTCATCATCGCCGCAGTGTGGATCGAACAGGCCTTCGGCGTAAAGTCGCTTCACAAGCGGGCGCCCTTTTGCTACGCCCCCCGGCTCACCACGCGCGGTCGTGGCGGAATTGGTAGACGCGCAGCGTTGAGGTCGCTGTGGGGCAACCCGTGGAAGTTCGAGTCTTCTCGACCGCACCAGTGATGACCGCAGGTCAAGAAGGGGCCGTTCATGAGTGGAACGCCCCCGGCTGAGGTCCACATCGACGCGTCGCTTGTGCGCGGACTGCTCGACGATCAGTACCCTGATCTGGCCGATCTTCCGCTCAACGCGATCGACGCCGGTTGGGACAATCAGATGTTCCGACTGGGCGATCGCCTGGCCGTGCGCCTGCCGCGCCGCGCTCTCGCCGCTGCGCTCGCGATTCACGAGCAGGACTGGTTGCCAGATTTGGCGCCGCGCCTGCCAATCCCTACGCCCGCGCCGCTTCGCGTCGGCGCGCCGGGCCGGGGATACCCATGGCGCTGGAGCGTTTTGCCGTGGTTCGAAGCGGCCACGGCCCACGAAGCGCCGCTCAATCGCGATCAGGCCGATCGATTGGCCGACTTTCTGATCGCCCTGCACACCGAGGCGCTGACGGGCGCGTCGATCAATCCGTTTCGTGGCGAGCCGCTAGTTCGACGCGCCCCTGACGCCGAAGCGCGACTGGGCCGCCTGAGCCGAGCAACCCATCTGATTACGCCGCAGGTCCTGCGTGCGTGGCGCGCAGGTTTGGCGACCCCAGCGTCAATCTCGCCCAAATGGATTCACGGCGACCTGCACGCCCGCAATATCCTGGTGCGCGAGGGCGCGATTTGCGCCGTTATTGACTGGGGCGACATGACCAGCGGTGACGTCGCCACTGATCTGGCGGTGGCCTGGCACCTTTTCGATCCAGCTCCGGCGCGGGCCGCGTTTCTGGCGCGATATGGCGCGACCCAGGCCCAGATCGCGCGGGCCATGGCCTGGGCGGTGAGGATCGGCGCCATCCTGCTGGAGACGGGTCTGGTCGACCATCCGGCTCACGCCGCCATGGGCGAGGCGGTGCTGAGACGCCTATCGGCGGACGGCTAGTCGACACCTCACAAGCAAAGGGCCGCCTCCCTTCGGAGACGGCCCTTCCATCGTCGTGACCGCGGCGGCGCCGGTGATGAACCGACTTGAGCCGTGACCTTAAACCTTCGTGCGTCAAGACGCCGTCAGGTGCGAACCTCGATCTTCAGGCTCCAGGTCGTTTGCGACCGCGGTTGGAGACAATGAGACACTGGACCACCTCCTTTCAGCTGTTTGAGACAGGAAAGTCATTATGGCGCGCGCGCGCGAGTCTCGCAAATCGTCGATTTTCCCTCTGCGCGGCGGGTTGACTTGGCCCCTCATCGGGGCCATTGCCAGCCCGCGTCCGCCATCGCGTCATGCCCTGGCGGGCGTTTTCCAACGGAACCCCAAACCCGATGCCAAGCGACAGTCCTGGTCCACTTATCAGGCCGCTGAAGTTGTCTCGCAGGTCCTAGTCCAAGGGCCCTCGTGACCGCCGACGCGGCTATCACGAGGCGAGCCGATGGTCTTCCTCAATTCCGACCGGTTCAATCCCGGCCTGCTGGCGCGCTACGCCAGACGGGAATTCGCGCCCAATCGCTATGACGCGATCGCCTTCGCCCTGATCGGCGCCCTGGCGGTGCTGGTGGTTCACGGCGCCCAGCAAATGGGTCAGCCCGTCGCGGCCCTGCACCTGTCGCCGGTGGTCCTCGATCCGGCGCGCCTGCCGGAATATGCCCTGCGTTCGACTTTGAGGATGTTCGCGGCGATCGTGGTGTCGCTGGCGTTCACCTTCGTGGTGGCGACGCTTGCGGCGAAGAGCCGAAAGGCCGGGCTGGTGATCGTGCCCATGCTCGACATTCTCCAGTCGATCCCGATCCTGACCTTTCTGGCCTTTACGACGGCGTTTTTCATCGGCCTGTTTCCGCATAGCGAACTGGGCGCGGAATGCGCCGCCATTTTCGGGATTTTCACCTCTCAGGCCTGGAATATGGCTTTCAGCTTCTACCAGTCCCTGCGCACCCTGCCGGCCGATCTCGAGGAAGTGAGCACCCAGTTCAACCTCTCGCCATGGCAGAGATTCATCAAGCTGGAGCTGCCGTTCGCGACGCCGGCGCTGGTGTGGAACACGATGATGTCGATGTCAGGCAGCTGGTTTTTCGTCGTCGCGTCCGAAGCGCTCACGGTCGGCAACCGCAGCGTCACGCTGCCAGGCATCGGCTCCTGGCTGGCCCAGGCGATTGATCAGGGCGATGTGAAGAGCGTGATGTGGGCGGTGGTGGCCATGGGCGTGGTGATCCTGCTTTATGATCAATTGCTGTTTCGCCCGATCGTGGCCTGGGCCGACAAGTTCCGCTTTGAGCTGACGGCGTCCGAGCAAGAGCCGAAATCGTGGTTTCTGGACCTGTTGCAGCGCACGCGCCTGTTCCCGCGCATCGCCCGGCCGATCGGCGGCTTGTTCAGGGCGATTCCGCGCCCGCGGCGACTGCGAAATCCCGTGCGCCCGATCACCAACCCGGCGCTGATCCTGTGGTTCGACCGGATATGGCTCGCCGTCGTGTTCCTTGCAGCGGCATGGGCCGCGGTGACCATCGCGCTCTACGTCCACCACACGCTGAACCTGCGTGACATCATGTCAGCGTTCGGCCTGGGCTTTTTGACCTTCGCGCGCGTCATCGTGTTGATCGCGGTCGCCAGCCTGATCTGGGTTCCCATCGGCGTGTGGATCGGCCTGCGTCCGGCTTGGTCGCAGCGGATTCAGCCGGTCGCCCAGTTTCTGGCGGCCTTTCCGGTGAACATACTTTTTCCGTTCGTGGTCATGGGCATTGTCGCCTGGCGGCTCAATCCGGACATCTGGCTCTCGCCGCTGATCGTCTTGGGCACGCAGTGGTATATTCTCTTCAACGTGGTAGCCGGCGCCAGCGTTCTGCCGACCGACTTGAAGGAGGCGGCGGGGATTTTTCGTCTGCGATCGTGGCAGAGGTGGCGGGATCTGATCCTGCCGGGCATTTTTCCCTATTATGTGACCGGCGCCCTGACCGCTTCGGGAGGATCCTGGAACGCCAGCATCGTCGCCGAGTTTGTGACCTGGAAGCACACCCAGATTCAAGCCGCGGGTCTGGGCTCTTATATCGCGCAAAACATGGTCGCCGGCGATTTCCCGCGCATCGCTCTGGGATCGACGGTGATCAGCGTGTTCGTGCTGGCGATGAACCATTCCCTGTGGCGACCGATGTATCGTTACGCCGAAAAGAACCTGCGCCTGAACTAGAACTGACAAAGAAGGTCGTCATGACGCTCACCCTTGACCGCTCCATCCAAACAGACGCCCCCTTGGTTGAGGTCACCGCTCTCAAGCACGTCTACGGCAAGGGCAATGGCGCCGGCTTGACGGTGCTGGAAGACGTCAACCTTACGTTGCGACCCAATGAGATCGTCGGGCTGCTGGGTCGTTCGGGATCGGGCAAATCCACCCTCCTGCGCTCCATCGCCGGCCTGATCACGCCGACTGGCGGCAAGGTCAAGGTCAGCGACATGCCCGGCGACGACACCGCGCACGGCGTCTCTATGGTGTTCCAGAGTTTTGCCCTGTTTCCCTGGCTGACGGTGCTGAAGAACGTGGAGCTTGGGCTGGAGGCCCAGGGCGTCGCGGCCGAGGAACGGCGTAAGCGCACCCTTGCGGCGATCGATCTTATAGGCCTCGACGGTTTCGAAAACGCCTATCCGAAGGAACTCTCTGGCGGGATGCGTCAGCGGGTGGGCCTGGCGCGCGCCCTGGTGGTGCAGCCTTCCATCCTGCTTATGGATGAGCCGTTTTCGGCCCTGGACGTGCTCACCGCCGAGACCCTGCGCACGGACCTGCTCGATCTGTGGAGCGAAGGCCGGATGCCCATCCGCTCGATCCTGCTCGTCACCCACAATATCGAGGAGGCGGTGCTGATGTGCGACCGCATTCTGGTGTTCTCCTCAAATCCCGGGCGGGTGATCGCCGAAATCAAGGTTGATCTGCCGCAACCGCGCAAACGCCTGGACCCGGCCTTCCGCAGCCTGGTCGACGATATCTACGCCCGCATGACCGCCCGGCCCACAGGCCCAGCGGCGCGGGAAGGAAACTTCCCCGGCACCGGCCTTGGCATGGCCTTGACGCATGTCTCGACCAACACCCTGGCTGGGATGATCGAATCGCTGGCAGCGCCGCCCAACAATGGCGCCGCCGAATTGGCCACCATGGCGCGGGAATTGCAGATGGAGGCCGACGAACTCCTGCCCATCGCCGAAACCCTGCAGTTGATGCGCTTTGCCGAGATCGAGGGCAGGACAATTCGCCTGACCCCGGCGGGCCGGCGCTATGACGGCGCGGACATCGACGAGCGCAAACAGCTGTTTGCTCAACATCTGCTGGCCTATGTGCCGCTCGCCGCTCATATCAAGCGGGTGCTGGACGACCGCGTTTCGCACCAGGCGCCGGCGACGCGCTTCCGCGATGAGCTGGAGGATTTCATGTCCGAGCCCTATGCGGAGGAAACCATCGACGCGATCGTATCATGGGGTCGTTATGCCGAGATCTTCGCTTATCATGAAGACGACGACCGATTCAGCCTGGATGATCCGGCCTGAATCAGCAGTCGCTCATCGGCGCCGCGCGCGATTTCCCGCCGCCAACGAAGGCCTGACCTGAACGTGCCGCTTATTTGATCAGCTCCGATTCTTCACTGAGTGATTTTTGTGCACATGCGGAGGATAATCCAGCGCCGGTGGCCTTGGGCTATGAGCGGCCCCCCGTAACCCGATAGCCGTCAGGCATCGGATCAACCGGGGGAAAGACCTCTTATGTCACGACCATTCACTACGCTTCTGGCGACCACGACCGCGCTTGTGCTTTTCGGCGCGGGAGCCGCTTGGGCGGATGACCAGCCGGCGGCGGCTCCGGCCGCAGCGCCGGCCGCGCCCGCTTCATGGTCGAGCACCGTCAAAGTGTCGGGTCACGTCGATGTCGGCATTGTCTTCAACGGCGCCGATCCGGCCAATGGCATCAATTTCGGCCAACCTTTCACCGATCACGCCAACCGGCCGAATCTCAATCAGGTGGCGTTGACGGTCGAGCGGGACCTGGATCCCAAGGCCACCGGCGTCGATTTCGGCTTCAAGGTGCAGGGCATGTACGGGTCGGATTCCCGCCTCACCCACTTCTTCGGCGAGTTGGACAATTCGCCGAAGGGCCGCGAACAGTTTGATATCGTCGAGGCCAACCTACAGGCGCACTTGCCGTTCCTGACCAAGGGCGGCATCGACGTGAAACTCGGACAGTTCAGTACGCCATTAGGTCAGGAAGTCATCGATCCAACCGGTAACTTCTTCTATTCACACAGCTACCTCTTCCAGTTCGGCTTGCCCTACAAGCATACTGGCATCCTGACCACGACCCACGTGAGCCCGATGCTCGATGTCTACTTGGGCTACACCACCGGCGTGAACACGACGGTCGGATCGGGTGGCGGCGACAATGACGGCCAGTTCCACTTTCTGGGCGGGATTGGACTGAACCTTAACAAGCTGACGGTTCTGGCCCTGACCCATATCGGCCCGGAAAACCCGTATGGATCTCTGGGCGTTGGCGTCAATGTGCACAGCAAATATCGCTATCTCACCGACGTCCTGTTCACCTACAAGGTCAACGCCAAGCTGACCTCGGTCACCGAATTCAACTACATCAGGGATGACGGATTCGCCGCCTCCGGTGGGGGCGTGGTGCAGTATTTCACCTATGCGATCAACGACCAGACGTCGGTTGGAGTTCGCGCCGAAGTCTGGCGGGACGCGCAAGGTTTTTACGTCGCCGCCTTCCCAGGCTTCCAAGACGCGATCAACCTGCAGAAGGGCTTGCCCAACACCGCCTACGGCGCCGGGCCGGCTACCTATGGCGCGATCACCCTGGGCGCGAACTTCAAGCCGCCCCATTTGCCTAAGCTGATTGACGGCCTGACCATCCGGCCGGAAATTCGCTACGACCGCGCCCTAGCGGGCGGCCTGCCCTATGATGGCAATCCCGGCACGAGCAAGGATCAGTTCACCTTTGGTGTTGATCTGGTGGCGCCGCTGACCTTCTAAAACCCGCGTCTGTTTGTCCTCCCCCCTTGCGCCCGGTCTCATCGAGATCGGGCGCTTTTTCTAGGTCGCGTAATGCAGGTGAAGGCCCGCATCGACCATCATGCACTCGCCAGTGATGTGGCGGGCGGCGGGGGAGGCGAGAAAGACCGCCGCGCCGGCTATGTCTTCGGGGGTCGAGGCGGCCTTAAGAGGCACGGCTGCGGCGACCCCCTGGCGCATCCGTTCCAGCCGGTCGGCGGGCATGGCGCGCCCGAACCAAGGCGTGTCGATGAAGCCCGGGCATATCGCATTGACCCGTATCTTCGGCGCCAGGGCCCTGGCGAGGGACAGGGTCATGGTGATAAGCGCTCCTTTCGATGCCGCGTAGGGCACCGATGATCCTATGCCCATCACCCCAGCGATGGACGCGGTGTTGACCACGGCGCCGGCTGCGGCGCCCGCTTCTAAAAGCGCGCGCGCGGCGCGAACCATCTGATAGGCGCCCACGACGTTGACCGCGTAGAGGCGCAGGAAATCCTCGCCCGAAACGGCGTCGAGGTCGGCGTGATTGTTGGCGAACTTGGTGACGCCGGCATTGTTGAACAGGGCGTCGATGCGGCCCAACGGAGCGGCGGCGGCGGCGATGCGGCCGCAGTCCTCGTCCTTGGCGACATCGCCCTGTACGACGATGGCCCTGGCGCCCTGAGCGTCGATCAGCCGCGCGGTTTCATGAGCCTCGGCCTCGCTGGTGGCGTAGTTGATCACCACGACGCCCGCGCCGCGCTCCGCGGTCTCTATGGCAATGGCCCGGCCCAGGCCTGTGGAGGCCCCGGTCACCACCACCACCTTGCCATCGAAATCCCGGCCCGCCATGCGCTTCTCCTCCAAGGGTCTATCCGCCGATTTACGCAGATGACGCGGATGATAGAAAGACCACGCCCCCCACGCGAAGCGAGCGCCTAACCAAACTTGGTGAGTGTCGGTGATCCGGGGTAGGGTTCTGGCAATGACACAGTCGCCTCTCACTCAACTGGGCCGCCAGGTCCATGGTTTCGCCAGCCCGGACGAAGCGGTGCTTGAGCGCGTGCCCAATCCGCAGGCTGGTGTGCTTTACGCCGCGCGCTTCACCGCGCCGGAGTTCACCTCGCTTTGCCCGGTCACCGGCCAGCCTGATTTTGCCCGTCTGGTGATCGACTATGCGCCCGGTGATTGGCTGATCGAGTCCAAATCGCTCAAGCTCTATCTCGCCAGTTTCCGCAATCACGGCGCCTTCCACGAGGACTGCACCGTCGCCATCGGGCGCAGGATTGTGGAGGTCGCGGCGCCGCAGTGGCTGCGCATCGGCGGCTATTGGTTTCCGCGCGGCGGGATACCCATCGACGTTTTCTGGCAGACCGGTCCGGCGCCGGACGGCCTATGGCTGCCCGACCAAGGTGTTGCGCCCTATACGGGGCGTTAGCGTTCGGCCCAGTCGCTGACGATTGCGCTCATATCCGGTCTCACCCGCTCTAACGGCGCTTCAGCGGCGGTGCCGATATGCACGAAACCAGCCACTCGTTCGTTTTCGGTCAACCCCAATAGGCGACCGGCAGCCTCGTCATAGGCGTACCAGTCGGTGATCCAATTGGCGCCATAACCCATGGCGTGTGCGGCGATGACCATTAATGTGCACACGCTCCCCGCCGAAAGACGTTGTTCCCACTCTGGAATTTCACCTGGCGTATAACGCGAGACAACGGCGACGGTCAGCGGCGGGACGCGGATTTTCCCGAGTTTGGCCTCGGCTTTCGGCGCGTCAAGACGGGCGGCGGCGATGGCTTCCAGGCGTTTGACGAAGGTCGCCTTGGCCGCGCCTTGCAGGACAACAAATCGCCAGGGACAGAGCTTGCCATGGTCGGGCGTCCGCGCGGCGAGGGCGAGGATGGCGGCCAGGTCTTCGGCGCTCGGGCCGGGCGCGGTGAGCGACAAGGCGGAAGCCGATCGCCGCCGCGCCAGAAACCTTAAGGTATCGGGCGAGGGTTCGATCGGCAGGGCGTCGCCGAACGATGGCTTGGACGGCAGGGTAGGGGGCAAGATCGGAACTTTCGGTGAGTCGCGGGCGTCGGATGTCAAAGCGGCAGTCGTTTGCCGAGTTCGCCGGCCAAGTCACGGATGAACTGCCAGGCGATGCGGCCCGAGCGGGCGCCACGCAACTGCGACCATTGCAGGGCGCGGCGGTCAAGGTCGTAAATCCTGAGGTCGAAATGGGCGGCGTAGGCGGTGACGGCGGCTAAATAGGTCGCTTGGTCCATCGGCGGAAAACCGATCCACAGGCCGAAGCGGTCGGAGACGCTGACCTCTTCCTCGGCGTCCTCGGCGGTGGCGATCGCCCCGCGGCTCTCGATATGATCACGCGGCATCAAATGACGGCGATTGGAGGTGGCGATGAAGAGGGTGTTTTCCGGCGGACCGCCGACGCCGCCTTCCAGCGCTGATTTCAAGGCCTTGGCCGCCGCCGCGCCGTCTTCGAACGACAGGTCGTCGCACAGAACCACGAATCGTTCGTCGCGATCGCGCAGAGTCTCGAACAGGCCCGGCAGATCGGCGACCGCATCGCGATCAACCTCAATCAGCTTGAGCGTCGGCGATGTCTTTGTCGCCGCCATGAAGGCCGCCTTGGCCAGAGAGCTCTTGCCCGTGCCGCGCACGCCCCAGAGCAGAATGTGATTGGCCGGCAGGCCCGCGGCGAAACGGATCAGCGCTTCGACGACGCGAGCCTTTTGCCGGTCCACCCCGACCAGAAGGTCGATGTCCAACCCGTAGTCCGGCGCGGCGATGAAACGATCCGTCACAGGATCATGCCGGAAGAGCCGCGCGCCGGCGAAAGACGCCGCGGCGGGCGTCGCCGGGGCAAGGCGCTCCAGGGCGTCGGCGATCCGACCAAGCGTTCTAAAGAGCGTTTCATCCATGCCCGTTCTCCTAAACGTCCGCGCCGCATTGCAAAAGAGCGGCGGTGCGCATAGCTTCCCGCGACTTTGGGCCGGGGCATGCGAACACCCGCGGTTCACCCGCCTATTCTCGGAGAGACAATGATCGGTCACCACGCCCTTGTTCTGGCTCAAGTCGCGCCCGCCGCCGGGCTGCAGGGCTTCCTCGCCGGTCCGGGTCAAGTGTTCGTGCCCCTGATCGGCATGATGCTCATCTTCTATTTTCTGGTCCTGCGGCCGCAACAACAACGCGCGAAGGACCACGTGGCGCGGGTCGGGGCCATCAAACGCGGCGATATGGTGGTGCTGTCGAGCGGCCTCATCGGCAAGGTGGTGCGGGTCGAAGACACGGAGCTGGGTGTCGAAGTGGCGCAGAACGTCACCGTCAAGGTGATCAAGTCCATGGTCCATGAAATCCGCACCCGCGGCGAGCCGGCCGCCGCCAACGACGCCAAATCCTAAAGCGCGTTTAGGTCACTCGCCTTATGCTCGCTCTCTCGCGCTGGAAGATTGGCCTGGTCATTGCGGCCGCGCTGTTTGGCCTGATCTTCACCCTGCCCAATCTCGTGCCCCCCGGAACCTTGCCGGCGTGGATGCCGAACCAACGGCTGAATCTCGGCCTCGATCTGCAGGGTGGGTCTTACCTTTTGCTCGAGGTCGACACGGTGGCTCTGAAGAAGGAGCGCCTGACCAATCTGACCGAGGATATCCGCACCAAACTGCGCACCGAGCAGATTGATTTCACCGGCCTCGCCGTCGTCGGCGACTCGGTCAATGTGCGGATCACCGCGCCGGACCAGACGGCCAAGGCGTTTACGCTTCTGAACGCGTCTTTAGGCGAGCGCCTGGCGTCGGGCGGGCGGGACGTGTCTCTGGCGAGCGGGCCGGACCAAACGATTGTCGTCACCGTCGTTAAGGCCGCCGCCGACGCCGCCGCGCGGGACGCGGTCAAACGATCGATCGATATCATCCGCAAACGCATCGACGCGCTTGGCACCAAAGAGCCGCTCATCACCCAGCAGGGCGCGGCGCGGATCGTCGTCGAGGCTCCCGGCGAAAGCGATCCGGAAAAACTCAAGGCCGTGATCGGCAAGACCGCCAAGCTCACCTTCCAAATGGTCGACGTCGATGTTTCACCCGAGGACGTCGCCGCCGGCCACGTTCCGCCGGATGATGAGCTTTTGCCCAATGACGGCGGCGGCCCGCCCGCGCTGATGGTCAAGCGCCGCTCTCTGGTCACCGGCGAAATGCTGACCGGTGCGAGCGCGGGCCACGATCAAAACAATTTGCCGAACATCAATTTCAACTTCAACGGCCAGGGCACGCACCGCTTCGCGCTGGCCACGACCGAAAACCTGCACAAGCCGTTCGCCATTGTGCTCGACAAGCGGATTATATCGGCCCCCACCATCCAGTCGGCGATCACCGGCGGATCGGGCGAGATCACCGGCAATTTCACCGAGGAATCCGCCCATGATCTGGCCCTGATGCTCAAATCGGGCGCCTTGCCGGCGCGGCTGAATGTCGTGGCCCAGCACACCGTCGGCGCGCAGCTGGGCGCCGACGCCGTGCGCGCGGGGCAGGTCTCGATCCTGATCGGCGCGGCGCTGATCTTCGCCTTCGTGATCCTGGCCTACGGCCTTTTCGGCACATTCGCCGCCATCGCCCTGGTGATCAACGGTCTGATGATCGTCGGCGCTATGAGCATGACCCAGGCGACTTTGACCCTGCCGGGCATCGCCGGCCTCGTCCTAACCCTGGCCGTCGCGGTCGACGCCAATGTGCTGATTTATGAGCGAATGCGCGACGAAGTCCGCGCCGGGCGCGCCGCCATGGCCGCGGCGGACGCCGGCTTTTCCAAAGCCATCGTCACCATCATCGACGCCAATGTGACCACCCTGGTGGCCTCGATCATCATGTTCCAGTTCGGATCGGGTCCGGTGAAAGGTTTCGCCTGGACCCTGTTCATCGGCGTGATCACCTCGGTGGGCACCGCCATCTTCGTCACCCAAGTCCTGATCGCGTGGTGGTTCCGCGCCTTCAAGGCCAAGACCCTGCCGATTATCTAGGACCGACGCGTATGTGGCCCCTCATCAAGCTCCTGCCGCACGACACGAAATTTCCGTTCGTCAGTCTTGCGCGCCTGTTTGCGACCTTGTCGATTATCGCGGTGATCGCGACGGTGATCGGGACCTTCGTCTATCCGGGATTGAATGTCGGCATCGACTTCAAGGGCGGCACGGTGCTGGAACTCACCACCGGCGCCAAGCCCGTGGATCTGGCCAAGGTGCGCGGCGCCCTGACCGGACTCAATCTGGGCGATGTGCAGGTGCAGACGTTTGGCAAGCCCAATGACGCCGTCGTTCGGTTCCAGACCCCGACGGGCGCGGACTCGGGCAAGGTGGTCACCGCCGTCAAGGGCGCCATCAGCGGCGTGCTCGGCCAGGTCAGCTATTCGCGGACCGACGTGATCGGGCCCGAAGTGTCCGACGAGTTGAAAATCAGCGGCGCCCTGGCGCTGTTGGCCGCCATCGGCCTGATGCTGCTCTATATCTGGTTCCGGTTTCAGCTTCAGTTCGGTCTTGGCGCGGTCGTGGCCCTGTTCCATGACGTCACCCTGTCATTCGGTCTCATCCTGCTACTGCGGCTGGAGTTCAGCCTCAATTTGATTGCCGCCCTGCTCACCATCATTGGCTATTCGATGAACGATACGGTGGTGGTGTTTGACCGACTTCGCGAAAATCGTCGTAAATACAAAAAGATGCCGCTGCGCGATCTGATCGATCTTTCGGTCAACGAAACTCTGTCGCGCACGGTCATCACCGGCGTGACCGCCCTGCTGGCCCTGTCGGGTCTGGCGATATTCGGCGGCGAGTCGCTGCGGCCGCTGTCGATCGTGTTGTTGTTCGGCATCGTCATTGGCACCTATTCCTCGATCTATGTCGCTTCGCCGATCATCCTGCTGTGGGGGGTGAAGAAGGACGACGAGGTCGCCGCGCCCATCGCGCCGCAGCCGGCGCGGCCCTGATCAATATATGCGCAGACCGCCCTCCATTGACGCTTACGGCGGTGGCGGGTTTCGGGTGTCGGGCCTGTGGCGGCCCGGATCGCTGCTGCTGCTCGACGACCAGCCCTTCGAATGGGCGCCGGCAGCAATCGCCGACCTGACGGCGGCGGACTTTGACGCCGTCATATCCGCCGGCCCGGCGGTTTCCGAATTCGTTCTCCTGGGCACGGGCGCCGTTCAGGCCCTGCCGCCCCGCGTCGTGCGCGACGCCCTGCGCGCATGCGGCCTCGGCCTGGAGTTCATGTCCACCGAGGGCGCGGCGCGGACCTATAATGTGCTGATATCGGAGGGCCGGCGCTGCGCCGTCGCTCTCATCGCGATCTGACTAGAGGTTACCGCGCCCCTATCGCCTCACGGCCGAAGTGATAAGCTTCGTAAAACCGAGAAGGGCGTTGCTGTGGGCATTCGGATCGGTGTCGTTGCGTTTGCGGTCGCGACGTTGGCGCTGTGCGGTTCCGTGGCGCACGCCGCCCGGGCGACTGACGCTCCCGGGCCGGAAAAATCCATTCTTGACGCCGATCAGAAGGTGGTCGATGCGGCCCAGGCCGCCGTCCACGCCCGCGGCGTCACCGCCCTTAAGGATTTTGTTTCGGCTCTGCGCGCCGTGCTTGATCACGCTCCCCATCCCTACCACGAGATCGAAGAGCGACCGGGTGTCATCTATTTCCGCACCAACGATTCCGCCAAGGCGCAACGCTTCACCCTGATGCGAGCGGCGGCGGCGACCATGGGGCGTAAGTCCCTCTCGATCGTCAATCTCGCCGATCCCTATCCCGAGGCGGCGTTTCTAATGGGATCCTATGACAATGAGACGAGCCAGTTTGCGGCGGCGATGGTCGTTCTGGACGAAGGTCTGGCGCTTGAGCCGGACTACGCCAATCTGATCAGTGAAAAGGCGGCGACCGTCAGCATGTTGAACCGGCACGAGGAGTCTTTGGCTATCTACGCCAAGGGATTGGCGACCATCGATCCCTTAACCGTCGATTGGGTGAAGGCGCGGTTTCTGCGCGGCGAGGGGTTCCAGCTGACCGAACTGGGTCGCTATGATGAGGCGGAAAAAGTCTATCGAGAGTCGCTCAAACTGGAACCGGGCCACGGCGGCGCCCTGCACGAACTGGCCTATATCGCTCAGGTCAGGGCCGGCGCCGCGCGGCAGGGCTCGGTGCTCCTCAACGGTGAGGATGCCGCCAAGCCCCACTAGGCGCTAGTCACCGTGGTGGTCGCCACCGTGGTGGTCTCCACCGTGATCGCCGTCGCCGTGGCCACGACCCTCGCCGCGGCCGTGGTTATGGCCGCGCCATTCGCCGCCGCGATCACCGCCGCGCCATTCACCGCGTCGATCGCCGCCGCGCCAGCCGTTGTGCCAGCCGTTGTCATGATGTTCGCGCCATTCGCGTTCGCCGCCCCAGCCGCGCCAGCCGTAGGGTCCGCCCCAGCCGTAGCCGCGGCGCCACGCGAAGCCGCACCAGTAGAAACCGGGACCATCCCAACCACCATCATACCAGCAGTAGTTGCGACCCCCATAAAAATATGGGTCCGGGCCGTTTAGCCCGATGCCAATGTGCACGTCGGTACGCGCATTGGCTTGACCGCCCACGGCGGTTGAAAGGCCGAGCACGGCGGCGACGACCGCCGCCGTATGCAGGAGTTTGTGCTTGATCAAGATTCACCTCGTCATAAACATGTACGCAGTCGAGACGCACGATGGATCCCTCGATAACGCCCAGACTATCGATTGGTTCGGCGCGCGTCCACAATACGTCGCTCGGGCGCCAGATAGTCGCCCCCTTCCGGCGATCGACCGCCTAATTTGAGAATCCTTTTGCCTTTCTTCGAAAGGCGCTATCGTTTCGGCCAACGTCGCTTCACAAAAGGGGATTCGCCGTGGCTGCTCTGCTTTTGAATTTTCGCAACACCATGATCCTCAGCGTCGTGCTGGCGATGATCATGCTCTTTGCCTATGCGCAGGGCCCGCATGGCATGGACGCCAGTTACTGGCAGGCGGTGTTTCGCTGGATGCACGTGGTCTTCGGGATTCTGTGGATCGGCCTGCTCTACTATTTCAATTTCGTGCAGATCCGGGTCATGCCGAATGTTCCCGCCGAATTGAAACCCGCCGTTTCCAAATACATCGCGCCCGAGGCCCTGTTCTGGTTCCGCTGGGCGGCTCTGTTCACGGTTCTGGCCGGCGTTTGCCTGGCGGCGTCGCGCGGCCAGACCTATGCGGCCAAGGTGTTCACCTTCGGCTTCGCCGGCGGCTATGACGTCAGTGATCGGGGTTTCACCCTGATGGGCATCGGCATCTGGCTGGCGATCGTCATGTTCCTGAATGTATGGGGCGTGATCTGGCCGAACCAGAAAATCGCCCTTGGGATAAAGGAGGCGGATGCCGACGCCAAAGCCAAGGCCGCCCGGATCGCCACCCTGGCCTCGCGCGTCAACACCCTGCTGTCGCTGCCGATGCTGACGTCGATGGCGATGTATCAAACCCTTTACGGATAGGGCTGCGTTGGCGGCGGACGACCTTGATCAGGCCGTCCGCCGCGCCGACCCCGACCGCTGGCTCGCCAGCCGGTTCATCGCCGATCCCGGCGCGCGCGCGGATGTGATTGCGCTTTACGCCTTCGACCACGAGCTTGCCCGGGCCGGAGTCGTCGCTTCACAATCCCTGATCGCCGAAATCCGCTTGACCTGGTGGCGCGAGGCGCTGGACGAAATCTTCGCCGGGCGAACGGTCCGCGCCCATCCGGTCGCCCTGGCCCTGGACGCCTGCATAAAGCGTCACAATCTGCCGCGGGCGCCATTGGAAGCTCTGATCGACGCGCGCATCGCGGTTGCCGATCGGCCTCGCCTCACGCCCGGTCAGGCGACGACCTGGGCTGATGCGGTCGGTCGGTCAACGGTGGCGCTGGCTGCGCGCATCCTTGATCGGGCCAGCCCAGATGGCGCGGCGAACCCGGCGGGCGTGGTTTGGGGATTGATGACGCTCAAGCGCGCGGGGTCAATCGACGCCGATGAGGTCGACGCCTTGATTGCCGAATCTCTCAAGGTCGCCCGGGTCGCGGCGCGAGCGCTGAGTGTCGCGGCCTTTCCGGCGGTGGTGTGCGCCACCCTGGCCCGGGCGCGGACCGGCTCGGAGATCGGCAAGCGCTTGCGACTGCTCGCGGCGGTGCTCAGCGGTCGGCTTTAGCCTCGGTCAACCACGCGTCGAGATCCGCCAGGGCCCGCACGCTCATCAACCGTTTCTTCGCCCGACCCCGCTCGCCGCGTGCGAAGGGCTTGCCGCCCTCGGCGCGTTTGGGAGGATCCATCGGCGGCAATAGGCCGTAGTTGATGTTCATCGGCTGGAATGAACGCTTGGCGCCCTCGACGTGACCGCCGGTGATGTGGCCGAGTAGGGCGCCAAGCGCTGTCGTCGCCGGTGGTGCGACAGGCTCACGTCCATCGGCTTCGGCGGCCGCGAAACGGCCGGCCAACAAGCCGATGGCGGCGCTCTCCACGTAGCCTTCGACGCCGGTGATCTGACCGGCGAAGCGCAAACGCGGATCGGCTCGCAACCGCAACCGCGCGTCCAGCACCTTGGGGCTGTTCAGGAAGGTGTTGCGGTGCAGGCCGCCCAGCCGCGCGAACACCGCCCGCTCTAATCCTGGAATGGTGCGAAAAATATCCGTTTGGGCGGCATGTTTCAGCTTGGTCTGGAATCCGACCATATTCCACAACGTGCCCAGGGCGTTGTCCTGGCGGAGTTGCACGACGGCATGAGGCCTCTCGTCCGGATGGTGCGCATTGGTCAAGCCCACCGGCTTCAATGGGCCGTAGCGCGGCGTGTCGCGCCCGCGCGCGGCCATCACCTCCATCGGCAGGCAGCCGTCAAAATACGGCACATGCTCCCAGTTCTTGAACTCGGTCTTGGGACCAGCGAGCAGGGCGTCGATGAACGTCTCGTACTGTTCGCGATTGAGCGGACAGTTGATATAGGCCGCCGCCTCGCCGCCGGGTCCTTCCTTGTCATAGCGCGACTGTTTCCAGGCGACGGACAGGTCGATGCTGTCGAAATGCACGATCGGGGCGATGGCGTCGAAGAACGACAGCTCATCTTCTCCCGTCAGGTTCTGAACCCAGGCCGCCAGAGCAGGAGAGGTTAGGGGGCCGGTGGCGACGACGACGTTTCGCCAATCGGCCAGCGGAGCGCCGATCTCGCCTCGCTCGATCTTGATCAGCGGGTGCGCCGCGATCCTGTCGGTGACCATGTCCGCAAAACCGTCGCGGTCGACCGCCAGGGCGCCGCCCGCCGGGGTCTTGCTTGCGTCGCCGCAGGCCATGATCAAGGACCCCATCGCCCGCATTTCGGCGTGCAGCAAGCCGACCGCGTTGCATTCCCAGTCGTCGGACCGGAAGGAATTCGAGCACACCAGTTCGGCCAGCTTGTCGGTCTGGTGCGCATCGGTGCCGACCACCGGGCGCATTTCGTGCAAGGTCACCGCCGTCCCGGTGTTCGCCGCGACCCACGCCGCCTCGCATCCAGCCAGGCCACCGCCGATGATATGAATGGAGTTGTCAGTCATGTGCGGGCCTTCTAGGCTGCGCCACGCGCGGGGGAAAGCGCCACGATTTTGGGGGATTGAAGGGCATGGCTGAGATTTCCATCGGCGACGCCGTCGGTTCGGGCTTTGAATTGATCCGCAGTCGACCCACGTTGGTGCTGCTGTGGGGACTCGTCGAGTTGGCGATGCTCGCCCTGACGGTTGCTTTGTTCATGCCGATGTTTGGCACGGTGTTTGCCGAAATAGCCAAGGCGAAGACTGGCGTTGGCGCAAGTGTCGCGCCCGCCGACATGGCCAAAATGATGCAATTCCAGGCCTTGAACTATCTGCTCAATTTTGCGCGGGCTTTCGTCGCAACCATTCTTTACTGCGCCATTTTCAGATCGGTCATTCATCCCGAACAACGAGGGTTTGGCAGTCTGCGCGTTGGCGCCACGGAACTGATGCTGTTCATGTTGATGATCGGCGGCTTCATCGCCTTTTTTATCGGCCTGGTTGTCGTGATGCTGCCTGCGGCGCTGATCATTGGTGTCTTGGCGGCCGTCCACGCCGGCGCCGTGGCCGTTGTGATCGGAATATTGCTCGGAGCGGTAGGGCTGTGGGCGATGGTCTACGTCGCACTACGCTTGTCGATGGTGGGGCCGATGATGGTCGACGACGGCAAGGTTCACCTCGTAGATGCATGGGCGCTGACCAAGGGCAAGGCTGGCCAGCTGTTTTTGATCGGCCTGTGTCTCGTTGTCATCTTGATAGTCGCCGAGATCATTGTGGCCTTGGTCATGGGGATTATCGGCTTTGGCGCCGTGGCGGCGATCGCGGGCGGTATGCAGGGGATTCCAGGTCTGTTCAAACAGCCTCCTGGAACGATTTTATCGAGCCTTTCGCCATTGATTGCGCTTGCGTGCCTGCTGTTCATTCCCCTCTACGGTGCGGCGCTCGCGATCGGCGGCGCGCCGTGGGCTCGCGCTTATCTCGACCTTCGGCAGATGCCCGAAACCGACGTCGCGAAGGTTTTCGAATGAGCGTGGCGCCTTGAGTTCGAAAATCAACGGGACGTCCGAATTGATCTTCGGTGGAGTTGGCGCCGCGTATCGTAACATCGCGCCGGCGTGGCGTGGCGCGTGGGCCGGGCTGATCTTCTCCGGCCTCACGACCGGGCTTTGGCTCGCGACCGCGAGGACGGCCCCTCATGCGCCGTCGACGCTGATCTGGTGGATCCTGACGGTCGTCGCCGGCTTGATGGCGAAAGGGGCGGCGTATCGGCTGGCGGTCGGGCGCGGAAAGCCAGGGCCGGGGGGGCTTCAGCTGGGCCGGGTCGAACTCAATCTGGTCGTTGTGGCGCTTCTGACCTTCGCCTTTCTGTTCGTTCTGGGCCTGCTGCTCCTGGTCGTCCTGCTGTGCACCGCCTACGCCGTGGCTTCGGCGGGGCCGGGATTTGTCGCCTCGGAGGTCGCCACCTGGGCCGGGGCCATTGTCGGGCGCGGGCGAGTGGTGTTCGGTCTGGTCGCGCTGGTCGGAGCCGCTGGCATGATCTGGGCCGGCGCCCGGATCTGCCTCGCCGCCGCCGTTACCGTGGCGAGGGACGAAATCCAGGTGCTCGCGACCTGGCCGATGACGCGCGATCGCGTCGCGCCGATTGTGCTGGCCGGCATCCTGACCGCGGCGGGACCCTTGGCGGTCCTGGCGATCGTTCACCTAGCCCTGAGGTTGGCGGCCGCCGACCCATCGATACTGTTCGCCGGAAAGATCGTAGCGGGCCTTATCCTGGTCGGGCTGTGGGTTCCCATGGGCATCGGACTCATGGCCTATTTGCAGCGACGCCTGAGCTAAGAGTCCCATCATCGCCCCCATGGCCGCTTTTTCCCCTTTTGCCGCAGCCTTGGAAGGCGCCCGGATGATCCGCCGCGAACCCATGGCCGTGCTAAGTTGGGTGGGCCTGTGGCTTGTGGCGTTGATCGCCGTGGGCGCCATCGTGGTGTTCACCAAACTACATTGGCCTGTCCCGCGCCCTTCGCGCGGCGGGGTTGGGACACTTGCCCGGGGGTTCGGACCGTTTTGGTTAGTCCTGATACCAACGCTGCTCACTCTGTGGATTATGACGACGGCGACTGTCTTTCGCGCTGTGCTGCGGCCCGACGAGCACGGCTGGCATCTGCTCAAGCTCGGTCCCGACGAGGCTCGGCTAGCGGTGATCACGGTGGTCGGCGCGATTGTATTTGGTCTGCTGGGCGTCGGTCCGTTCTTGCTCGTTTGGTTGCTGACGCAACCAGTTTTGCTGGTGGTGGCGGCCCCCATTCAGTTGGTCGTCGCGGGAGGTGCAATCGCCACCGTATGCCTGGAAGCGTGGATCGCCGTGCGTCTGTCCCTGGCGCCGGTCTACACCTTCGACACCCATCGCTATCATCTGGTCAGTTACTGGGACATCACCCAGACCCACTTCTGGCGGTTGTGTCTGAGCTATCTGTTGGTCGCGGTGCAGATGGGTGGAATATTCCTGATGTATTTTGTGATAACCACTGGCATTCATAGCTTGGTCACAGCCTTCCCTTTGCAGGTCGAAATCGTCAATGACCTGTTGGCGGTGATGATGTCTCTATTGGCGTGGACCGTCTTCTGCACCTGCCAGGCGGCGGCCTATAAGGCGATCATGCTCAATCCGCCGCCAGCGTTTCACCCGACTCCGCCGCGCCAAAAGGCCTCTTAAGCCAAGGCGCTCGGACGGGCGGAAACCCGCGCATGCCAATCGGTTAGGCGGGTGTGTTCGGGCGCGATCGGCAGGCCGATCCAGCTCGCGAAATCTACCGTCGACAGGGCGCAGATATCGGCCATTGAAAACGTCTCCCCGGCGATGAACGAACCGGCGGCCAGTTCGCGATCCAGCCAGCGCTGCGCGCCCGCATAGGCTTCGCGGTTCGATTCGCCAAAGTCCTTGAACTGGGTGAGCAGGGGGGCGGTGAAGGGGTGGGCGTGGCGCCAGAAATTGCCCACCGGCGTCATGACAATAAACTCGACCCGGCGGATCCACATGTCGACTTGGGCCGTCTCAAACGCCGTCCCGCCGAACAGGGCCGGCTCTGGATGAAGCGCCTGGAAATAACGGCAGATGGCCACGGATTCCGACAGAGTCGATCCGTCATCAAGCTCCAGTGTGGGGATCTGACCAAGAGAGTTTTTCTCTCGGTATTCCGGTGACTTATGCTCGCGCTTTCGCAGGTCTACCGGCGTTTCGGGCACGTCGACGCCCAATTCCGCGAGAAACATCCGCACCCGGCGCGGATTGGGGGCCGGCATCGGCGCGCCATAGAGTTTCACCGGTCGTGATCCCCTCGTCTCGTCAAACGGCCGCGCGCGCCCGGACCGGGGCGGCTGCGGCGGCCTGCCGGTGGGTGCGCTCGAGCACTTCGGCGAGATACCGGCCCGTCCAGCTGGCGTCCTGTGCGGCGACCTGTTCGGGCGTGCCGACGGCG
>JANXUA010000095.1 GCA_025352085.1 Caulobacteraceae bacterium | reverse complement strand
ATCGCCCGGTCGAAGCGTTCTTCGGCGCCGGGTTCGTCTTGGGGAAGGGGTTTATCGGTCATGGCTCGACCCACTCATGAAATGCTCCGCCTCGCAGGCATTGGAATGATATGCGCCGCATGGGCGGAACTTGAATATCTTTTTTTCATGGTGATCTGGAGAGCCTTAAATCTAGATGATCTCGAAACCGGGCCAATTGTCACGGGCGGCCTCGATATGCTCGGTCGTGCCAACATGGCTATTCGTCTTATACGGCACAAAAAGGCGCCGCGTTATGTTCTTGACGCCTTAGTGGCCGCCCGAAAAACCATCCAGGATGGTCTGGACGACAAAAGGAACAGAGCCATCCACGGCACTCATGTAAGTGGCCCCTCAGACGGTGAGTTCATATTAGTTATGCATCGTGGAAAATTTGCCTCAAACGAGGAGCCGCTTACGGCGCACGATCTGAAGGTAACGGCTAACGAGATTATCGCGGTCTCCGCCATGGTCAGAGTCCCACTCATGCGTTGGCTGGGCGCGCCTGTGAAACCAACACCGCCATCGCCCTAAAAATTCGAGCCGCCGCATCCGACACGGTTTCCGATTCCCGATCATAGTCGCATAGAGCATACGCCCCCGCCCCAACCATAGCGGGGGTCACTTCAATCTCAGCGCCGGCCTGTCCGTGCAACTAATCCACTGATTCGTTCCGTCAAGTATATAGTTCTCCCTTCGGAAAGTCTCGCGAGGCTCCGTTCGATCACCTTCGCGGGGGAGTTCCTATCAGAATTCCGGGCGCGCGTCGCGCGGCGGCCGGCCGGGATTGCACCAGTTTGCATTTGCGTTCTTGGCCCGATCGGGATTTCCGGGGCGGCCTCGCCTTCGCGGCATAAAGGGTGCATAAGACGGGGGCCGTCGATCCGCGATGGCGGAGCCCTACATGTCAGCCCTCATCTTCAAAATCGTCAAGCACGACGGCGCCTGGGCCGTCGAGCACGACGGTCGCTTTTCGAATCGCGCCCGGGACAAGGCCGAGGTGATCGCGTCGGCCACCAAGCTGGCCCGCGCCGCGGTCGGGCAGGGTCAGGTGGTTCAGGTGCGCGTCGAGGGCGAGACCGGCTACTTCTAGTCCTTCACAGCGTCACAGGAGACGGCCATGGCCAACAAGGAACAAAAGCGCAGCAAGAAGGAAGTGCGCAAGCCCAAGCAGGCCAAGGCCGCGCCGGCGGCGAAGACCTCGGCGTTTGTCGTCACACCCGCGCGGGCGCCGGGCGCGAAGTCCTAAAGTCGGCCCGCGAAGGGGCTTCGATGCGTTTCATCGATCGCGACGAGATCGCCCGGCGACTGACCTACTCGCGTTGCATCCCGATCGTCCGCGAGGCGATGATCGCCTTTTCGGGCGGCGAGACGCGGCAATTGCTGCGCTCCATCTTGCCGCTCGGCGAAGGGCGGCTGTTCGGCGTCATGCCCGGCGCCATGGGCAAGGGCGGTCCGTTCGGGGCCAAGCTGATCAGTGTGTTCGCCGACAACTTCGCCAAGGGCGTGCAATCGCATCAAGGCTTAGTGATCCTGTTCGATCCCGATAGCGGCGAACCGGTGTGCGTGCTCCACGCCGGCGAGATCACCGCCATCCGCACCGCCGCGGCCAGCGCGGTCGCCACCGACGCCCTCGCCCGGCCTGACGCCGCGCGCCTGACTATTCTCGGCTATGGCGAACAGGCGTGGACACACGCGCGGGCGATCAGCGAGGTGCGCGCTCTGACCTCGATCACGGTGTGGGGCCGTTCGCTGGCGCGCGCCGAGGCCTTCGCGGCGGGCGTTTCCGCCGAGCTGGATGTTCCCGCGACGGCTGCCGCTGACGTTCGGACCGCCGTCGCCGACGCCGACATCGTCTGCACCGTGACCGGTTCGGCCGAGCCGATCCTCATGGGCGCCTGGGTGACGCCCGGAACGCACGTCAATCTGGTGGGGTCGGGTTTTGCCGGTCCGGTCGAAGTTGACAACGATCTGGTCGCCCGGTCGCGGTTCTTCGTCGATAGCCGTGAAGGGGTCCTTCAGCAGGGCGCGGAGTTTCTTAACGCCAAGGCCGCCGGATTGATCGGCGACGACCACATCGTCGCCGAAATCGGCGAGGTGCTGGCGGGCAAGGTCGCGGGACGCCGCGCGGTCGACGAGATCACCGTCTACAAATCCCTCGGTCATGTGGTTCAGGATCTGGCCAGCGCCTGGGCGCTGTATCACGATCCCTCATGACACACGCACACCCCCGAGCGCGCATCGAGCGTTGAGAAGGTTCTCGACCTCCATCGCCGGGACCGTTTCCGTGCGGCGTCATCGGTTCAGACGCAGGTTCGCCGGCTTGGTGTGACGCCAGTCACAGTCGCGCGTGCGTCGCGGCCCCAAGACGGACCTTGCCATGGTGATGACCCATCGTCCAATGCGGTGGCGTGATCGATCGGCGCTCGCGCGAATCGAACGGCGGGGCCAACGGAGTTGAACGCGATGGATGCAGATCCGACGTCCGCGCCGAACGATCGCCTGGCGCTCGCCGAGTCGGCCCGGCGCGAGGGCAATCCGCTCGCGCTTTATGACATGGCGCGCGGCGCCGTCGAGGCGGGTGACCCCAACCCGCGTTTCCGCTATTTGCAGGTTCTCGCTCTGGCGCAAATGGGCGATACGGCGCGCGCGCAGACCCTTTATACGGGCCACGCCCTCGCGGACTTGACCACCGACGAAGACGCCTTGGCGCTGCTCGGCCGGTTGCATAAAGACCAGGCGCTGGCGGCGGTCGGCGCGGCGCGGCGCGCGCGATTCGCGCAGGCGGCGCAGGCCTACCAACGCGCATTTGCGGTTAGATCGGGATATTTTCCCGGCGTCAACGCGGCGACGACGGCCTGGGCGGCGGGTGATGCGCGATCGGCGCGGACACTCGCCCATCGCGTCCTCATCCACCCCGACTTGAACCCGCCCGCCACCTTTTTCGCGACGGCGGCTCGGGCCGAAGCGCTGATCCTGCTAGGCCGACCGCGCGAGGCCGCCGCTGCGCTGGCGCTGGCCGTTGGCGGTGGCGGACCTGGAGAAAAAGCGGCGACCTATCGTCAACTGTCATGGCTTTGCGCCGATCTCGACATGACGGCCGACGATCGGCGATCGATCCTCGACGCCGTGCAACCGGGGCCGATCATCACCTACACCGGTCACATGTTTGTGGCGGGCGCCGAGGCGGAAGGCGAGTTGAACGCGCGCATCGGTTTGGCGCTCGACGCGCTGGGTTCGACGATCGCCTACGGCGCCTTGGCCTGCGGCGCGGACATCCTGTTCGCCGAGTCGATCCTGGCCCGAGGCGGTGAGCTGCACGTGATCATGCCGTTCCTGATCGCGCCTTTCATTGCCGTTTCCGTGCGTCCGGGCGGCGAAGCATGGGTCGCGCGGTTCGACGCCTGTCTGCGACAGGCCGCGTCGGTCACCTTCGCCACGCGCGCGGACTATGTCGGAAACGGCGGCGAGTTCACCTACGGCGCGCAACTGGCTTCGGGACTGGCCCGGCTGCGCGCCGGCCAACTGGCGACGCGGGCGGTGCAACTGGCGGTGTGGGACGGCCTGCCGGCCCGAGGCCGATCCGGCGCCGCCGTGGACGTCGAGGCCGGACGGGCGATGGGTCTGGAGACGCAGGTCATTTCTCCAGGCGCGGTCGATCGCGATTTCGTTCGCGCGTCTTTCGCCGATTCGGCGACCTTGCCCGAGCGCATCCCACGCGCGATTCTCTTCACCGACTATCAGGGATATTCCCGGTTGCCCGAGTCCGTCATTCCGGCGTTCAACCAGGAGGTGATGGGGCCCGTGGCCAGGGTGCTCAATCACCATGGCGATGCGGTCTGCAGCCGAAACACCTGGGGCGATGCGCTGTTCGCGGTTATCAGCGACACGGCCGCGGCCGCCGATATCGCGCTTGAGATCATCGAGTCATTGGCGACCGTGAGGTATCTGGACACCGGCAGACCCGACGACGAGGGCATGAGGATCGGCCTGCATTTTGGTCCGGTCTACCAGGACGTCGATCAGGTGACCGGCCTGGTCAATTTCTACGGGTCGGAGGTCACCCTGACGGCGCGGATCGAGCCGCAGGCGGTTTCGGGCCAAATCTATACAACCCAGGCGTTCGCGGCGATCCTCGCGGTGGCGGCGCCGGAGCGGTTCGCGTGCCGCTATGTCGGGCGGGTCGAACTGGCCAAGGGTTACGGCGTCGCGCCGATCTATCAGTTGGAGCGGCGGGCGCCGGGAGGAGCGTGATGCAAGCCGAAATCGAACCCTTCCAGGCCATCGCCATCAGCCGACTGGCCCATGCGCTGAAGGGCGAGGGTCGATCGATCATCCATATGGAGTTCGGCCAGCCCTCCACCGGTGCCCCGCGCGCCGCTATCGCCGCGGCGCACCGGATCCTCGACAGCGACGGCATGGGGTATTGGGAGAGCCCGGCGCTGAAGAGCCGCTTGGCCCGCCACTACGACGAAACCTATGGTCTTGAGATCGATCCGGACCGGTTCATCCTGACCTGCGGCGCCTCCCCGGCCCTGGTTCTGGCGCTCAGTTCGCGTTTCCACCCCGGCGACCGGGTCGCCCTGGCCAGGCCCGGCTACGTCGCCTACCGCAACACCCTGAAGGCCCTGCACATGATCCCGGTGGAGATCGCCTGCGGCCCCGACGATCGGTTTCAGCTCTCCGCTGTCCGGCTCGCGGCCCTCGACCCGCCGCCCGCCGGGGTGATCATCGCCAGCCCTGCCAACCCCACCGGCACCATCATCGCCGCCGACGAGCTGGCGGCGATCGCCGGGGTGTGCGCCGCGCGGGGCATCCAGATCGTCTCCGATGAAATCTATCACGGCCTCAGCTATGTCGAACCGGCCCGCTCGATGCTGGAATTCGACCCGACCGCTCTGGTCATCAACAGTTTCTCCAAATATTTCAGCATGGTCGGCTGGCGCCTCGGCTGGCTATTGGCGCCGCCCGGCCATCTTCGCCGCGCGCGCGCCTATGTCGGCAACCTGTTCCTCACCGCGCCGTCGCTCAGCCAGCACGCCGCCCTGGCCGCGCTGGACAGCCACGACGAATTGCAGGGTCATCTCGCTGTCTATGCGCGCAATCGATCTCTGATGCTGGACGCCCTGCCGCGCCTGGGGCTGGGGGCCATCGCGCCGCCCGACGGCGCCTTTTATATCTACGCCGACATCCGCCATCTGACCGACGACAGCCTGACCTTCTGCAAGGACTTGCTGTGTGACACCGGCGTCGCCACGGCGCCCGGCGTCGATTTCGATCCGGTCGACGGACGCCATTTCATCCGCATGAGTTTCGCGGTGTCCACCACTGAAGTTGTCGAGGCGATCGAGCGGATGACGCCGTGGTTCGCGGCCCGAGCCGGTTGACGCTAGAGCACCCTCGGTTAGGGGCGTTCGGATCAAGTCAGGAAGGGCGCCGCAATTGTAAAATAGTGTCAAATTTAAGGGAATCTTGGATGGTTGCGCGGATATGCCGCACTGGTTTGAACCAAAAAGTTAAAGTCAGCATAATCTTGGAATATTATGAAATTAAAAAGTTTTTCAGAAAATATCCGACGAGAATGCCGTCGCGTGAGTGCGTTTCGCGCACCCTATTCGACACCATGCGATCCTTCTTGACCGCTACCGCGCGGGCCCCGATCTACTGAGGAGTGGCGAATCGGGAAGACGCCGCGTTTTGGCCTCCCCAACGTCAAGCCACGCCTCCGGGACGGGATGGCGACGGCGCGACGCGGGATGCCGGGCGGCAACCCATGCCGGACTTTTTGTCGGAGGCGCGCGGCGCCGTTCGAGGGGCCAAAAAGGAGACTCCAATGACCAGCGCCATGACCTTCCTTCAAGACGAATCCGGGGCGGCGGCGGTGGATGTTTCCGTCGTTCTGGCGATTGTCGTCGTCACCCTCGGCGTCGCGCTGGTGATCCGCGCTTTCAACTTCATGGACATCATCGCGCGGTTAGCCGCCGTCTTTCCGTAGGACCGGAGGGGGAGCGCTTCGCCCGGGCAAAGCAAGATCGCACGGGAGATCTCTGCGGCCCGAATGGTTCACGCGTGAATCAATAGCCCTGCATTCGCGCGTATCGATCGCGGTGATAGGCCCCTCCGCCAAAGGTCGCCTCGGCGGCGCGGGCGCGTTTAAGGTAGAGGCCGGCGTCGTGGGCGTCGGTCATGCCGATGCCGCCATGCATCTGCACCATTTCATTCGTCACCAAATGCAACGTGTCGCCGACCTTGGCCTTGGCGAGCGACACCAGATCGGGCGTATTGTCCGCGTCGCTGTCGATGGCCTCAAGCGCCGCCTCGACGCAGGAGCGGGCGAGCTCGAGGTCGGTGAACATTTTGGCCGCGCGGTGCTGCAGGCCCTGGAACGCGCCGATCACCTGGCCGAACTGCACGCGCGTCTTCAAATAGTCGAGGGTGGTCTCAAAGGCCTGCGACGCGGCGCCGAGCATTTCGGCGGCGAGGCCGGCGCGTGCGCGGTCAAGCGTTTTTTCCAGCACGTCCCATCCCTGACCCTCCGGTCCGAGCAGGCCGTCGGCGCCGACCTCGACGTTGTCGAAGGCGATGTTCGCCGCGCCACGTGAGTCGGCGAGTTTAAGGGCTGTCCGCGTAACGCCCCTGGCGTCGGAGTCGACCAGGAAGAGGCTTATGCCGGCGGTTTCGCCCACCGCGCCGGAGGTGCGCGCCGAGACCACCAACAGATTGGCGGCCATGCCTTCGAGCACGAAGGTCTTGGCGCCCGTCAGCCGATAGCCGGCGCCGTTATGCACAGCACTGAGGGCGACGTGGTTGGGCCGGTGGTGAGCACCCTCGTCAATCGCCAGCGTGGCGATGGACTGCCCCGACGCGATCGGCGCCAGCCGGCTTTGTTTCTGCGCCCCGGTTCCGCCCAGCATCACCGCACTGGCTGCGGCCAGGGCGCTGGCCAGCAAGGGCGAGGCGGTGAGCGTTCGCCCGGTTTGCTCCAGAATCAATCCCATGCCCAGATAGCCGAAGCCCGAACCGCCGTATTCCTCGGGAATGATCACGCCGGTCCAGCCCATCGCCGCCATCTCGGCATAGACGGCCGGATCAAACCTGAGCGGCGCGCCCGAATCGCGCAGGGCGCGGAACCTGGTGACGGGGGATTGCTCCTGCGTCCAGGTGCGCGCGGCGTCGCGCAGAAGGGTCTGTTCTTCAGTGAGCACGGCCATGGTCTGATGTTCTCTTAGAGCTTCAGCCGACCCTGGGGTCGGGAAGCCCCAGGACCCGCTTGGCCACGACATTGATGTTGATTTCGCTGGTCCCACCCTCGATCGAATTACCCTTCGAGCGCAGCCAGCCGCGGGTGATGGTCTTTTCGGTCGCGTCGAAACCTTCGCCCTCCCAGCCCAGCCCCTGATGACCGAGGGCCTCGACCATCAATTCGGCGCGCTGCTGAGCGAGGGTCGCGGCGGCGTATTTGATGATCGACGTCGCCGCGCTCGGTCCCGCGCCGGCGTTAGACCTGGCCTCAGACGCGACCCGCGACAGGGTCAGATAAAAGGCTTGAAAATCCATCTTGTTCTGTGTGATGCGGCCGCGAAGATCGCTGTCGGCCAGGGCGCCTGATGCATCGACGCCGATGTAATCCTTGGCGATCTGACCCAGATCCCCGGCTGAACCGCCCGCGCCGCCGCCGCTGCCGAACCCGCCGGAGATGTTCTGCCGCTCGTACTGCAGCAGGCGCTTGGCGATTTCCCAGCCACCGCCGACCCGGCCGACGAGATTGTCCTTGGGAACCTTTACGTCTGTGAAAAAGGTTTCGCAGAACGGCGAGTCGCCGGAAATCAGCTGGATCGGACGGGTTTCGACGCCCGGCGAGGCCATGTCGATCAGGATGAAGCTGATGCCCTCGTGCTTTTTCGACGTATCGGTGCGCACGAGGCAGAAACACCAATCGGCCTTGTTGGCGTAGGATGTCCAGATCTTCTGGCCGTTGATCAGCCAGTGATCGCCTTTGTCTTCGCACTTGGTTTGCAGAGAGGCGAGATCAGAGCCGGCGCCCGGTTCGGAATAACCCTGGCACCAGCGGATCTCGCCGCCGACGATCTTGGCCAGATGTTCGCGCTTCTGCGCCTCGGTGGCGTACTCCAGCAGAACGGGACCCAGCATCCACAGCCCAAATGACAATAGGGGCGTGCGGTATCCGCCCGCGCTGATCTCGCGATCAAGTACGCGGGCCTGCTGGGACGTGAGGCCGCCGCCGCCGTAGGCGCTCGGCCAGGTCGGGGCGGTCCAGCCCTTGGCCGCCAGGCGGCGCATCCAGACGATTTGCGGATCGTCGCTGCCGACAAATGACCGCCCGCCCCACGGCGCTTCGGGGTCGGTCCTGGCGCCCATCGCGCGCAACGCCGGCGGGTAGTTTTCCGCCAGCCAGGTTCGCGTCTCGACCGCAAAGGCGTCCAGATCATTTCCGCCAGCGTCGGCCATGGCGTGACTCCTCCGTTAAGTTATCGCTGTTGACCTAAGCGACAGGGTCATACGCCGCAAGAGGGCTGTTGGGTTCGTCTGGTTCGCGCCCGCCAAGGTCGCGATCGGCGACATTGTCGTCTATAGATGCCCGATGGGATGGCTACGTGATCTTCGCCCCGCGCTTTTGGCGGGAGGACCCAACCTTTTCGCCGTGCTAGCGGCCGCCGCCGGAGTGATGTTGCTGGCCTCGGGCGCGACGCCGTCCGATCCCTCCCGCTTCATGTGGTTGGCCGAACACGCGCCGATCGTTCTGATTGAAATCAGCCATTTCATTTCCAGCATTCTAGGGATCGTCCTGATCCTGTTGGCGTTCGGCCTATCGCGGCGTCTCGACGGCGCCTGGTGGGCGACCCTGACGGTCCTGGCTATCGCCGCGGCTCTGGCCCTGTTCAAAGGATTCAACTGGGAAGAGTCCGTCATTCTGATCGTTCTCATGATCGGCATGATCCCCAGCCATGCCGCCTTTCACCGCCAGGCGCGATTGCTGCAGATGGAAATTTCTCCCGGCTGGCTGCTGTCGGCGTTCGCGGCTGTCGCAGGGGTGGCGCTGGCGGGCTGGTGGTCGTTCCAACATCTCGACTACGGCAATGTATCGGTCCTCAAGGTGATGGGCGATCAAGACGTTGAACGGGCGATCCAATCGTCGGTGGGCGCGGCCATATTGCTACTGGGCGTGGGTATCTGGAGGCTGCTGGCGACGCCGGCAACGCCGCCGGTGGTGGGCGAAACCGATCCCGACTTTCCCCGCGTGCGCGCCATCCTGGCCAGCGCCGAGTGCGTGGAGCCGGGCGCCAGTCTGGCCCTGCGCGGCGACAAGCGGTTTTTGTTTTCGGAGTCCGGCGCGACCTTCTTGATGTTTGGCGTACGCGGACGCTCCTGGATCGCCTTGGGCGGCCCGGTCGGACGGCGTGACGAGCGTCTGGAGTTGCTCTGGCGGTTCCGCGAACTGGCCGACGCCCACGCCGCCCGGCTCGGCATTTATGGCGTCGGGCCCGAAGACCTGCCTGATCTGGTCGAATTGGGATTTTCAATCCAGAAGGTCGGCGAATCGGCGGCGGTGCCGCTCGACAGTTTCTCGCTCGAGGGCCGTCGCCGGGGCAATCTGCGCCGAAGCTGGCGCAAGACCGGCGAAGACGGCGCCGTCTTCGAGGTGGTCGAGCCGGTGATGTGCGCCACCCTGTTCAACGAATTGCGTCAGGTGTCGGACGAATGGCTCGCGCACCACGCCGGCGGTGAAAAGAGCTTCTCGTTGGGCGGATTCGAACCGACCTATGTCGCCAATTTTCCGACCGCCCTGGTGAGGATCGGGGCCCACGTTCTGGCCTTCGCGACCTTGTGGACGACACCCGGCCACACCTCGTTCTCGATTGATCTGATGCGCTACGCCGACGACGCGCCCAAGGACGTGATGGATTATCTGTTCGTCGAATTGCTCAACTGGGGCCGCGAGCAGGGCTATGTCGCTTTCGAATTTGGCATGGCGCCCCTGGCCGGTCTGGAGGATCGACCCCTTGCTCCGCTGATGTCGCGCGTGGGCCGTCTGCTCTTCGAGCGCGGCGAAGACATTTACAATTTCCGCGGCGTCCACCGCTACAAAGACAAATACGATCCGGTTTGGCAGCCGCGTTACATCGCCGCGCCGAACAAATGGACCATTCCGATCCTGTTGGCCGACGTTGGCCTGCTCAGTTCCGGCGGCATGAGCGGCATCGGCCGCAAGCCCCGTCGACGCCTGTTTCAGACCAAGCCGCAGAGCAAGATCATCCTTGAGTGAAACGTCAAGGATGATCTTGCTCTACAGTCAAAGTTCAAGAGCTTGATTCAGATGTCGGTTCGACGTCATCAAGCTCTGGGCCGCGTGAATTCGACCGGCATGATCTTGATCGCATAGACAAAACGGGCCGGCGCGATCTCCTCACTTGCGGCTGAGGCGATTGTCCGCGACTAATCGTCCATGTCACAGCCCGCCACGCGCCCCGACCCGCCCCAACTCCTGCGCGTTCTGGGCCTGGTGTTTGGCCTGTCGGTAGTGGTCGGCGGGGTGATTGGTTCGGGAATCATGCGCGCGCCGGGGGTGGTCGCGCTGGGGATCAAAAGCGAGCCTTTGATCCTGATCGCCTGGCTGCTGGGCGGCGGCGCGGCCATGCTGGCGGCCATGCCCCTGGTGGAGGCGGGCGCCTCGGTGCCCCGCGCGGGCGGCACCTACGCCATCGCCGAGCGGGCGTTCGGGCCCCTGGTCGGTTTTTTTACCGGCTGGCTGAGCTGGCTGCAATACACCGCGTCGAATGCCTTCATCTCGGTCGTATTCGGCGAATATGTGCATCGTCTGGGCTTGCTGCAGGGCCTGTCCACCGCCGCCATCGCCTGCGCTCTGATTCTCGTCGTGGCGGTGATCAACTGGCTGGGCACGCGCGCCAGCGGTGCGTCGCAGAGTATAGCCAGCGCCTCGAAGGGCGCCGCTTTCCTGTTCCTGGTGGTGGTCTTGATGGTCTCCCCGCGCGCGCCGACGACCATCGCTCAGGTTGCCGCCCATCCGCTCCTGGTCGGGACCGCGGGCGTCGCCGCCGTGGTCATGGCCATTCGCGTGATCTACCAGACCTACGCTGGCTGGGACGCGGCGATCTATTTTTCCGAAGAGGTCGAGCGGCCCGACCGCAACGTCGTCCGCGCGACGTTCTGGGGGATAGGCTTGGTCACCGTCCTCTATCTGCTCGTCAATGTGGCGGTCATGCACGTGCTCAGCCCCGCGGCCATCGCCGGTTCGGCCCTGGCGGTCGGCGACGCGGCTAAGGTCTCGCTCGGGGCCGCCGGCAATACGGTGATCACCGCCATCGGGCTGCTGTCCTTGGCCGCCATCGTCAATCTGCAGATCATGGCCGCCTCGCGCATCACCTGGCGCATGGCTCGCGACGGCGTGCTGCCGCCGTGGCTGGCGGCGGTGGCGTCCTCCGGCGCCCCTCGGCGCAGCGTCGCCTTGGTGACGGCGGCCTCCTTGATCTTCGCCGTGATCGGCAATTATGAGGCCATCGTGAAGATCTATTCGCCGTGGAGCATCGGCGCGATCCTGATGGTGTGCCTCGCGGCGATCAAGCTGCGGGTCGGCGAGCCGGATCTGCCCCGGCCTTGGAAGATGCCGCTGTTTCCATGGATTGCCATCGGCGCGGCCCTCGTGCAGGCCGCGCTGATCGCGGTGGTGGTGGCGGATAATCCAATGGGCGGTCTGCTGTCGGCCTTTGTCGCCGTCGCGCCCCTGCCGATCTATCTCTTATTCGCCAAGACCTGGCGGCGGCAGGCCGGAGCGCTCTAGAAGGGCTCCGGCCCTAAGGCCTAGCAGTGAACGGTGCTGCGGCCGATGGCGTGACCGGCCACGGCGCCGGCGCCGGCGCCCAAGAGGATATTGGTGACTTTGCCGTTGCCCATGGTGCTGCCCAGCACGCCGCCGGTCACCGCGCCAATGGCCGTGCCGTTGTTGCCGTGGGCGCGCTTCTGGGCCCCGCAGGTGCGGTCGCCATAGTCATTGCGGGAATAGGTGCGGTGATGGGCGCGATGATAGCGTCCGCTGCTGTCGTAATAGCCGTTCTGCGCCGAAGCGAACGTCGGCGCCGCCAATACGGCCAAGGCCATGGCGCATCGCGCCGTGATTTTAGGCAAGTTCATGGTGTTCTCCGGCTCGTCCCTCAGCTTATAACGAGTGAGGTGGTTTTGGGTTCCGCGTCAAGCCTGCGGTTCGCGCCACATACTCCATAGCCGCGGCGCGTCCGCGCGCGGTTTGTGTTCGCTGATTACGGTGAAGCCGTGGCGGACGTAGAGGGCGATGTTGCGCTCGGTCTGCGTTTCCAGATAGGCGGGCTGGCCGGCGGCGTCGAGGCGATCGGTGCCCGACTTGAGCAGGCGCGAACCGACCCCATGCCCCTGGGCCTGCGGGGTCACGCCCAAAAACCACAGATAGGCGTGCGGCCGCTCCATCGGATGGTGCTTGTCCATGTCTTCGCGCACCGCCATCAGGCGACCAAACCGGCCAAGACCGGTGGCGGCCAGAAGGGTCGGGAGGATGCGCAGCTCGGTGATGAGCGGCGTCGGACCGACCGCCTCGAACGGCATCCACACCGCCGCGGCGCCGCCGGTGACCGGGCGGTCGATGCGCGCGGTTCCGAACGCCATCTTGCCGACAATCAGTTGAAAGAACGCCAGCCGCGCCTTGTCCCGTCGCCAATCGTCGCGCAGAAACCAGTCGAACATCACATCGTCGGAAAAGGCGGCGTCCAGATCGGCGGCGACGCCGGCGATGTCGGCGCGGGTCGCCTGGACGGGATTTTCCGCGCTTCGGCGCAGGGCGTCGATATCCATCACACGTGCTCCGAAATCGCGATCGCCGCGCGGCAGCCGGCGCGGATGACGCCGGACAGCAGAGCGTAGCCCGGCGCCGCGCGGGCGCCCTGTTCAACCGCCTGATCGCGGTGGGCCAGCTCCTCGTCGCGAAACTCAGATAGTTCGGCGGCGAGGGCGGGGTTGCGGGTTTCCAGTTCGGCGATCTGACCGGCGTAGTGGCCTTCGATCACCGTCTCGACCGCCTCGGTGCAGGCGTGGATGGCCTTCTCGCCCATCAGGGCCGTGCCGGCGCCCAGGGCGAAACCGGCGGCGCGCCACAGGGGGGCGAGCAGGGTGGGGCGCACCTTCTCCCGGCCCAGCAATTCGTCGAAGCGGGCCAGATGCCGCGCCTCGTGCGCTTCAAGGTCGGCCAGCTGGGCGCTGATCTCGCCGCGTCCCGCCGCCGCGCTCATCACCGCGCGTTGGCCGCGATAGATTTGCACGGCCCCCAGCTCTCCGGCGTGGTCCACCCTGAGGATCTGCGCCAGGCGCGCGGCCTGGGCGCCAAGGCCCGGGCTGGGCGGAATGGGTTTGTCGTTCATACGGGTTTGGCCCAGGCGGCGAGGGCGCTCGACACGGCGAGGCCGAAGGAAATCAGGGCGTTCCATCCGGCCATGGAGAGGCCCAGGAAGACCCAAACCGCCTCGTCGCAGGACGGCGCGCGCATGGCCGCGCCGCTCAAGAGACGCGCCATATCCGCGGCGCTGGCGTGCATGGCGCCGCCGCTGCAGCTGGCCGGTCCCGGCCAGAACTTCCATTCGGCGCCGGCGTGATAGGTCGCCAGCCCTGCGCCGAACAGGAAGATCAGCGCCAAGGCGGCGCAGACCCAGCGGCGCGCCTTCACCGGCGTGAATCCGAGCACCAATCCGGCGGCGGCGACCGCCATGGCGACCCAATAGACCTCGCGCTCCTTCAGACACAGTTCGCACGGCGAGAGGCCGCCGAAGGTCTCGAACGCGTGCGCCGCGCCCAGCATGGCGCCGCTGGCCAGCAGGGTGAGCCAGATCCAGTGTCGCGCGATTATGGTCATGGCCTAGGCTCGCCGTTGCGGATGAGTTCGTGGTGGCGGATCACCTCCTTGACCAGGAAGCCCAGGAACTTTTCGGCGAATTCCGGAGCGAGATCGGCGGTAACGGCCAGGGCGCGCAGGCGCGCGACCTGCTGCGCTTCACGCAGGGGATCGGCCGGCGGCAGGTTCAGCCTGGCCTTCAATTCACCGACCTTGCGGGTGCATTTGAAGCGCTCCGCCAGGAGGTGAATCACCGCCGCATCGATGTTGTCGATGGAATGGCGCAGCTCCTCAAGGTCCGGAGGCGTCGCGAGGTGAGGGGAGGCGGCGTCGGTCATGGCCTTTCGATGCGGACGAAAGCCGAAGCCGTCAAGAGCCGAACGTCGCGGGTTCATCGCCGGGCCAGAGCAGGATGATTTTAGACGGAACCGTCCAAAATCTGAATCCTGCTCTAGACGCAAAAGTGTAGAGCCTGATTCAGCGTTCAGATCTGTCCCGTCTGAACGCATCAGGCTCTAGGCTCAGATACTGCCCCCGATGGATGTCGGCGGCGTTGTCCCGCCAGCCGCGTACGCGCGGGCTGACCAGATTGGTGTTCACCCCGACGTAGAGGGGCGCGATGTAGGCGTCGTTCAGCATGACCTGTTCGGCCGCCGCCAGAAATTGCGCGCGCGTTCGCGCGTCGGCCGTGTGATCGGCCTCGTCCATCAGGGCGTCGAATTTGGCGTTGCGGTAGCCGCCATAGTTCTGCGCGCCGGTGTCCGACCGCATCAGAGCCAGGAAGGTGAGGGGGTCATTGTAGTCGGCGATCCACGAGACATAACCGATCTGAAAATCGCCGGCGGCGAGGGATTGATAGAGAACCTGACCCTCTTCCTGGGCGAGGGTTGCACGCACGCCCACTGCCTGAAGGTCGGCTTGGATCGCCTGGGTCACGAGCATGGCTGAATTGCTGTTGGGGGATTTCAATTCGATCCGCAGCGGGCGCTGCTCTGAATAGCCGGCGGCGCTGAGCAGGCGCCGCGATTCGCCTTGGCGCGCCGCGAGGGTCATGGACGCCCATCGCGCGCGGGGGTGCGCGGCGGTGGACGGGAGATAGCCGGCGATCTGCGGGGGAACGAAGGCGGTCGTCGCCATCTGGCCGGCGCGCAGGAGTTTGGTGGTGATGAAGTCGCGATCGACGGCCATGCTGATCGCCTGGCGGACGCGAAGGTCGCGCAAGGCCGGAACATGGCGCACGTTGAACGTCAGATAATAGGTTCCGAGATACGGGTAGGTGCGCACGAAGGCGGCCATGCCGCCCGGTCGCCGAAGGTGGTCGATCCGGCTGGACTGGATGAGGTCATTGACGTCCAGTTCGCCGCGTTCGACGCGGCGCTCCGCCGATGCGGCGTCCGTGGTCGGATAGAAATCGATGCGGTCGATGCGCACACGCCGCGCGTCCCAGTAAAGAGGATTTCGCTCCACCCGCAGGTAATCGCCCAGGCGCCAGCGCACGAGATTGAAGGGACCATTGCCGACGAAGCGGCCAGGTTTGGTCCAGTCGTCACCCCAGCGCCGCACGACATGGGCCGGAACGGGGTAAAAGCTCTGGTGCGCAAGGATCTGCGGCAGATAAGGCGCGGGGTGGGCCACAGTCAGGCGCAGGGTGTGGGCATCCAACGCCCGCGCGCCAAGGCTGGCGGTCGGCGCCTTGTGCTCGTTCACCGCCTGTCCGTTTTTCAGGACATACAGAAGGTAGGCGTAGGATGAAGCCGTTGCCGGATCGAGCACGCGCCGATAGGCAAACACGAAATCATCCGCCGTCACCGCCGTCCCGTCCGACCATTGAGCGTCACGCAGGTGAAAGGTCCAGGTCAGGCCGTCGGCGCTGGTCTCCCAGTTCGTCGCCATGCCCGGGATCGGATCGCTGTCGGCGTCATTTTGCGTCAGGCCTTGCAGCAGCTCGCCCAGAATGGCGGACTCGTTAGTCAAGGTGGCCTTGGCCGGATCGAGGGTGCTGGGATCAACGGTGTTGCCGTACTCCAGGCACGCTTGGCCGGCCGGACAGGCCGGCCGGGAGGCCTGTTGCTGGCACGCGCACGACAGGGCGACGAGCATCGCCGCCGCGCCGTGTCGCAAAGCCATTGAAGACAAACGCTCATTCATCGGCGTATCTGACTAACGAGAGGTCTCTCCCCTCGCCAGCAAAAGGTTCGCCCCATGGATGAAAGCCTGGCTAACGCCGCCCGGGGCGTCGCCGAAATCCTGATCGCGCGGCGCCAAACCGTGGCCGTCGCCGAGTCGTCGACCGGCGGCCTGATCAGCGCCGCCCTGCTGTCCGTGCCCGGCGCCAGCGCCTATTTCCTCGGCGGTGCGGTGGTCTACACCGCCAAGGCGCGCATGGCCCTGATGGGCTTGCCGCGCGAGGCGGTGGCCGGCATGCGCTCGGCGAGCGAGCCGTACGCCCTTCTCCTCGCCCGCGCCGCGCGGGAAAATCTCGGCGCGACGTGGGGGCTTTCGGAAACTGGCGCCGCAGGCCCGGCCGGCAATCCCTATGGCGACGCGGCCGGGCATTCCTGTCTGGCGATCAGCGGGCCGATCGAGATGGCGATCACCCTCGAAACGGGCGTGGCCGACCGCGCGACCAATATGGATGCTTTCGCACGCGCGGGGCTGGATCTATTGGCCCGCGCGTTGGTTGATTAGGATTGGCGGTGCGTACCGACGCCCCCTCGGAAAGGAACCCGTTCGATGCTCACTCTCACCCGTCCCGAAGGTCTTGCGCCGGAGGACATGAATTTGACCCGCCGCGGAATCGCCGCGGTGTTCTTTGGCGGTTACGCCGTGGCCGCCCTCTCGGCTCAGGCCGAACCGATCCACACCGATGACGCGGGGCTGATCATCGAGGCCGCACTTCTGTCTCCCCCCGACGGATTCAAACTGCCCGCCTATATCGCCAGACCGGCCGGCGAGGGCCGGTTTCCCGTGGTGATCGTGGCGTCCGAAATCTTCGGCATCCACGACTATATCAAGGACACCTG
>JANXUA010000090.1 GCA_025352085.1 Caulobacteraceae bacterium | reverse complement strand
CGATCGATATCGAGCGCGCCGAAACCATCCTCGAAGAGGATCACTACGGCCTGGAAAAGGTCAAGGAACGCATCCTTGAATACCTCGCCGTGCAGGCGCGCACCGGCGCGCTCAAGGGCCCGATCCTGTGCCTCGTCGGCCCTCCGGGCGTCGGCAAGACCTCGCTCGGTCGCTCCATCGCCAAGGCGACGGGCCGCGAATTCGTGCGCCTCAGCCTGGGCGGCGTGCGCGATGAGGCGGAAATCCGCGGCCACCGACGCACCTACATCGGTTCCATGCCCGGCAAGATCATCCAGTCGATGAAGAAGGCCAAGACCACCAACACCTTCTTCCTGCTCGACGAGATCGAAAAGATGGGCGCCGACTGGCGTGGCGATCCCTCCAGCGCCCTACTGGAGGTGCTCGATCCCGAACAGAACTCCACGTTCCAGGATCACTATCTGGAAGTCGATTACGACCTCTCGAACGTCATGTTCGTCACCACCGCCAACTCGCTGAACATGCCCCAGCCCCTGCTGGACCGCATGGAGATCATCCGCATCCCCGGCTACACCGAGGATGAGAAGATCGAGATCGCCAAACGCCACCTCCTGCCCAAACTGGCCAAGGATCACGGCCTGAAGGACGGTGAATGGGTGGTGCCGGACGCGGCGATCCGCGACCTGATCCGCTATTACACCCGCGAGGCGGGGGTGCGTTCACTGGAGCGGGAAATGGGCAATCTCGCGCGCAAGAGCGTGCGCGACATGGCCCGCGAACACGTTCTGAGCATCACCGTCGATGACGCGCGGCTGGCCAAATACGCCGGCGTGCGCAAATACCACTATGGCGCGACGGACGAAGAGGATCAGGTCGGCATCGTCACCGGCCTGGCGTGGACCGAGTTCGGCGGCGATATCCTGACCATCGAGGCGGTCAAGATGCCCGGCCGGGGTCGGATGTCGATCACCGGCAACCTCAAGGAGGTGATGAAGGAGTCGATAGCCGCGGCGGCCTCCTTCGTGCGTTCGCGGGCGATCCAGTACGGCATCAAGCCCAGCGCCTTCGACAAGACCGACGTCCACCTGCACGTCCCCGAGGGCGCCACGCCCAAGGACGGGCCGTCGGCCGGCGTCGCCATGGCCGTGGCGATCATCTCGGTGCTGACCGGCACGCCCATCCGCAAAGATCTGGCCATGACCGGCGAGATCACCCTGCGCGGTCGGGTGCTGCCGATCGGCGGCTTGAAGGAAAAGCTGCTGGCCGCCCTGCGCTCGGGCATCAAGACCGTGCTGATCCCGGCCGAAAACGAAAAGGACCTCGCCGAGGTGCCCGAAAACGTCAAGGCTGGCCTGGAAATCATACCGGTGGCCACGGTCGACGAGGTTCTGCTGCTGGCCCTCACCGGCAAACTCACGCCGATCGAGTGGAATGAGGAAAACGAGACCCCGGTGGTTCCGACTCCGTCCGACGATCGCGACGGCGGGCTGGTTGTGACGCACTAAGCTCGGGCGCGTTTGCCAACCGAACACCTCTCCCATAGGGAGAGGTGTTCAGGGCGGCTAGCTCAGCTGGTTAGAGCGCCTGGTTTACACCCAGGAGGTCGGGGGTTCGAACCCCTCGCCGCCCACCATCCTGCTTCGCGATGCGCGCTTCGCAGGACAAGTCCGGGCCTGTCACTCGAAGCAGGATGCCCTCCAAAGCCTTGGCGAAGGAGGACCGTCGCCGCTGGATTTCGCTTATTCTCCGCCCGCCTCGACGATGCGCGCGATCGCCACATAGTCGGTCTTGCCCGATCCGAGCACCGGCACCTCGGTGGTGTGCAAAATACGCCGCGGGACGGCGAGTTCGGGCGCGCCGACGGCCTTGGCGTGGACGACCAGATGACCGACCTCCGCCGCCTGACAGTCGGTGACCAGGACCAGGCGTTCGCCCTTTTTCTTGTCGGCCACGGCGATCACCGCGTGCCGCGCATCGGGCCACAGGCCAATGGCCAGATCCTCGGCGGCGGTGAGGGAGACCATCTCGCCGCCGATCTTGGCGAAGCGTTTGACCCGGCCCAGGATGGTGATCCAGCCGTCGGCGGTCATCTCCACCACATCGCCGGTGTCGTGCCAGCCGCCTGGCGGCGGTTCGAGCCGGCCGTCGGCGTTCAAATAGCCGGACATGATGTTGGGGCCGCGCACCAGCAACCGCGCGCCCCGGGCGATGCCGGCGACCGGTTCGAGGCGCGTCTCGAGCCGTGGCAGAATACCCCCCACCGTGCCGCGGCGATTGTCGGTCGGCTTGTTGACGGCGATCACCGGCGAGGCCTCGGTGGCGCCGTAGCCCTCGACCACCGGGATGGGGCCGAAGCGTTCGGCGATCAGATTGTGCGTCTCTTCACGCACCTTTTCGGCCCCGCAGACGATGAACTTCAGGCCGGACATCTCCTGTCCGTCACAGGCCCGCGCGTACTGGTTGACGAAGGTGTCGGTGGCGAAAAGGATACTGGCCCCGCAATCCTTGATCAGGGTCGGAATGATTTTGACGTGCAGGGGGCTGGGATATTGGAACGCCTTCATGCCGGTGAGGATCGGCAAAAGGGCGCCCCCCGTCAGGCCGAAACAATGGAAGACGGGCAGGGGGTTGAAGGTCACCCAGTCCGGATCGAGCGCGATGTGCTCGGCGATCTGCTCGACATTGGCGATCAGATTGGCGTGGCTGAGGACGACGCCGCGCGGCGCGCCGAAACTGCCCGAGGTAAACAGGATGACGCCGGGATCGGAGGCTGGGATCCTGGCGCGAAACCGGCGCGCGGCCAGGGCGGCCGCGAAGGCGAACAATCGATCGGCGGTTCCGATCGATTTACGCACATCCTCCAGATAGGTGATCTGGCAATGTTCTTCGAGCGCGTCGATCAGGTCGTGCAGCTTGCCCTGTTCGATGAACCGGTGCGAGGTCAGGACGCGTTTCACCCCCGCCAATTTGACCGCCGCGCGCAGATTGCGCAGGCCGGCGGTGAAATTGAGCATGGCCGGCACCCGGCCAAAGGCGTGCAGGCCAAAAAAGGTCACCACCGCCGCCGAACTGGACGGCAGCAGCAGGCCCACGCGCTCGCCGCGCCTGGTCAGGCCCGCGAGCTTGCGGCCGAGGGCGAAACTGGCCCGGATCAGATCGGTGTAGGAAAGCGGCGTGCGTTCCTGGTCCTCGAGGATGTCCTTGCCGGCGCCAAAGCGGCGCGCCGCATCCAGCAGGGCGTCGAACAGCGAGCGCTCATGGGTGTTGGAATTCTGTACGCGGGCCATGACGCGGCGGGTCTCCTCCCATTTATTGCGCCCGACGCTACAGACGCAGGCTCGCCATTGCAAAGCAAGTCGGCGTTCGCGGGCCACGTCTGGTCACGGAACTGTGATCCCGCGCCTTGTGACCATGACGCGAGCCCAACCGTATTGAAGGTATGACCCCGTTCCAAAATCCGCTGTCGCGGCGACATATTCTGTTCGGCGCCGTCGCCCTGGCCGCCTGCGGGCCGGCGGCGACGTCGCCCGCCGGGCCGGACCGCTTCGCGGCCTCGCCCTGGCGCAAGTTCACCGCCGCCGATTGGCGCAAACGACTGCCCGCCGCGTCGTTCGAGGTGTTGCGCCACGAGGACACCGAAGCCCCCGGGACCAGCCCCTTGTTGAGCGAACACCGCAACGGGACATTCGCCTGCCTTGCCTGCGGTCTGCCTCTGTTCAAATCAGCCTGGAAGTTCGAATCGGGCACCGGCTGGCCGAGTTTCTACCGGGCCATCCCCGGCGCCGTGGTTTCAAAGACCGACCTGAAGCTGGGTATTCCGCGCAACGAATATCACTGCGCCAAGTGCCTGGGTCATCAGGGGCACGTGTTCGACGACGGCCCGGCGCCCACCGGCCTGCGCTATTGCAACAACGGCGTGGCGTTGAAATTCGTGGCGGCGTGAATCGCCCTCCCTCCCCTTTATGGGGAGGGCGAGTCGCGTCAGCGACCGGGGTGGGGATCTATCGATGAACGCCGCGTTGTTGGAATGAGCCAAACTTCCCCACCCCGGACGTCGCTTCGCTCCGTCTCGACCCTCCCCATAAAGGGGAGGGAGTTTAGGACCGAACCTTCACAAACGACCCCGGCGCGTCCTCAAGCGGCTTAAGCGGACCCGCGGCCGGGTCGCGCGCCGGAACCTGGCCGCCGGACCGTTTCTTGAGCCAGTCGGACCAATGGGGCCACCATGAGCCGGGGTTCTCGACCGCGCCGTCCAGCCATTCATCGAGGCTTGGCGGCAGGGCGGCGTTGGTCCAGTGCTGATATTTGTTCGCCGCCGGCGCATTGATCACCCCGGCGATGTGGCCCGAACCGGCCAGGGTGTAGGTCACCGGGCCGCCGAACAGGCGCGCGCCTTTGTAGACCGACTTGGCTGGCGCGATGTGATCCTCGCGCGAAGACTGCATGTAGATCGGCGTCTTCACCGCCCCCAGGTCCAGATGCTCGCCGGCCATGTCGAGATGGCCCAGCGCCAGGGCGTTTTCGACATAGAATTTGCGCAGGTAGTACAGATGCAGGGTCTTGGGCATGCGGGTTTGGTCGGAGTTCCAGAACAGAAGGTCGAAGGGTTTCGGCTCCTTGCCCATCAGATAATTGCTGACGAAGAACGACCAGATCAGATCGTTGCCGCGCAATATGTTGAAGGTGTCGGCCATGGTCTTGCCGGGCAGAACGCCGCCGCCGGCGTCCATCTGCGCCTCGAGATCTTTAATCCAATCGTCGTTGGTGAACAGGAGGAGATCGCCGGCTTCGGAAAAATCCTGCTGCGAGGCGAAGAAGGTGGCGGAGGCCACCCGCTTGTCCCCGCGCGCGGCCATGTGCGCCAGGGCGCACGACAGCATGGTCCCGCCGATGCAATAGCCGACGGTGTTGACTTCCTTTGCACCGGTCTGGCGCTGCACCGCGTCGATGCCGGCGTAAATGCCCTCGTTGAGATAGTCCTCGATGGTCTTGGCGGCGAGGGCGGCGTCGGGATTAACCCAGGAGGTGACGAACACCGTAAATCCCTGGGCCGACAGCCAGCGGATCATCGAATTATCCGGCCGCAGATCCATGATGTAGAATTTGTTGATCCACGGCGGGAAGATCAGCAGCGGAACCTCGCACACCGTCGGCGTCGATGGATCGAACTGCAGAAGCTGGATCAGATCGTTCTGGAACACCACCTTGCCCGGCGCCGTGGCGACGTTTTCGCCGACCTTGAACTGGTCGAAATCGGTCTGGCTGATGGCGAGCTTGCCGCCGCCGCGCTCCAGATCGGCGGCGAAATTGTCCATCCCCTTGGCCAGGCTCTCGCCGTGCGTCTCCATGACCTGGCGCAGAGCCGCGGGGTTGGAGAGCAGGAAATTGGACGGCGAAAAGGCGTCGGTCAGCATGCGCGTGAAAAACTCCACGCGGCGTTTGGTCAGGGGCTCGACGCCTTCGACGCCGCTGACCAGATCGTTGAGCCAGTCGGACGTAATCAAATACGACTGCTTGACGATGTCGAACACCGGGTTGGCCGACCAGTCTGGATCGTTGAAACGCTTGTCGCCCTTGCGCGGTTCGGCGATGGGCGCGCTGGTCTGGCCCGACGCGGTCTGCGCGGCGGAGCGCCACAGCTCCATATAACGGCCAAACAGGTCGGTCTGCGCGCGCATCAGCCGATCCGGCTGCGCGGCCAGACGTCCCATCACTTCCCCAAGGGCCGCGCCGACGTGCAGGGGGTCGGCCGACAGGGCGGCGGGCGTCTCGGCCTGGCGCAGGGCCGCTTCGGCGATGGCGCCCTGGGCGGTGAGGGCCGCGCGGGCGAGATTGAGCGACAGGGTTTCCAGCGCCTTGCGCTGATCGCGGGAGAGTAGCTCAAAACCCTTGGGGGCGGACGCCGGCGGGGGAGATTCAGCCTCGGTTGTCGTTTTGGCGTCGGCCCGGGGCGCGGACTTTGGTTTCGCGACGGTCTTGCGTTTCGGCTTCGCGCCCGATTTCGGTTCAGTCATCCCGCATTCCTTCCCAAAGGCCGCCTGGAGCGCCCTTTCTCTTCGCCGCATCCTGGCCTATGACCGGGATCGCCATGAACTCCGTTTTCAACCCACGTTTACTGACCCGCGCCGCCCTCCTCGGCCTGAGCGTCGCCTGTGCGGCGTCCAGCGCCCCGGCGACGACGCCGTGCGCCGCCGCCCCGGGCTATCCGTCGTTTTGCTCAATTCCAGTTGTCCCGCATGACGTTCGCACCGCGGAGGCGTTCAAATCCGTTGTTGTCGATACCCGTCTTGGGGGGCGAAGTCTTGAGCAAAACACCGGCCCGAGCCAATTTTCGTTGACGGATACGGCGGGCTTCGAGGCTCAGGCCAAGCTGGAGGCGACGCCGCCGCCGCCGATCACGCCGCCGGGCCAGGCCGACACCGAGGCCTTCCTGCGTGACG
>JANXUA010000052.1 GCA_025352085.1 Caulobacteraceae bacterium | reverse complement strand
CGCACTCCGCCCAAGGACTGTCGAATGAATTCGCGGCCCGTTGCCCGCGCGATCGACTGGCCGAGCGAAGTCTTGCCACGCCCGGAGGGCCGACGAGGCACAGGATCGGGCCCTTGAGCGCGCCGGTGCGCGCCTGCACGGCGAGGTATTCAAGGATGCGTTCCTTGACCTTTTCCAGGCCATAGTGATCCTCTTCGAGGATGGTTTCGGCGCGCTCGATATCGATCGGCTTTGATTTGCTCTTGCCCCACGGGATCGACAGCAACCAGTCGAGATAGTTGCGCACGACGGTGGATTCCGCCGACATCGGACTCATGTTGCGCAGCTTCTTCAGCTCGCCGTCGGCCTTTTCGCGGGCTTCCTTGGAAAGCTTGGTCTTTTTGATGCGCTTTTCGAGCTCAAGCAGTTCGTCGCGGGCGTCGTCCTGCTCGCCCAGCTCGCGCTGGATCGCCTTCATCTGCTCGTTGAGATAGTACTCGCGCTGTGTCTTCTCCATCTGGCGCTTGACCCGGCTGCGGATCTTCTTTTCGACCTGCAGCACGCTGATCTCACCCTCCATCAGGGCGAACACCTTTTCCAGGCGCTTGCCGACGTTGAACAGTTCCAACAGCTGCTGGCGATCGGAAATCTTCACCGCCAGATGAGCGGCGATATTGTCGGCCAGGCGCCCCGGCTCGGTGATCTGCGGGATCGCCGTCAGCGCTTCGGGCGGGATCTTCTTGTTGAGCTTCACATAGTTGTCGAACTGATCGATGACGGCGCGCGACAGGGCCTCGGCCTCGTGCGCTTCGCCGCTTTCCTCGGAAATGGCGGCGATTTCGGCTTCGTAGAAGTCCTCGCGGGCGGTGAATTTCAGCACCGCCGCCCGCGACTTGCCTTCCACCAGCACCTTGACGGTGCCGTCGGGCAGTTTGAGCAGTTGCAGAACGGACGCCAGCACGCCGACTTCATAGATGTCGGCGGGCGTCGGATCGTCCTGATCGCGGTCTTTTTGCGTGACGAGCAGAATCTGCTTGTCGGCCTTCATCACCTCCTCAAGCGCGCGAACCGATTTCTCGCGCCCGACAAACAGGGGCACGACCATGTGCGGAAAGACGACAATGTCGCGAAGGGGAAGAACGGGCAGAACGTGAATGGGTGGCATGGACTTGGTACACTCCTGGCGGGCGACGCGGGACCCTGAGACTTTACGCGCCGTACGCCCAACTAGATCGATACTGCGCCGACTCGCGGCGCTTGTCCGCCTAGGGAAGGCGGCCGGTTCATCAAATATGTGGATGTTCGCCGGCCGCATTCAAGCGGCGGGCGCCCGAGCGCGCAGAGCCTGATGCGTTTGCACGGAACAGATGCAAACGCTGAATCAGGCTCTACACTTTTGATTCTAGAACAGGATTCAGATTTTGGACGGGTTCCGTCTAAAATCATCCTGTTCTAGCCGTAGCGGTCCCGCAGCAGCGCCTTTTGCACCTTGCCCATGGCGTTGCGCGGCAAATCGGCGACGAAAATCACTTTTTTGGGCAGCTTGAATCGCGCCAGACGTGAGGTCAGGGCGGAAATGACGGCCGTCTCGTCGAGAGTCGCGCCGGGCGTGGCCACGACAACCGCAATTACCGCCTCGCCCAGATCAGTATGCGGCAGGCCGATCACCGCGCTTTCGATCACGCCCGGCAAGGCGTCGAGCTCGGTCTCGATCTCCTTGGGATAGACGTTGAGGCCGCCGGAAATGATCAGATCCTTGCCGCGCCCGACGATGGAGAGGTAGCCGTTGTCGTCGACCCGGCCGAGATCGCCGGTGATGAACCAGCCGTCGGCGCGGAACTCGGCGGCGGTCTTTTGCGGGTTGCGCCAATACCCGGCGAAGACATTGGGCCCCTTGACCTCGACCACGCCGATCTCGCCGGCCGGCGCCGCCACGCGGACACTGACGCCGGGAAGCGGCAGGCCGACCGTGCCGGCGATGCGCGCGCCGTCATACGGATTGGACGTGTTCATGCCCGTTTCGGTCATGCCGTAGCGCTCGAGGATGACGTGGCCGGTGCGCGCGTGAAACTCGGCATGCGTTTGGGCCAGCAACGGCGCCGATCCGGAGATGAACAGGCGCATGGCCGCCGTCGCTTCGCGGGTCAGGCCGGGATGGGCCAGCAACCGGGTGTAGAAGGTCGGCACGCCCATCAGCGTCGTGGCGCGGGGCATGACCGCCAGCACCGCGTCGGCGTCGAACCTCGGCTGGAAGATCATCGAGGCGCCGGCCATCATCACCGTGTTGATGGCCACGAACAGGCCGTGAACGTGATAGATCGGCAGGGCGTGGATCAGCACGTCGTCCACTGTGAAACGCCACAAATCCTTGAGCGTTTCGGCGTTGGAGGCCAGGTTGCCGTGGGTCAGCATGGCGCCCTTGGAGCGGCCCGTCGTGCCGGAGGTGTAGCAGATCGCCGCCAGATCGGTCGCCGCGCGCGCGACTGCGTCGAAGCGATCCGAACAGCCGGCGGCCAGATCGGCGAGGCCGCCCTCCCCGCTTGCGTCGAGCGTTACGATGCGCGCCGCGTTGGCGATCGGCGCGAGGGTCGCCGTCGCCGATGGATCGCACACGATCAGCGCCGGCTCGGCGTCGCCGATGAAATAGGTCATTTCGGCCGGCGTATAGGCGGTGTTCAGCGGCAGAAACACCGCGCCGATGCGGATCGTCGCCAGATAGAGCACGACATTGGCGACCGACTTTTCCACCTGCGCCCCGACCCGGTCGCCCGGCTTCACGCCGAGCGACGTGAGGGCGTTGGCGTAGCGCGCGACGGCGCGGTCCAGATCGCCATAGGTGAGCGTTTGGCCGGCTGCGTCGATAACGATCGCGTCAGGATGGCCTGCTGCAAACAAGCGGTCAAAAAGGTAATTCGTCATCGTTGGTTAGAGGACGCTCTTTACGTCCGTTTTAGGGAAATCATTGCCCTTATAGAGCAGACCATCGTCTTCGCTTTGGGCTAAGGCATAGGCGAAGCAGTCACCAAGATTCAGGCCTCCTGCTGACCGGCGGCCGAATTTCGCGAACGCCTGCGCAGCGTCGCGAGCCATTTGGGCGTCAATCGTGACCAAGTCTATGTCAAATTCGTGTAACGTAGTCTCGACGGTCGCCGCGCCCTCCACGCCACGCAGGGTCTGAGCGCGGACAAGTACTTCCCAGTAGTTGACCGGGGACATGACTGATCGGCGGGATTTGGACAATGCTTCGCGAAACGCGAATCCGTCCTCTTCTTTCAGAATGATTGCCAGGATCGCCGACGCATCGACGACCATCACTTGGGCAGGCCGTCTTCGTCGTAGAGATCATCGTCGGTCAACGCCGGCCCGACGATCGGCAGAGCCTGGAATTGATTGACGATCTCTTCGATCGCCTTGAGCCGCCTCTTGTATTCCGCGTCGCTGACAGCCCCCTGCCGTTTGAGCGCTTCTCTCACCGCCCCGCCGACCGCCTCGGTAATCGGCTGATGCGTCTGCTCTGCCAACGCGCGGATCGCCCGCACGACTTCGGGGTTGCGAATCTGGATGGGGACGTCATTCATGATCGTCGATCAAATATCATGAACGGCGCCGACCGACAATCGCAGACAGGCCTTACCCCGCCGCCGCCTCGTTCTTCTTTTCGGCGTAGATCATCAAGGGCGAGCCGCGGCCTTCGACGACTTCGGCGTTGACCACCACCTCTTCGACGCCCTGCAGGGTCGGCAGGTCGAACATGGTTTCCAGCAGGATCGCTTCGAGGATCGACCGCAGGCCGCGCGCGCCGGTCTTGCGCAAGATCGCCTTGCGGGCGATCGCTTTCAGCGCATCCTCGGTGAAGGCCAGGCCGACGTTCTCCATGTCGAACAGGCGTTGGTACTGTTTGACCAGGGCGTTCTTGGGATCGGTGAGGATCTTGACCAGCGCGCCCTCATCGAGATCGTCGAGGGTGGCGATCACCGGCAGACGGCCGATGAATTCGGGGATCAGGCCGAAACGCTGCAGATCGTCGGGCTCGACCTGGCGCAGGACCTCGCCGGTGCGGCGATCGTCGGGATCGGCGACCTTGGCGGAAAAGCCGATCGAGGTGCCCTTGCCGCGGCTGGAAATGATCTTTTCCAGGCCGGCGAAGGCGCCGCCGCAGATGAACAGCATGTTGGTGGTGTCGACCTGCAGGAATTCCTGCTGCGGGTGCTTGCGGCCGCCCTGCGGGGGCACCGAGGCGACCGTGCCTTCCATGATCTTGAGCAGGGCCTGCTGCACGCCCTCGCCCGAGACATCGCGGGTGATCGAGGGGTTGTCGGACTTGCG
>JANXUA010000051.1 GCA_025352085.1 Caulobacteraceae bacterium | reverse complement strand
TAGAGAAAAAGATTGTATCTATACCACGACGGAATGCTATTTTCTCTCTCCAGTAGTGGCCTAAGGCAGTCAATGGCGACGAAATCGTGGCCGAGAAAAATTTTCTGCCAGTAGTCGCCAGCCTGTTCGTTCAAGTGATTTTCACCACCCTGACCTGGCGGTGCGGCGGAAAACAGCACGACCGGCGCATGGGCGACGAGATCTGCGACGAACGACTCGGCGCGCGCCGGCGGCAGGTGCTCGGCGACCTCCAGACTCTGCGCGACGTCGAAGCGGCGTCCAAGACTGAACGGCGCCGCCAGGTCACGGACGACGAAACACTTCGGATCGATCTCAAGTTTGCCGCGGTCCACATAGTCGCCATCGACGCCGAGAATGTCATGGACCTCTTGCGCTCGCCATTCCCGCAACCAGGTTCCGCGCGCGCAACCGACGTCCAGGACGCTTTTTACCTCCAGAATCGTGCGGACGGCCGAAACGATGCGACGGGCGGCATAGGCCGATCCGGTCGCCGCCATGTTCTGGAAGGCGGCGTCATAGACATAGACATCGCTCATGCCGGAATGCCTGGCGCGGAGGCGGCACGGACGACCGGGGTCACGCGGTTCGCCCTTTTGTTCGCGCGGCGCGGAAAACCCAGAGCAGGTAGGCAAGAAAATTCATCGCCGGGATTATCAACCAATTCCAAGCGATGCCGAGCAGGTAGCTGCGACCGGCGATGACGGTGATCCAATACATGCCTCCCACGGCGATGACGAATGACGCAGTGGTAGAAAACGCAAAGCGCAGCGGTTGCAGCTTATCGTACGGACGATCCGCAAAGGTGATCCGGCGATGTGCGAGATAGGCCACCGGCGTGATAGCGATGAAGGCCAGGACGCTGGCTATCGTCGGGCTGATCGGACGCAGGAACTGCACGATGGCGATGACGCAGAGGCTGTACAGCACCGAGATGACAACGCCGACGCCACCATAGCGGATGGCGCGCTCAAGGAGCGCTGGAAAGAACCACGGGCGCCGCGTCGCGACGGGCGCCAAGCCTTCGGCGTCAGGCGGCAACGGCGGCCTCTTTCTCCTGACCGATCACGGCCTGCAGGCTCAGCCAACTCCAGAGCAACAGCCGCTCGTCCGCCTCGCCGGCGCGAGCTGCGATCCAGCGGTCGGCGATCCAGTTTGGGCGAAGCCCGGTGACGGCGGCGAGCGGCGCGGCGGGCGGCATCTGCCGCAGCCAGGCAGCCAGGGGGACGCCGAAGCCCTTCTTCGGACGCTTGAGTACGGCGTCGGGAACCAATCCGGCGGCGGCGCGGCGCAGCAGGAACTTGCGCTCGCCGCGGCGATATTTGTAGCCGTGCGGCAGACGGGCGCAAAAATCGACCACATCGTTGTCCAGAAAGGGCGCGCGCGCTTCCAGTGAGACCATCATCGCAGCCCGATCGGTTTTGGCCAGGATGTCGTCCTGTAGATAAAAATTGGTGAAAAACTCCAGGGTGCGATCGATCGGATTTCTCGCCCGAGCGCTATCCCACACTTCGATCGCCTCGGAATAGAGCTCTTCGGTCGACATCGGTGCGTCAAATAGCGCGCCCATCCGCGCCGGCTCGAGCGGCGACATCCACACCGGCAGCCGCACGCGCGCCGGATAGGACATGCCCATCAGCGCGCGTCGCAGCTTGAAATCCAGGCTCATATTGGTGGCGGCGCGCGGCAGCATGCCGGCGGCGCGGCGGAGCAGGAGATGGACCGGGGGCGGCACGACCTTGTCATACAGGGCGGCGGGGCCGAGCGCGGCGAACGGGTCATAGCCCGCAAACAATTCGTCGCCCCCATCGCCGGTCAGGGCCACGGTGACGCTCTCGCGCGCGAACGCGCACAACAGATGGGTCGGCAGGATGGAGGGATCGCCCGTCGGTTCATCCAGGCGGCCAAGAACGTCCGCCACCAGACCGCGCGCGGTGTCGAAATCCAGGATCCGTTCGTGGTGACGGGTCCCGATAGCGGCGGCGACGTCCCGCGCATAGGGGGTTTCGTCGAAGGACGGTTCGTTGAAACCGATAGTGAAGGTGTCGAGACTGGCCGGCGTGCGATGGCGCGTGGCCAGCGCGAGCACCATGCTCGAGTCGATCCCGCCGGACAGAAAAACGCCCAGCGGCACATCACTGACCAGACGCCGCCCGACGGCGCGGTCCAGCAACGCCCGCAGCTCTTCGGTCAGGGCGGGAATGTGGTCTTCGGGCGCGTGCTCGTCGGCTTCGATGGCGAAGCGCCAATAGCGCCGTTCCGTGACGCTGAAATCAGCGAGATCGAGGGTCAGGGAGCAGCCGCCCGGCAACTTGCGCGCGCCGCGATAGAGCGCGCCCGGCGCGGGAATATAGCCATAGGCGAAGAACTTCTGCAGCGCGCGCGGATCGATGGTGCGGTCGACGGCCGGATGGCGGATCAGCGCCGAGAGCTCCGACGCGAAGGCGAAGAAACCGGGTCGGGCGGCGTAGAAGAACGGCTTTTCGCCGAAGCGGTCGCGGGCGGCGAACAGACGCCGGCGCGGCCGATCCCAGACGACGAAGGCGAACATGCCGTTCAGCCGCGCCGGCAGGTCCTTGCCCCATTCCTCATAACCATGCACCAGGACCTCCGTGTCGGAATGGTCGCTCCGGAAGATGTGCCCCGCGGCCAGCAATTGCGCGCGCAGCTCGGCCTGGTTGTAAATCTCGCCGTTGAAGAGGACGCAGACCGAGTCATCCTCGTTCCACATCGGCTGATGGCCGCCGGCGACATCGATGACCGCCAGCCGGCGAAACCCGAGATGCAGAGCGTATTCGGGCTCGATGTGAAAGCCGGCGTCGTCGGGACCGCGATGGGCGATCTCGGCGGTCATGGCGCCCAAATGTTCGCGCCCGCCGGGGCCAACGAAGCCGGTCAGTCCGCACATGTCCGGTCAGCCGGGCCGCGGCGGCGACGGTTCATCGAGATTGATCCGTTCACGGATGTGATAGATCGTCTTGCCCTGGGATTCAAAATAGGTGCGCACCACGATTTCCGCCACCAGCCCGATGCAGATACTCATGACGCCCATCATGACGGACATCACCACCAGGAGCGGCAACGGTGTCTGAATCATCGACAGGTGGCGGACGAACTTCAGATAAAACATGTATGTCGCGCTGATCGTGGCGACTAGGAACCACAAGGCGCCGAATCCGCCGAAAATGTAGATCGGCTTGCCGATCCACTTATCCAGAAACCTCACCACCATCAGGTCGAGGACGACCTTGAGGATACGCTCGAGCCCGTAGTTGGACTTTCCGTGCAGGCGCGGGTTGTGGTTGACGGGAATTTCGGCGATCCGCGCGCCGTACCACGAGGCGTAGATGGGGATGAAGCGGTGCATTTCGCCGTAAAGCCGGATCGGTCCGATCACGTTGCGCCGATACGCCTTCAAGGAACAACCGTAGTCGTGCAGGCGCACGCCTGACAGGCGCGAAATCACGCTATTGGCGACGCGGCTGACGAAGTTGCGACGGATGGCGGCGTCCTTCCGGCGCACCCGCCAACCGGAGACGACATCGTAACCTTCATCCAGCTTGGCGAGCAGCAGTGGAATATCGGCCGGATCGTTCTGCAGGTCGGCGTCGATCGCCACGATGATCTCCCCGCGCGCGTGATCGAACCCGGCCATCATGGCGGCGGTCTGGCCATAGTTGCGGGCAAGATCGATCGCCCGCAACTCAGGGTAAGGCGCCGCCAAGGCCCGCAAAGCGCCCAGGGAGTCGTCGGTGCTGCCGTCATTGACGACGATGACCTCGAACGGCCGGTCGATGCCGCGCAGGACGCCAAACAGTCGCTCGACCAGAACCGGCAGGTTGAGCGCCTCGTTCTTCGCCGGCACGATCACCGAAATCGCGCCGCGCTCCGCCATGGGAGCATCCGAGCCCGAAAGCTCCAGGCTCGCCAACGATTCCAGGTCGAGGGCGACTGACATCGGCCATGATTGGCGTGATTTGGCGAACGAAACAACGACTATTGTCTTGAAGTTATAGGGTGCTCAACACGCCGGCGGCGGGCGCGAACCTTCGAATATCGATCAAGAACAGGTCTTGCCAACCTTCAGGGCGTTCCCGCCGGGCAGACATCGCCAATGCGCCGGGCGTCGGTCCTGGCCTCGCCGGACATGGGAATGCCGAGTAGCCGGAAGGTGAAGTCGGCGGTCATGGTCAGGGTGGTGGGGGTGTAGGCGCCCCGTCCGCTGATGCCGACCTTGTGGCCCTTCTTGTCGACGCACTCGCCCTTGAACGCCACCACGCCGTCGCGGGCGGTCTGCTCGGGACAGACGCATTGATAGATGTGGTTGATGTGGCAGGACATGAACTTGTCGACCTCGCGCGAGGTGATGCAGCGCCTTTCGACCTTCGAGGTGTGGATTGGCGAGACGACCTCGTCTTTCGCCTCCCAATACCCCGGCTGGATCGTCTCGGCGGCCCAGGCCGTCAACGGGAGCCAGAAAAGGGCCAGAGCGGGAATGAGCTGTTTCATCGACGCCTCACATCAAAAGCCGCTCATCGTCGGCTCAGGAGCGTGAACGCCGGATGAAGCGATGAGGTTCAGTGTTGAAATGACGTCGGGCCGCTGTTGATATCCGGTTCGGACGGACTGCGCGGTTGAGCGTTGTGCACCGCCGCGATCGGATCCGCCCCGCGACTGTTTCGATCCCGCTCCTGACGCTCCGCGGCGGCGTCGAAAGCGGCGCGTTTGGCGGGGTTGATGCCGTCGAGGGCAGGCGCGTGGCCGATCTGCACGCCGAACCGCTCATTGCAGTGCGCCTTCTCCACGCTGCTGAGGCCCACCGCCGAGGCATTGGCGCAGCCGACCAGGGTGCCGCGCAGGCCCGAACCCCCGCTCGGCATAGCGCCGTAGGGATAGGGGTTGAGGCCGCTAAGGCGTGATCCTTGCGGGGCGAAGGCCGCGCCAGCCAGCGCGGCGGCGGCGGCCGAACCCTGCGGGCCGCCTGACGGCGCCACCGGCAGGGTGGGGACGCCTGTGGGCGTCGCCTTTTCCGGCTTGTGCAAATTGAGCTTGTTGAGCGTCACGACCGGCGAGGGCGAGGGACTGACCTGCGTCGCCGGCGTTGGCGTCTTGGGCGCGCTCTGCGGCGCGGGCGGCGCGGGCGAAGGGCGCGCGGCGGAGACCGTCGGAGCCGGTAGAGGCGAAATCTTCGGCGCGACCGGCTTGGGCGGCGATAGGGTTGGGCTTGGCGGCGTCGGGGGCGTCGGCTTGGGCGGCGCCGGGGTCGGTTTGGGCGGTTCGGGCTTCGGCGGTTCGGGTTTGGGCGGCGGCGGAGTGGGAATCGGTCTGGTTTCCGGCAGGGTCTCGATCTTTTTGGGGATCAACTTGGGCGGAATGATTACTTCGGGCGGTGGCGGAGGGATCTGCGGCATGGGCATGACCGACACGTCGAGCGGTTGGACGATGATCTCCGGCTCCGGCGGCGGCTGCGGCACGTACGTTACGACAAAATAGAAAAACAGCACGTGCAGGATCGACGAGATCGCGACGGCGACGGCGTTGCGGCGGGTCGTCTTCGAGCCGGTCAAACTGCCTCCAAGTCTAGCCGCGCTCGGCTCGTCCAATCACTGCCCGCCGCAAACGGCGATTTCGTGACCCATTCCATCGCGCTACTTGTCGACGGTCAGGGCCTTGACGACAAGGGGCCGTGCGTCTAGGAAGCGCCCTCTTTGTTGAGCCGGCTGTGCCTGAAGGGCGAAACCCCAAGGGCAGACGCGGTTCGCAATTCGAACCTGGACCGGCAGCGGCGTTCGTTGCGGCGCCCAGGTATGCGGCCCATCGGTTCTCCGAATGGGCCATTCGTTTTTGCGGGCTTACGCGTTCGTTTGGTCCTTTTGGACTCAAAACGAGCTGGTCTTTGACATGGTCTGGCGCACGCGGGCTCTAGGGCTCAAGAGGATATGAAGAGCGATATGGATCGGCAGAACATCCGCATTCGGCTCAAGGCCTTCGATCACCGGGTGCTGGATCATTCCACCCGCGAGATCGTAAACACGGCCAAGCGCACCGGCGCCACTGTGAGGGGACCGATTCCGCTCCCTACCTTGATCGAACGTTTCACCGTCAACCGCTCACCGCACATCGACAAGAAGTCGCGTGAGCAGTTTGAAATCCGCACGCACAAGCGCGTGCTCGACATCGTCGACCCCACCCCGCAGACCGTGGACGCGCTCATGAAGCTCGACCTGTCCGCCGGCGTGGACGTCGAAATCAAGCTTTAGGGGCCAGCCGATGCGTACCGGCATAATCGCCAAGAAGCTGGGGATGACGCGCCTCTTTGATGAGGCCGGGACCCATGTGCCCGTGACCGTGCTCAGCCTCGACGGCTGTCAGGTCACCGCCCAACGCACTTTGGAGCGCGACGGCTATGTCGCCCTGCAACTGGGCGCCGGAGCGAAAAAGGCCAAGAACACCAGCAAGGCCATGCGTGGCCATTTCGCCAAGGGCCTCGTCGAACCCAAGCGCTGCGTCGCCGAATTCCGCGTCTCGCCGGACAATCTGATCGATGTTGGCGCCGAGTTCACCGCGGATCATTATCTACCCGGCCAGAAGGTTGACGTGTCGGCCGTGACGGTCGGTAAGGGTTTCGCCGGGGCCATGAAGCGTTGGAACTTCGGCGGCATGCGCGCCACCCACGGCGTCTCGGTCTCGCACCGCGCGCACGGGTCCACCGGGCAGCGCCAGGATCCGGGCAAGGTGTTCAAGGGCAAGAAGATGGCCGGCCATATGGGCCAGGACAACGTCACCACCCTCAACCTTACCGTGTTCCGCGTCGATGTTGAGCGCGGCCTCATTCTAATAAAGGGCGCGGTGCCGGGAACCGAAGGCACCTTCGTCAAGATCCGCGACGCCATCAAGCGCGCGGCCCCGGCCGAAACGCCGCATCCGGGTGCGATCAAATCCAATGGCCAGTCCGCCGCCTCGGCAGCGTCCGATGCGCCGGTCGCCGACGTTGCTCCGGAAGTAACGCCTGAAGCTGAAGGCGACGAAGCATGAAGATCAAGATGATCAAACTAGGCGGCGCCGCGGGCGGCGCCCTGGACTTGCCGGACGATATCTTCGGCATCACCGACATTCGCGGCGACATCCTGCAGCGTTGCGTTACCTGGCAGCTCGCCAAGCGCCGCGCCGGCACGCACAAGATCCAGGTACGTAACGAAGTCTCGCGCACCGGCAAGAAGATGTACAAGCAAAAGGGCACTGGCGGCGCCCGTCACGGCTCCCGCCGAGCGGCTCAGTTCGTCGGCGGCGCCAAGGCGCACGGACCGGTGGTCCGCAGCCACGCTTTTGATCTCCCCAAGAAGGTCCGGGCCATGGCCCTTCGTCACGCCCTGTCGTCGAAGGCCCAGGCCGGAACCCTGGTGATCCTCGATGACGCCAGCCTGCCGGACGCTAAGACCGCGTCGTTGCGCGTGCACTTCAACGCCATGGGCCTGAAAAACGCCCTGATCATCGCCGGCCCCGCCGTCGACACCAACTTCCGCCTGGCGGCGCGCAATATTCCCAATGTGGATGTGCTCCCCGACGCCGGCCTGAATGTCTACGACGTTCTGCGCCGCGAGACCTTGGTTCTGACTAAGGCCGCTGTCATGGCCATCGAAGCCCGCTTTGCCGACAAGGAGGCCGCATAATGGCCACCGCCGCTCGCCATTACGATACGATCCTGGCGCCGATGATCACCGAAAAGGCGACCCTGCTTTCGGAGCAGAATAAGGTCGTCTTCCGCGTGGCCATCGATTCGACCAAAGACGAGATCGCCGCCGCCGTCGAAGCTCTGTTCAAGGTGCAGGTGACCAAGGTCAACACTCTGATCCAAAAGGGCAAGACCAAGCGGTTCCGTGGTCGCCCGGGCCGGCGGATCGACGTCAAGAAAGCCATTGTGACCCTCAAAGAGGGCCAATCCATCGACATTACGACGGGGCTCTGAACCATGGCTCTGAAACACTATAATCCGACCTCCCCGTCGCGACGCAGCCTGGTGCTGGTGGACCGTTCGGAACTGCACAAGGGTCGCCCCGAAAAGAGCCTCGTCGAAGGTTTGACCAAGTCGGGCGGTCGTGGCGGCGGCGGACGCATCGCGGTGCGTTTCCGCGGCGGCGGCGCCAAGCGGCTCTATCGCGTCGTCGATTTCAAACGCCGCAAATGGAATGTGACCGCGACGGTGGAGCGTCTGGAATACGACCCCAACCGCACCGCCTTCATCGCCCTGGTCAAGTACGCCGACGGCGAACTGGCCTATATCCTGGCCCCGCAGCGTCTCAAGGCCGGCGACGAAATCATCGCCAGCGAAAAGGTCGACGTGAAGCCTGGCAACGCGGCGCCGCTGCGCGGCATGCCGATCGGCACCATCATTCACAACATCGAGCTCAAGCCGATGAAGGGTGGTCAGATCGCCCGTTCGGCCGGCGCCTATGCTCAGCTGGTCGGCCGCGACGCCGGTTATGCGCAGATCCGCCTGGGTTCGGGCGAGCTGCGCATGGTGCAGGACACCTGCATGGCCACCGTCGGCGCGGTCTCCAATCAGGACCATATGAACGAAGTGCTCGGCAAGGCCGGACGCGTTCGTCATAAGGGGCGCCGCCCGCACGTTCGCGGCGTGGCCATGAACCCGATCGATCACCCGCACGGCGGCGGCGAAGGCCGTACCTCCGGCGGTCGCCACCCGGTTACGCCGTGGGGCAAATCCACCAAGGGCCGCAAGACCCGCTCCAACAAGACCACGGACAAATTCATCATCCGTAGTCGCCATGTGAAGAAGGCCCGCTAAGCGATGACGCGCTCAGTTTGGAAAGGTCCGTTCGTCGACGGTTATCTGCTGAAAAAGGCCGAAGCGGTTCAGGCGACCGGCCGCAAGGACGTGATCAAGACCTGGTCGCGCCGTTCGACCATCATGCCCCAGTTCGTAGGCCTCACCTTCGGCGTGCACAACGGCCACAAGCATGTGCCGGTGCTCGTCGGCGAGGACATGGTGGGCATGAAATTCGGCGAGTTCGCGCCAACCCGTTATTTCCCCGGCCACGCCGCCGACAAGAAGGCGAAGAGGAAGTAACATGAGCAAGCAAGCCAAAGAGCGGCGCCTCGGGCCGGTCGAAGCGATGAGCAAGGTGCGCACCCTGCGCACCGGCGCGCGCAAACTCAACGTCGTCGCCCAGTCGATCCGGGGTCTGAAGGTGCAACGCGCGCTCAACGAACTGGAGTTCAGCCCCAAGCGCATCGCCGCCTATGTGCGCAAGGCGCTCTATTCGGCGATCTCCAACGCCGAAAACAATCACAACCTCGACATCGACAACCTGGTCGTCGCCGAGGCCTTCGTCGGCAAGAACATGATCATGAAGCGGTTTTCGGCCCGTGCGCGCGGCCGTTCTTCGCGGATTGAAAAGCCGTTTTCCGAGATCACCATCGTGGTCCGTGAGTTGGGTGGGGCCGTCTGATGGGTCAAAAAGTCAATCCGATCGGTTTGCGCCTGGGCATCAATCGCACCTGGGACAGCCGGTGGTTCGCCAGCGGCGAGGAGTATTCCCGCTTGCTGCACGATGACATCAAGGTGCGTCGCGAACTGAAGAAGCGTCTGGCACAGGCCGGCGTGTCGCGCATCATCATCGAGCGTCCGCACAAGAAGTGCCGCGTGACCATTTATGCCGCGCGCCCCGGCGTGATCATAGGCAAGAAGGGCGCCGACATTGAGAAGCTGCGCAGCGATCTGGCGGCGATGACCGAAGGCGATTTGCATTTGAACATCGTTGAGGTTCGCAAGCCCGAAACCGACGCCCAACTGATCGCCGAAAGCATCGCCCAGCAACTCGAGCGCCGGATCGCCTTCCGCCGCGCCATGAAGCGCTCGATGCAGTCGGCCATGCGTCTGGGTGCCAAGGGGGTCCGCGTGGAAGTCGCCGGCCGCCTGGGCGGCGCCGAAATCGCCCGCGCCGAAAGCTATCACGAGGGCCGCGTGCCGCGTCACACCCTGCGCGCCGACATCGACTATGGCTTCTATGAAGCCAAGACGACCTACGGCATCATCGGCGTGAAAACCTGGGTCTTTAAAGGCGAAGTCCTGGAGCACGACCCGATGGCGCTGGACAAGCGTCTGGCTCCCGAATCCGGCCCCGCCGGTGAAGGCGGCGGACGCGAAGGCCGCGGCGATCGCCCCGACCGCGCGCCGCGCCGTGACCGTCGCGACGCGACGGCCGCTTAAGGGTTACGATCATGCTTTCACCAAAAAAGACCAAGTACCGCAAGCAGTTCAAGGGCAAGATCCATGGTCTGGCCAAGGGCGGCTTTGCGCTGAACTTCGGCTCGCACGGCCTCAAGACGACCCAACCCGAACGGATCACCGCCCGGCAGATCGAAGCGGCCCGCCGCGCGATCACCCGTCAAATGAAGCGCCAGGGCCGGGTGTGGATTCGCATCTTCCCCGACGTTCCGGTCAGCGACAAGCCGGCCGAAGTGCGGATGGGCAAGGGCAAGGGCGCCGTGGACTACTGGGCCGCGCGCGTCGCGCCGGGCCGGATCATGTTCGAGGTTGACGGGGTGCCGGACGACATCGCCCGCGAAGCCCTGCGTCTGGGCGCCGCAAAACTGCCTGTGAAGACCCGGATCGTCACCCGTATAGCCGCGGGCGCGGAGGCCATTCAATGAAGATCGATGACGTGCGGCGTCTGACGCCCGATCAACTGACCGACCAGCTTCTGTCCCTCAAGAAGGAGCAGTTCAACCTGCGCTTCCAGGCGGCGACCGGCCAGTTGGAAAAAACCCACCGGGTTGAGGTGGTGCGACGCGATATCGCGCGCATCAAGACGACCTTGCGCGCCAAGCCTCCCCTGGCCTGAAGAAGAAAATAACCATGCCCAAACGAATTCTCGAAGGACTGGTCGTCTCCGACAAGGGCGACAAGACGGTGATTGTGAAGGTGGAACGCACGTTCCTGCACCCGTTGCTCAAGAAGACCGTCCGTCGGTCCAAAAAATACCACGCTCATGACGAGGCCAATCTCTACAAGGCCGGCGAGTTCGCTCGCATCGTCGAGTGCGCGCCCAAATCGAAGCTGAAAACCTGGGAGGTCCTGCCTAAGGGCGACTCCTCGGTCAGCGCCTGATTGAAAGGATCGAACCATGATCCAGATGCAGACCAATCTAGAGGTTGCTGACAACTCCGGCGCGCGTCGCGTGATGTGCATTAAGGTGCTCGGCGGCGCCGGGCGCCGCTACGCCGGCGTAGGCGACAAGATCGTCGTCTCCGTCAAGGAAGCCATTCCGCGCGGTCGCGTGAAGAAGGGCGACGTCCTGCAGGCCATCGTCGTGCGCACCGCCGCGGCGATCAAGCGCAAGGACGGCTCGGTGATCCGCTTCGACAAGAGCGCCGCGGTGATCGTCAACAAGCAATCCGAGCCGATTGGCACGCGGATTTTCGGTCCCGTCCCGCGCGAGCTGCGCGGCAAGGGTCACATGAAGATTATTTCGCTCGCGCCGGAGGTGTTGTGATGGCGGCCAAGATCAAAAAGGGTGATCGCGTCGTTCTCCTGGCCGGCAAGGACAAGGGCCGCAGCGGCAATGTGATCCGTGTTCTGCCCAAGGACAACCGCGTGTTCGTCCAGGGCCTGAACCTGGTCAAGCGTCACACGCGTCCGACCCAGGCCGACCCGCAGGGTGGCATCAAGTCCAAGGAAGCCAGTCTGCATCTGTCCAACGTCGCGATCGCCGACGGCAACGGCAAGCCGACGCGGGTGGGATTTCGCATCGACGGCGACAAAAAGGTTCGGGTGGCCAAGACCACCGGAGAGGTGATCAATGGCTGAGACCGCATATGAGCCGCGGATGAAGTCCGACTATCGGGCCCGTATCCGCAAGGCGCTGAAAGATCAGTTCGGCTACACCAATGAAATGCAGATCCCCAAGCTCGACAAGATCGTCGTGAACATGGGCATCGGCGAAGCGGTGGCCGATTCCAAAAAGACCGCATCGGCGATGAAGGATCTGGCCGCGATCACCGGCCAAAAACCCTTGCCGACCAAGGCGCGCACCTCCATAGCCGGATTCAAGCTGCGAGAGGGCATGGTCATCGGCGCCAAGGTGACCCTGCGCGCCGACCGAATGTACGAATTCCTCGACCGCCTGATCACCATCGCTCTGCCGCGAGTGAAGGATTTTAGAGGTCTCAAGCCCACCAGCTTCGACGGCCGCGGCAACTACGCCATGGGCCTCAAGGAGCATCTGGTGTTCCCCGAGATCAATTACGACGAAATCGATCAGATCTGGGGCATGGACATCATCGTCTGCACCACCGCCCGGACCGACGACGAAGCGCGCGCGCTTCTCAAAGAATTCCAATTCCCGTTCACGACGCAATAGACGGGACAGAGAGACAAACATCATGGCCAAGAAGAGCGCCGTCAACCGTAATGAAATGGTCCGCAAACTGGTCAAACAGTTCGCGGCCAAGCGCAAGGCGTTGAAAGACACCGCCGAGAACGAAGCCCTGTCGCTCGAAGAACGCTTCGAGGCGAGGCTTAAGCTTGCCGAGTTGCCGCGCAATTCGGCGCCCAATCGCTTTCGCAATCGCTGCCTGGTGACCGGCCGGCCGCGCGCGTTCTATCGCAAAATGAAAATGAGCCGGATCGCGCTGCGCGAACTGGGCTCAGCCGGCCAAATCCCCGGTCTCGTTAAGTCGAGCTGGTAGGGAGGGCACAGAAAAATGGTCAATGATCCCATCGGCGATATGATCGCCCGTATTCGCAACGCCGCCATGCGCAAGCGGTCCAAGGTCAACACCCCCGCTTCGCGAATGCGCGAGCGCGTCCTGGGCGTGTTGCAGTCGGAAGGCTATATCCGCGGTTTCACCCTGGTGCAGAAGCCTGGCGCCTTTCCGGAATTCGAAGTCGAACTGAAATACTTCGACGGCGAGCCGGTGATCGCCGAGATTTCGCGCGTGTCCAAGCCGGGACGCCGGGTCTACTCCTCGATCGGCGACCTGAAGCCGGTGAAAAACGGCTTGGGCATTTCGATTCTGTCGACGCCCAAGGGCGTCATGTCCGATACCGCCGCGCGCGACGCCAACGTCGGCGGCGAAGTGCTCCTGCAGGTGTATTGATATGTCCCGTATCGGCAAGAAAGCGATCGCGATTCCGACGGGGGTTACTCTGACGCTCGACGGACAGCACGTCACCGTGAAGGGTCCCAAAGGCCAACTGGCCTGGACGGTCAGCGAAGAGATCGAACTCAAGCTCGACGCCGCCGAACTGACGCTTTCCCCGCGCAGCGAGACGACCCGCGCCCGTTCGATGTGGGGCCTGTCGCGCACTCTGGTAAACAATATGGTCGTCGGCGTCAGCACGGGCTACGAGCAGACCCTCGAGCTAGTCGGCGTCGGCTATCGCGCCGCCATGAAGGGCCAGAATCTGAGCATGCAGCTTGGTTTCTCGCACGACGTGGATATTCCGGCGCCCGCCGGCATCTCCTTCGCAGTGCCCCGCCCGGTGGAAGTGAAGATCGCCGGGATCGACAAGCAATTGGTCGGGGAAATGGCCGCGCGCATCCGCAAGATCCGCCCGCCCGAGCCCTACAAAGGCAAGGGCGTGCGCTACGCCGGGGAAGCGGTTCGTCGCAAGGAAGGCAAGAAGAAATAGGTCATGGCGCTTACATCTCGTGACATCGCAAAGCAGCGCGCCGCACGCGTGCGTCGCCGGCTCAAAACCGTCGCCAAGGGGCGGCCGCGTCTATCGGTCTTCCGCTCGTCGAAGAATATCTACGCGCAGATCATCGATGATCGCGCGGGCGTGACCCTGGCCGCCGCCTCGTCATTGGAAGCGGGCAAGGGCGTCAAAGGCTCAGACGTCGAGGCGGCCGCCAAGGTCGGCGCGCTGGTCGCGCAACGGGCCGTGGAAAAGGGCTTGAAAGACGTCGTGTTTGATCGTGGCGGCTATATCTATCATGGACGGATCAAGGCGCTCGCGGATGCGGCCCGCGAAGCCGGTCTGAACTTTTAAGGGATCGAATGCATGGCCCGTGGTGAACAACAACGTGGGGGCGGCGAACGCCGCGACCGTCGCGACCGCAACAAGCCCGAAGAGCGCGCTGAAAGCGACATCGTTGAAAAGCTGGTGCACATCAATCGCGTCGCCGCGACGGTAAAGGGCGGTCGCCGCTTCTCCTTCGCCGCCCTGATGGTGGTCGGCGATCAAAAGGGCCGCGTCGGCTTTGGCCATGGCAAGGCGCGCGAAGTGCCAGAGGCCATCCGCAAGGCGACCGAGGAAGCGAAAAAGACCATGATCCGCGTGCCCCTTCGTGAAGCGCGCACTCTGCATCACGATGGCCACGGCCGTTGGGGCGCCGGCAAGATCATGATGCGAGCCGCGCCCGCCGGCACCGGCGTTATCGCCGGCGGCCCGATGCGCGCCATCCTCGAAACCCTCGGCGTTCAGGACGTCGTCGCCAAGTCGGTCGGATCGTCCAACCCCTACAACATGATCCGCGCCACCATCGAAGCCCTCAAGGTTCAGGCCTCGCCCCGGCAGGTCGCCGCCAAGCGCGGCAAGAAGGTCAGCGACATCATCGAGCGCCGCACCGACCTCGCCGCCGCCGACGATACGGCGGAAGCGTAAGGATCTGATCGCCATGTCGAAAGTCACCGTTCGCCAGACCGCCAGCCCGATTCGTCGCAAGAGCGACCAACGCGCGACCCTGGTCGGCCTGGGCCTCAACCGCATCGGCCGCACCGCCGTGCTGGAAGACACCCCCTCCGTGCGCGGCATGATCGCCAAGGTCGCGCACATGGTCGAGGTGGTGGGCTAACCCCCAACGCAACATCAGCCGAGTCGGGCACCGCCCGGCGTCAGAACTCTTAAGGAGAGGCCCCATGACCAAACTCAATGAACTCAGCCCCCGCGCCGGTTCGACCAAGGAACGCATGCGCGTCGGCCGTGGTCCCGGTTCCGGCAAGGGCAAGACCGCCGGTCGCGGCGTGAAGGGGCAGAAGTCCCGCTCCGGCGTCGCCATCGCCGGCTTTGAAGGCGGCCAGATGCCGCTGCACATGCGCATGCCCAAGCGTGGCTTCAATAATCCCTTCGCCAAGCAATTGGCGGAAGTGAACTTCTGGCGCATCGAACAGGCGATCGCGGCGGGCAAGCTGGACGCGGGCAAGCCGATCGACGGCGCCGTCCTGGTCAAGTCGGGCATCCTGCGGCGGGTGAAGGACGGCGTGCGTTTGCTTGGCAAGGGTGAACTGAAGGCCAAGCTCGACATCACCGTCTATTCGGCCTCGGTCGCCGCCAAAGACGCGGTGGAGAAGGCCGGCGGCAAAATCACCCTGACCAAGCCCGCTCCGGCGAAAGCGTAAGATCGACCTCGCCCGCGATTGAGGCCTCGCGCCAAGCGGAGAGACGCCCTATCTAGGCGCAACCCGCGTCTTCCGATTTGAGGGACTTTGAATGGCTTCGGCCGCCGAGCAACTCGCCGCCAATATGAACCTCGGCGCCTTTCAGAAGGCGACCGAGCTTCACAAGCGCATCTGGTTCACCCTGATCGCCTTGCTGATCTATCGGCTGGGGACCTATATCCCCATTCCAGGCATCAACGTCAGCGCCTTCGCCCATGTCTTCGAGGGGCAGTCGAAGGGCTATCTGGGCATGTTCAACATGTTCTCCGGCGGCGCCGTGCAGCGGATGGCCGTCTTCGCGCTCAATGTGATGCCGTACATTTCGGCCTCGATCATCGTGCAGTTGATGCAGACGACATATCCGCCTTGGGACAAACTACGCAAGGAAGGCGGCGAGGCTGGCCGCAAACAGCTCAATCAATACACGCGCTACCTCACCGTGCTGCTGGCCATTGTCCAGTCGGTCGGGATCGGCGTCGGCCTCTCCAATACCCCGGGGATCGTTGATCATCCGGATGTATTTTTCGTGATTTCGACGACGGTGACCCTGACTGGCGGCACCATGTTTCTGATGTGGCTGGGCGAGCAGGTGACCGCGCGCGGCGTCGGCAACGGCGTCTCCCTGATCATCTTCGCCGGCATCGTCGCGCGGCTGCCCACGGGTCTGTGGCAGATGCTGCAGGACGCGCGGCTTGATCCGTCCAAGTCGTTTGAGATCGTCGGCTTTTTGATTCTCGCCGTCGGAGTGATCCTGTTCATCGTGTTCATGGAGCGCGCCCAGCGGCGCCTCCTGATCGTCTATCCCAAGCGCCAGGTCGGCAATCGGATGATGGGCGGCGAAAATTCGTTCCTGCCGCTGAAGATCAATGTGTCGGGGGTAATCCCGCCGATCTTCGCGTCGTCTCTACTATTGCTACCCGCCACCGCCATGGGTTTCCTGGCGACCGCGAAATTGCCGGACTGGGCGCAGTGGCTCCCCACCGCTGTAGGCCAAGTGCAGCACGGCAAACCCCTCTTTATCGGTCTCTACGGCGCGTTGATCATCTTTTTCTGCTTTTTCTACACCTCGGTGGTGTTCAACCCCGAGGACACGGCGGAAAATCTGCGCAAGTATGGCGGCAACCTGCCGGGGATCCGGCCGGGTAAACGGACGGCGGAATACATCGAATATGTGCTCACCCGGCTGACCCTGATCGGCGCGGTCTATGTCGCCCTGGTCTGCCTGTTGCCGGAAGTTCTGTCCGGATCGAGCGGGAACTACGCCCTTGGGGGGACGTCTATCCTGATCGTCGTGTCGGTGACTATGGACACGGTGGCGCAAATCCAGTCACATCTCCTGGCCCATCAATACGAGGGCTTGATCAGAAAATCGAAGCTGCGCGGGGGTAGAGGCCGCTAACGCGGCCTTTAGTAAGCTGAGTGCGAGGGCAGGAAATGTGGGTGGGGGGAGCATGAACCTGATCCTTTTCGGTCCGCCGGCGGCGGGGAAGGGGACGCAGGCCAAGCGTCTGATCGAGAACCGGGGGATGGTGCAACTTTCCACCGGCGACATGCTGCGCGCGGCGATCGCATCCGGCTCGCCCCTCGGCAGACGCGTCGAGGGCATTATGGCCACCGGCGAACTGGTCACCGACGACATAGTGGTCGGCCTGATCGAAGAGCGTCTTGCGGACCTTGACGCCCACGGCGGCGGCATTTTCGACGGTTTCCCGCGCACGCTCGCCCAGGCCGAGGCCCTCGACGCCATGTTGGAGCGACGTGACCACCGCATCGACTTGGTGATCCGTCTCATGGTCGATGATGAAGCGTTGAAAGCCCGCGTGGCCGGTCGATTCGCCGAGTCCGGCCGGCCCGACGACAATCCCATCGCATTCGAGCAACGTCTCGTCGCCTACAATCGCGACACCGCTCCTTTGCTGCCTTACTATCGGCATCAGGGTAAATTGGTCGAGGTCGACGGCATGGCGTCGGTGGACATTGTCGCGGCAGCGATCGACGCGGCGATGGCGCGGTAGGACTCGAGCGGTTCTCGCACCGAAACACGCCGGGGACTGGAGCCGTCGTCCGCCTGGAGTTGCGATTCGATGCGATCGGTGCGATCGGTGCGAACGGTACATATTTCCGCTTGCGTAGGTCGACCATGACCCCTGAAGATTTCCCGGCCAAACTCGATTTGGCGATGAAGGCGCTGTCGATCGGCCGCGGCCGGTTGGCGGCGGAGCTGCGGGTTGACAAGTCGGTTGTGGGTCGCTGGATCAGCGGTGTGAATGCACCCACCGGCGATAATCTGGCCAGACTGTCGGCGGCGATCGCTACGCGTCGCGTCGGATTTACCGCTCTTGATTGGGAATGCGACTTGGCGGACTTCGGCCGCGCGTTCGGCGTGGGCGAAGGCGCGACCGGCGTCGACGCCAAGGACTGGCTACCGGCCCGGGTGCTTGAGGAAGCGATGCTGACCACCCGCGCGCGCGGCGACGCCTACGAAGGGTTCTGGCGCTCGACCCGGCCGTCAAACGACATGCCGGGCCGCTTTATCCATGACCGGATATTTGTTCGCAAGGGCGGGCACGGCCTACTGACCTTCAAGTTCGGTGTCGCGGACATGCGTTTCGAGGGGGTAGGCTTTCCGATCCAGACCCAGCTCTTCGGCCTGTGCGCCGACCCACACACCGGCATCTTCTTGTTTGTGATCCTCAATGGCGTCATCCGCGATCGCGCGGACGTATTGGACGGCCTCAGCCTTACCCTTCACCGTAGCGGCGGCGGCGCGCCGGTCGCGGCGGGCCTGTTGCTGGAGCGTGCGGGCCTGCTCAGCGGCGACGCGCGGGCCGATGACGAGCGTCACGAGGAGATGAGCAAGCGCCATCCCCTGGCGCCGGAGGGATCGGTTTCGGAAAACCTCGCCCAACGCCTTAACCGCGACGTCGCGCCGCAGGCCCTGATCGCAGCGGGTCAGTACATGCTGACCATGCCCTTCGCGACCTCTCTGTCGCGTGGTCCGGCTCTGGACGGCGCGCTTCCGGCGTGAGCCGGCGGCGTCAGGCCACAACCACCGGTGATTGTGCGCTTTTTCCGCCATCCGACCATTGACGTTACCGCACCGCATCCTATAACAAGCCCTTCCGCGAAAGCAGCGCGAACGGCGCGTCAACCCTCCCCATGTGGCGGCAGGGCGGACGGGACGTTTCGCGCCCATTGTCGTGATTAGGAGAACAGCGGCGTGGCCCGTATTGCAGGCGTCAATATCCCAACCAACAAGCGCGTCATTATCGCGCTGCAGTATATTCACGGCATTGGCTCGACCAAGGCGCGGGAAATTGTCGATCGGGTCGGCATCGCCGATGCGCGCCGTGTCAACCAGTTGACCGATCAGGAAGTGATCCAGATCCGCGAAACCATCGATCGCGACTATCAAGTCGAGGGCGATCTTCGTCGTGAAAACTCGACGAACATCAAGCGGCTGATGGATCTGGCCTGCTATCGCGGCCTGCGCCACCGCAAAGGACTGCCCGTCCGCGGCCAGCGCACCCACACCAACGCCCGCACCCGTAAGGGCCCCGCCAAGCCGATCGCCGGCAAGAAGAAGTAGCAAAGGCTCTTATAAAAGATGGCCAAGGAACCGACGCGCGTCAAAAAGCGCGAGCGCAAAAACATTACCTCGGGCGTGGCGCATGTGAACGCCTCGTTCAACAACACCATGATCACCATCACCGACGCCCAGGGCAATGCGATTTCCTGGTCAAGCGCCGGGCACATGGGCTTCAAGGGCTCGCGCAAGTCCACCCCCTACGCCGCGCAGATGGCGGCGGAAGACGCCGGTAACAAGGCGGCTGAACACGGCGTCAAGACGCTGGAGGTCAATGTGTCGGGCCCGGGGTCCGGACGTGAATCGGCCCTGCGCGCCCTGCAGGCCGTGGGCATGACCATCACGACCATCCGCGACGTCACGCCCATGCCGCATAACGGTTGCCGTCCGCCCAAGCGTCGTCGCGTCTAACGCCCCTTAGACCCGGCTCTTCTTCGTCGATCCAAGCCTCTTGATCGACGACCTCGCGACTTTAGGAATATCCGCCCGTGATTGAACGAAATTGGAATGAATTGATCCGCCCGGAAAAGCCGATGATCGAGCTGGGCGCCGACAGCGCTCGCAAGGCCCGCATCATCGCCGAACCGCTGGAGCGGGGCTTTGGCGTCACCCTCGGCAACTCGATCCGCCGCGTGCTGCTGTCCAGCCTGCAAGGCGCCGCCGTCACGTCCATCCAGATCGACGGCGTGGTGCATGAATTCTCACCGCTCGAAGGCGTGCGCGAGGACGTGGTCGATATCGTTCTGAACATCAAGCAACTGGCCCTGCGCATGCACGCCGAAGGCCCCAAGCGCATGACCCTGCGCGCCACGGGCCCCGGCACCGTCAACGCCGGCCAGATCGAGACGCCGTCGGACATCGAAATCCTCAACCCCAAGCATGTTCTTCTGACCCTCGATGAAGGCGCTTCGGTGCGCATCGAGTTCACCGTGGAGAACGGCAAGGGCTATGTCCCTTCGGAAAAGAACCGTCCGGAAGACGCGCCGATCGGCCTGATCGCCGTCGACGCCCTCTACAGTCCGGTCAAAAAGGTCGCCTATCGCGTCGAACCCACCCGTCAGGGTCAAAGTCTCGACTATGACAAGCTGGTGATGGAAGTGGAAACCAACGGCGCCGTCTCGCCGGTGGACGCGGTGGCCTACGCCGCCCGCATCCTGCAGGACCAGTTGCAGGTCTTCATCACCTTCGATGAGCCGAAGAAGAAGCTGGACGGCGAGGCCAAACCGGATCTGCCGTTCAACCCCGCCCTGCTCAAAAAGGTCGACGAGTTGGAGCTGTCGGTCCGTTCGGCCAACTGCCTGAAGAACGACAACATCGTCTACATCGGCGACCTGATCCAGAAGACCGAAGCGGAAATGCTGCGCACCCCGAACTTTGGTCGCAAGTCGCTCAATGAAATCAAGGAAGTGCTTACCAACATGAGCCTCCACCTGGGCATGGACGTGCCCAACTGGCCGCCGGAAAACATTGAAGACCTAGCCAAGAAGTTCGAAGATCAAATCTAGGAAGTGAGCTATACGGCCCGTCGCGAGACGGCCCGCACCGTCAAGGAGAGACCCAAATGCGACACGGCTATGCAAGACGAAAGTTGGGCCGGACCTCCGCGCACCGCCTGGCCATGTTCGCCAATATGTCGGCGAGCCTGATCAAGCACGAGCAGATCGTCACCACCCTGCCCAAGGCCAAGGAATTGCGCCCGATCGTCGAGAAACTGGTCACTCTGGCCAAGCGCGGCGACCTGCACGCCCGGCGCCAAGCCATCGCCCAGGTCCGCGACGTCGCCCAGGTCGGCAAGCTCTTCGCCACCCTCGGCCCGCGCTACAAGGCCCGTCAGGGCGGCTATATCCGAGTCCTCAAGGCCGGCTTCCGCCACGGCGACAACGCCGCCATGGCAGTAATCGAATTTGTGGACCGCGACGTCGCCGCCAAGGGCCTGGACTCGGGCCCGGTGGTCCACGCCGGCGCGGAATAGGCGAAGCTCCAGAACCCCGTCCGCGGAAAAAAAATAGGGTCGGAATTGCTTGCTCACGCAAGGCAGTTCCGGCCCTTTTTTCCGTTCACGCGTCCGATGGACCCCGAACCAGCGCCGCGTGCGGTCCCGAAACTTCACGCAGAAAGATGCGATCTTCCGTGAGGATGAACCGTTCGGCCTGCGAAAAGGCGAAGTTCTCCTTGGTCTGCGGGTCCTCGCGCAGGCGCGCGCGGTAGGCCTCATAGGCGGTCAGATTGTCGATATTGTAGACGCCGTAGGCGGTGGTGGCCGAGCCTTCATGCGGGGCGAAATAGCCGATCAGGTCGGCGCCGCAGCGCGAGATGGCCTGACCCCAGCTACGGGCGTAGCGCTCGAATTGCGCGCCCTTGAACGGGTCGATTTCATAGCGGATGAAACAGGTGATCATGGCCGGGGTCCTAAGAGAGTTGTGAAGTGTGGACTGTAGCCCGTTGAGGGACGACGATACTTCGGTTACGGTTGAAGTATGAAAGACGGACCGGTGATCGCCGGGGTCGCCGCCCTGCTGGGCGATCCGGCGCGCGCCAACATGCTGGTCGCCCTGATGGACGGGCGGGCGCTGACGGTCAGCGAATTGGCCGGGGCCGCCGGCGTCGCCATGCCGACGGCGAGCGGGCATTTGGCCAAGCTGGACGGCGCCGGCCTGCTGACGGGCGAGAAACAGGGCCGTCACCGCTATTTTCGCCTGTCCGGCCCCGATGTCACCCAGGCGCTGGAGGTGCTGATGGGACTGGCGCAGCGCACCGGCGCGGTGCGGGTCCGCGCCGGCCCGCGCAATGCGGCCCTGCGCGAGGCGCGGGTTTGGTATGACCATCTGGCCGGCGCGCGCGGCGTGGCCCTGATGAAGAGCATGGTCGACCACGGCTGGTTGAGCGACACCGCGTCGCCCGGCTTGACCGAGACCGGCCGATGCGCGCTGGGCAAGATCGGCATTGACCTTGGCGCCCTGAAGCGAGGCTGCCGACCGGTCTGTCGGCCCTGCCTCGACTGGAGCGAGCGGCAGAGCCATCTGGGCGGCGCCCTGGGCGCGGCCGTGCTGGGCTTGATCGTGGATAAGGGCTGGGCGCGGCGCGCACCCGGGCGCGTGGTGACTTTCAACCCCGCCGGCGCGCAAGCGTTCGCGGCGACGTTTGAGCTGAGTGCGGGTTAGGGCGCGTACCCTAGACGGCATCCTCCGTCGCCAGCGCTTCTTTCACCTGCCGTTTCAGGAACTTTCCGCTGGCATTGCGCGGGAGGGGCTCGTCGAGAAGCCACAGGTAGCGGGGGATCTTGTGCTTGGCCATGATTGGCGCGCAGTGGGTTCGTAGCGCTTCCCCGGTCAGGGTTTCGCCGGGACGCAGGACCACGGCGGCGGCGACTTCCTCGCCGAGGCGCTCGTCGGCAACGCCGAACACGCAGGCTTCTGCGACGGCGGGATGGCGGTAGAGACCGGCCTCGACCTCAACGCAATAGACGTTCTCCCCGCCGCGCAGGACCATGTCCTTCTTACGATCGACGATGAAGATAAAGCCATCCTGGTCCATCCTGGCGATGTCACCGGTGTGCAGCCAACCGTCGGTGATGGCCTCGGCGGTGGCGTCGGGGCGGTTGATATAGCCTTTGATCACCTGGGCGCCGCGCACCCACAGCTCGCCGACCTCGCCGAGCGGCACGGCGTGGCCTGCGTCATCGACGCATTTGGCTTCGTAGCACGGCATGGCCGGACCGGCGCTGTCGGGCTTGTCGACGAAGAAGTCGGCGGCCACGGCGGTAATGATGCCGCAGGTCTCGGTCATGCCATAGCCGGTGTTGGGCCGGGCGGTGGCGACGGCGGCATCGATCTTGGCGACCAGATCGGGCGGCAATTGCGCCCCGCCGCCGCCGAGAGACATCAGGCTGGAGAGGTCGTGCTTGGCGAAGTCCGGATGGCTGATCAGTTCGCGCGACATCACCGGCACGCCGCTCATCGCGGTCACTTTTTCGGCCTCGATCAGGGTGAGGGCGGTCTTGGCGTCCCAGCGGTGCATCAACACGATCTTTCCGCCGCCGGCGGTGGCTGCATAGGCGCCGCAGTTATTGGCGGTGACATGAAAGAGCGGCGTGGTCGCCAGCACCACCGGGATCGGCGTCGGTGCATCGGGATCGGTGGCGACGCCGGTGGCGCGCGCGGTCGCGAGGGCCCCGACCTGACCGGCGAACACCACGCTCAGCAGATTGTTGATGCAGCCGCGGTGGGTCAGCTGGGCGCCCTTGGGAAATCCGGTGGTGCCCGAGGTGTAAAAGATGCAGGCGTCGGCGTCGGGATCGACCGAACGTTGCGGCATGGCGCCGGGCGTCGCGACAACTGCGCACCAGTCGACGACATTGGCCGGCACGGGGTCGGTGCGCACGGCGACCAGGGTCGCGCCCGCCGCCATGTCCGGGCGTTCAAGAATGCGCGCCAGGCGCTCGGCGTCGGCGAACACGACCTTCGGCGCGGAGTCTTTTAACGCGTATTCGATCTCTTCGGTGACCCACCAGGCGTTCATGCCGACCGCGGCGACGCCCAGGCACAGGCAGGCCCAGTAGATCAGCATCCATTCGGGATAGTTGCGCATCGCGATCGCCACCCGGTCACCGGGCGCGACGCCGCGCGCGGTCAGCCAGGCGGCGACTGCGTTCACCTGGGCGTGAGCCTGGGCGTAGGTGATTCGCTCGCCCAGATAGATCAGGTATTCGCGCTCCGCGAACGCGGTGGTGGCCAGCCACAGCTCGCGCCCACTCGACGGGGCAACCTTGTAGGCGCGCAACGGCACGCCCCGCACGTTGATGGTCTCGACCTCGAATGGCGCGCCCGGCGCGGTCAACTCGGCCCAGGCGGTCTTCAACTCAGCATAGTGCATGGGATTTCATCCGCTTTCAAAACTCAAAAATACGTCACGCATCCAAACGATAGACCCGCCGCGCGGTGTCGCTGAACAGGGTCGTTTTCTCATCCGCCGAATAGCCCGCGGCGAGCACTTTGAACGCATTCCACAGCACGTCGTAGTCGCAGCTGCCGATATCGACCGGGAAATTGCTCTCGAACATGCAGCGCTTGGGCCCAAAGGCGTCGATGCAGGTCTCGATATAGGGTTTCCACTCGGCTGCGAGTTGCGTGGAGGTCGCCGGCGGCTCGCTGAAGAATGAGGGGAAACCGGCAAACGGCATGGCCAGGCCGCCGAGCTTGACGTTGACGCGCGGTAGAGCCGCCAGCTGACGAATATGGTCGCGCCAGACGCCAAATCGCTCCTCGCGCCGTCCGGCGTAGGCGCCGATCCCCAGAGGCGTGCCCACATGGTCGAGCACGATGGTCGTATCGGGAAACGCGCGCGCCAGGTCAATGAGATCGGGTAGTTGCGGCTCCAGCACCCAGGCGTCGAAGGAGAGGTTCATGGGAGCCAGCCTGGCGAAGCCTTCGCGAAAAGCCGCGTCCAGATAAACACCGGGGCCGTGACGCACCAACATGCCCAGCACATTCGGATCGGCGTCATAGGACGCCGAATGGCGGATGCCGCGAAACCGTCCGTCGCCGGCGGCGAGATGGGCCTCCAGCACCTCGGCCGCGCCGCCGCCCAGCATCAGGTTCGCGTGGCCGACAATGCCGGCGCAGATCCGCGCCTTGCCACCTGGATGGGCGATGCTTTTAGCGGCGGCGGCCGCGACGAATTCGGTTTCACCGACCGGCTTTAGGGCTTCGGGCCCGTCCGCGCGGTACATTGACCCGCATTCCATATAGACGGTGGTCAGCACATCGTGGCCAATGGTCAGGTCGGCGGTCAGCTCGTCGGGGAGGTAAATCGGAACTTTATGCAGGATTTGCGCAAAGGCGTGTCTTGGCGGTTCAGCAGAGGGCGCAATGATCGCGCGGCGATCCCACAAATGATGGTGCGGATCGATGATCGGCAAATCCGGCTCGAGGATCGCCTCGCGGTAAGTCCGCAGCGCCATGGTTTCCTCCTCAGAGCCTGATGCGTTTGCACGGAACAGATGCAAACGTTGAATCAGGCTCTTCACTTTTGAATCTAGAGCAAACGCCGTTCAGACCAAAACATCTGAACGGGGTTTGCTCTAGGCGATCCAACCGCCGCCCCCTCCGCACTCATGCCCGCCTCGCTGATCGGGTGCAAGCCCGAGGCGGTCGCCCCTTGCGATCCGCGCGCCAATCGGCCAAGGGCTGCCCTTCACCATGCAAGTTGCCCTCACCCTTGTCGCCGCCGACCTTGACGCCCTGCAGGCGGTGCTGCCCGACGCGTTGGAGGCTGCGGTGCTTGCCGGCCTAACGGTGGCCGACACCCGCGTCTTGGGCGACGGCGCGGTCGATCTGACGTTCGAGGTCGCCGAACCGACGGCCCTGAAGGCGCATGTGGCGCGGGCGCTGGAGCGCAAATCGGTCGATTTTTGCGTGCAACCGGCGGCGGGTCGTAGGAAACGCCTACTGATCGCCGACATGGATTCGACCATCATCGGCTGTGAATGCCTCGACGAACTGGCCGATTTCGCCGGTCTGAAGGCGCAGATTGCCGCCATCACCGAACGGGCCATGGCCGGTGAAATCCCATTCGAGGCGGCGCTGATCGAGCGGGTGCGGCAATTGACCGGTCTGGACTTGAGCGCCCTGCAACGGACCTTTGACGAGCGGGTTCGGCTCAATCCCGGCGCCGCGATCCTGGCGCGGACCATGCGGGCCCACGGCGCGCGTTGCGCCCTGGTGTCTGGCGGCTTCGAGTTCTTTACCAGTCGTGTCGCCGAAGCGGCGGGCTTCGACGCGCATCGCGCCAACCGCCTGATCGACGACGGCGCGCGGCTGACCGGCGAGGTGGCGCGGCCGATCCTGGGGCGCGAAGCCAAACTCGCGGCTCTGTGCGAGGAGGCCGCAGCCCTGAGAATCGATCTTGATCAAGCCCTGGCGGTGGGCGACGGGGCCAATGATCTATCCATGATCGAGTCTGCGGGACTTGGCGTCGCCTATCGCGCCAAGCCGATCGTCGCCGCGCGCGCCGACGCCAGGGTCGACCACACAGACTTGACCACCCTCTTGTATTTTCAGGGCTACGGCGCCGACGAGTTTCGGCGCTGATGCTGCCGCGCGCGATCGAGGCGGTGGTGTTCGACATGGACGGCCTGCTGGTCGATTCCGAAGTCATGGTCCGCGAAGTCATGCGCGAAGTCACGCAACGGCGGGGATTGACCCTGCCGGACGAGGTCTTCCTGCGCATGGTCGGGCTTCCCGGCGCCGCAAGCCAGCTTGTCGCTCTGGCCCATTTTGGCGATACCTTTGACTATGACGGGTGGAACACCGACGTGTGGGCGGCCGCCCACGCGCGCATCGACGAGGGTGTCGCCGTCAAGGCGGGCGTCGTCGAGCTTCTGGACCTGCTCGACGCGCTGGGTCTGCCGCGCGCGGTGGCCACATCGTCCGGCCACCACAATGTCGAGCGTCAGCTTCGCCGCGATGGACTGCTCGAGAGGTTCCAGACCGTGGTCGCCCACGGCGACTATGCGCACGGAAAGCCCAATCCTGACCCGTTTCTGGTCGCCGCCGAGCGACTGGGCATCTCGCCTTCAGTCTGTCTGGCCCTGGAAGATTCCCACAACGGGGTGCGCGCAGCCCACGCCGCCGGCATGATGACCATCATGGTTCCCGACCTACTGGAGGCCACGGACGAGATGCGCGGCCTGTGCGTCGCCATTGCTCCCAGCCTTCACGACGTGCGAAGCCTGATCCTCAGCCAGGGCGAACTACACCATGAGACCCGTAGATCAAACGCGCAAAGGCGGACCAGTGCCCCATCCGCCTGACGATATCGAAGAGGCCGCGCGCCATGCGCGCGAGCTGGCTGCGCTCGGCCGCCGAACCGCCGAGATCGTACATGATTTCAACAACTTGTTTCAGGGCATTATCGGTTCGCTTGCCACCCTGCGCGGCCATGTCGCCCAGGGTCGAACCGCCGACGCCGAGCAGCTGATCGAGCGGACGGCGGCGGCGGTGCAGAGCGCGGCGGACTCGACCCACAGGTTGTTGGGGTTTGTTCACCGGGAGCCTTCGGACGCCGCACCGGTGGATGTCACGGCTATCGTAACCCTTTTGGCGCCCCTGTTGCGCGGCGCGGTCGGCGAGACCATCGCGGTCGAGTTGAACCTGGCCGACGGTCTGCAAGGTGTTCTGTGCGACCGCAATGCGCTCGAGAACGCTCTGCTCAACCTTGCGGTTAACGCCCGCGACGCCATGGCGGCAGGCGGGACGCTGACCATCGCGACGAGCCAGGCCCGTCTGAGCGCCGTCGAAGCGGTCGCGGCGGGGGGAGGGGGCATCGGAGATTACGTTTGTGTCGCGGTGAGCGACACGGGCCCGGGCATGAGCGAAGCGGTGCGCGCGCGGGCGTTCGCGGCCTTCTTCACGACCAAGCCGGCCGGCAAGGGCACCGGTTTGGGTCTCTCGATGATCGACCGCTTTGTTCGCCAGTCAGGCGGCTGGGCCCAGATCGTGAGCGCGCCCGGCGAAGGAACGACCATCCGGCTTTATCTGCCCGGCTGCTCTGCCGCCGCCGCTGCGGCGGATGTCCAGACCGCGACAGCGCCGATCTACGCGTCCCATGGTGAAACCATTCTGGTGGTCGAGGACGAAATGGTTGTCCGTTCCCTGATCGCCGACGTGCTGCGCGACCTGGGCTACACGGTGTTGGAGGCTGCCGACGGGCCGGAGGGATTGGCCGCCTTGATCGGCCCCGCCGCGATCGATCTGGTGGTGAGCGATATCGCGCTGCCCGGTCTTGGCGGGCGGGAGATGATCGAGGTCGCCCGCGCCCAGCGCCCGGGCCTGAAGATCCTCATGATGACCGGCCACGCCAATGATCCCGCCGTCGCAACGCTCAAGCACGGCCCGGAAGTGATCACCAAGCCGTTCGCCATGGACGCCCTGGTCGCGCGGGTGCAGGCTTTGCTCGCGGACGCTTAGAACCTTTATAGCGCGTTTATCCCGCCGCCCGATCATAGGCGGCGACCCTTTATCAGCCTCGGCGTTATTACACTCCGATCAAATTCGGAGGCGTCGATGGACGTTGTCTATAACGCTCTGGGCCTTGGCCTGTTCGCCGCCTTTGGCGCCTACGCCGCCCTGCTCAGAAGGATCTGACGCATGATCGTCACGATCCTCTACGTCGCCGGCGCGATCGCCGTCACCGGCTACATGGTGGCGGCGCTTCTGCGGCCCGACCGGTTCTAACGGAGCCCCATAATGACCCTTCAAGGCTGGGCGGAAATCGCCCTGACCATCGCGCTTGCCGTCGGCCTTGGCTGGCCGCTCGGCATTTACATGAGCCGGATCTGGCAGGGCCAGACCACCTGGCTTGATCCGGTGCTGCATCGACCGCGGATTTTCATCATCGACGACGAGCCGCAGATTCATCGCTTTCTGCACCCCGCGCTCGACGCGGCCGGTTACGAGCCGATCCAGGCCCTTACCGGCGCTGAGGGTCTCGCCGCTATCGCCCGCCGGGCGCCCGACGCTGTGGTGCTGGATCTCGGCCTGCCGGATATCGACGGCAAGGACGCGCTTGTGCGCGCCCGCACCTTCTACGAGGGGCCAATCCTGATCCTTTCAGCCCGCGACATGGAGACCGAAAAGATCGACGCCCTCGATCTGGGCGCCGACGACTATGTGGAAAAGCCGTTCACCGTGGGCGAACTGCTGGCCCGTTTGCGGGTCGCCATGCGTCACCGGCTGAACGCCGCCGGGTCAACGCCGATCGTGCAGGCGGGCGACCTCAACATTGATCTGATTAAGCGCTTGGTCACGCGGGGCGGGGAGACCGTCAAGCTCAGCCCGCGGGAATACGATCTTCTGGTCAAATTGGCGGAAGGGGGTGGGCGGGTGTTGACCCACCAACATCTGCTCACCGCTGTCTGGGGCCCGGCCAACGCCAGCGACGTGCAATATCTACGCGTGTTCGTCGGCCATCTGCGGCAGAAGCTGGAACGCGACCCGGCCAATCCCCGCTATCTCGTCACCGAAAGCGGCGTGGGCTATCGCTTCTTGAGCGATTGACACCTCGGCGTTCTATCCCGACCGGTTCCAGGTCTGGGTTTGGCAGAACGGGGCGACGACGCAGCCGCGCAAATGGACCTGGCGGGGACCGATCACGGTAAGATCGGCCTTGTAGGTCTGACCGTCTTTGGGATTGTAGATCCACCCGTCTCCCCAATGACCGGGACCCTTGGCGTGCATGCGCAGGATCAAGAGCCCCTGAATCGGTCGCCCGCGCAGTGCGGCATCCGGATTCATTACGTCCTTCGCGTCGGGAACCGCGCTTAGGCGCGACGAGCCGACCGCTCGCCCGCACAAATCGGCGCCGCAACGCTCAAGCTTGACCAGACCATCATCGACCGGTGTTTTCCAAACGCCCACGGGGTCGGAAGGAGCCGTCGAGGCGCTCAGGAAGGCGACGAGGGCGGCGGCGATCACGTTTTGCATGGGCGATCATTAGGTCCTGCTCCGGCGTTCGTCGAGCCATAAGGCGATCTCGCCCATGGCCGCGCGGCGGCCGCGCAACTGCCAGGCGTTGCGCACACGGCCGGTGTATTTGAGTGCGGCGAGCTCGACGTCGATTTCGGCGATTGTCCCCTTGAGCAGGGTCGAAAGCTCGTCGATGACGCGCGCGGGGCGGGTGGTGGAGGATCCCGCCGGCCGGGACCGCACGGCAATGGCGTTGATGATGGCTTCAGCGCATTCGGCGGCCTGCACCCGGATATCGGGGACCGACGAGGACTCGCAATACTGGCCCTGACTGATCGGACCTACCGCGAAGAGATCCGGCGTCGCCTCGCCGCCGGCGCCCAGCACGCGCGAGCGGGTGTCGACGTCGATCCCGAGCCGGCAGGCGTCGGCGCGCACCAGGTCGCCGTTGAACAGGTTTTCGATCAAGGGATCGGCTGATCGCTCCAGATCGCCGCGCGGCCCGGTGCAGTTTACCACCAGATCAAATCGGCGCGTCTCGATCTCGCCGCTGTGGCGGGCCGTCCAGCTCGCCTCCACGCCGTCCCGATGCAACCGCAGATTGACCAGTCGTCCGGCCTCCACGCGCAGGCCCACCGTCTCTTGCAGGGCCTCGATCCGTGCGGCGACCTGGGGAGCCATGCGGTGGCGATGCACGTCCCACCATGGCTTGAGGTGGCGCACGAATTGCCGGCGTTCGGCCACGCTCCAGCGCCGCCAGAGGCCCTGCACGTGCGGGCGCAGATCATCGAACGCCGCGCGCCAATCGACGTTCGATCGCCGTCGCAATTGGCGCAGCGTGGCCAGGGGCGAGCCCACCGGCGGGGCCACGGCGACGCGTCTCGCCTCGTCGGCCGCGCCGATGTGCGTTGCGTGGTCGCGTGGCAGGAGGCCGTGGCGCGAGAGGGCGGTGATCTTCGCGTCCGGGCGCGCAGCGGCGACCGAGAGCGCGACGTCCACCGCCGTCAGGCCCGAGCCGAGCAGCAGGACATCGCCCGGTGGCGCCAGTTCGGGGCCAGCCCAGGCCCAGGGCTGGGCGACATAGCGCCGCGAGGCGATGACTTCGGAGTCGGCCGCATCCGGCGCGCGCGGCGGCAGATTGCCGATCGCCAGTACGACCGCGTCGGCGATGAGGACCTTGCCGACGCCAAGGCTGATAGCCCAGCGATCGCCGCGCCGCTCCAGGCTGCGCGCGTCGTCATGCTCCAACACCAGGCGATGGGAGTCGGCGCCCGACGTCGCCTCGCGGAGCAGGCTTTGCAGGTATTGGCCGTACTGGTCGCGGGTCACGAACACCTGGGCGTCCGCGTCGGCCGCCCCCAACCATTCGAGAAAATGCGCCGGCTGTTCGATGAAGGCGCTCATATTGGTGGCGCGAACGTTGAGCAAATGATGCGGACTGCCGGTGGCGTAGGCCGCGCCGCGGGCGAATCTCGGGCCCCGTTCGATCAGCCGGACATTGGGCCCGTTCGGCGACAGCAGCAGCCGCAGCGCGGTCAGGACGCCGCTGAATCCCGCGCCGATCACGGCGACGGTGGGTCGATCGGTCATGAGGCGCCTTTCGAGGGATTTCATGCAAACGTCGGGGCGGTCTTATCCGGCGGCGGACGCGTCGATGATAGCCCCGCGCGCGCTCAGAAAAACTAACGTTGAACCTGCGAAAATATAAACACAGGCGCTGTTCATCGGCGCGGAGAAAAAGTCGATTTTGTCGCCGCAGGCAACCGCCTAGCCTGCTGCAGGTTGTGAACGAGGAGCAAACGATGGCGAGCGGATTATCGAGACGCGAGGTTCTGGCGACGTCCGGCGCTATGGCGCTTGTGGCGAGCGGCGTCGCATCGGCCGAGCCCAACGTCACCCTGCTCAACGTCAGCTATGATCCCACCCGCGAGTTCCACAAGGCGTTCGACGTTCTTTTCGCCGCCGACTGGCGCAAACGCACCGGGCAGATCCTCACCATCAATCAATCATACGATGGGTCGGGCAAACAGGCCCGCGCGGTGGTCGACGGGTTGCAGGCGGACGTCGTCACGCTGGGTCTCGCCTACGATATTGACTCCATCGCCCAGCGCGGTCTGATCGCGCCCAACTGGCAGTCGCGGCTGCCGTCCAACAGCTCGCCCTACACCTCGACTATTGTTTTCCTGGTCCGCGCGGGCAATCCCAAGGGGATTCACGACTGGCTGGATCTGGTCAAACCAGGGGTCGGCGTGATCACGCCCAATCCCAATACATCCGGTGGCGCGCGCTGGAGCTATCTGGCGGCTCTGGGCTTCGCCACCCGCCACAACGGCGGCGACGAGACGCGGGCGCTCGGTTTCGTGCGCGGCCTTTATCATAACGTTCCGGTCCTCGACACCGGCGCGCGCGGCTCCACCAACACCTTTGTTCAACGCGGCCTGGGCGATGTTCTGCTGGGCTGGGAAAACGAGGCCATGCTGGCCATCGACGAGGTCGGTCCAGGCAAGTTTGAGATCATCAGGCCCAAGCTGAGCATTCTGGCCGAACCACCGGTGTCGGTGGTCGACAAGGTGGTCGACAAACGCGGCACGCGCGCCGTGTCCGAGGCATATCTGAAGTTCCTCTACACAGTCGCGGCCCAGGAACTGGCGGTGAAACACCACTTCCGTCCGCGCAACCGGACCGTCGCCGCGCGTTACGCGAGCACCTTCCCGGCGCTCGACTTGATCACCATCGAAAGGTTCGGTGGCTGGAAAGTGGCGCAGGCCAAGCACTTCGCCGACGGCGGCACGTTCGACAAGATCTATCAGCCAAGCTGACATGGTCGCGCTCGCTCCATCATTGGGGACTATCCTGGACGTGCGGCGGCGCGCGGCCTGGCGCGAGCCGAGCGCCCTCCCGGGGTTTCGCGGTGCGTTCGCGTTTACGCTGGTCTACGCCGGTCTGATCATCCTCTTGCCGCTAGCCGCCCTGGTGGCGCGGCCGTGGGAGCACAGCCCGGCCGATCTGGTTCACGGCATTCTTCAGCCGAGAACCTTGGCCGCCCTGCGCCTCAGTTTCGTGGCCGCTCTGGCCGCGGCCGTGGTCAATACGGCCGCCGGCCTGGTGATCGCCTGGGTGCTTAACCGCTATGATTTCCCCGGCCGCCGCGTCGTCGACGCCTTGGTGGACCTGCCGTTCGCCCTGCCGACGGCGGTTGCGGGCATTGCGCTGGCGACCCTTTATGGTCCGAACGGCTGGATCGGCTCGCTTCTCGCGCCGCTGGGCGTCAAGGTGGCGTTCACGCCGCTGGGCGTCTTCGTCGCCTTGCTGGCCGTCGGCCTGCCGTTCGTGGTGCGCGCCGTTCAACCGGTGCTGGAGGATCTCGACACCGCCTTGGAGGAGGCCGCCCAGACTCTAGGGGCCAACACGCTGCAGACGTTCGCGCGGGTGATCCTGCCGGCGCTCTCGCCGGCGCTATTGACCGGGTTTTCCCTCGCCTTCGCCCGCGGCGCTGGCGAATACGGCTCGGTGATCTTCATCGCCGGCAATATGCCCGGCGTATCCGAGATCGGGCCCCTGGTCATCGTCACCCGGCTGGAAGCTTATGACTACGCCGGCGCGGCGGCGGTGGGCCTGACCATGCTCGCGATCTCCCTGGCGGTTCTGATCGCCACCAACTGGGCGCAGGTGCGTCTGGCGCGGCGGGGGGCGCCATGACCGCCTCAACGCGCGCGTTGCGCCGCGCAACGGGATTTGGCCCGGTCTTGATCGCCTTGGCTCTGTTCTGGTTGGCCCTGATCATCGGCGCGCCGCTGGCGACCGTGGTCGCCGAGGCCTGGTCCAAGGGATCGGAGGCGTTTTTCAACATCTTCAAACAGCCCGACGCTCTGGCCGCGATCCGGCTGACCATTATCGTCGCGGCCATTGCCGTGCCGCTAAACGCTGCCTTTGGTCTTGCGGCGGGCTGGTCGATCGCCAAGTTCGAGTTTCGCGGCAAGGCCCTTTTGCTGGCGCTGATTGATCTGCCGCTGTCCATATCGCCGGTGATTTCCGGCCTGGTGTGGGTGCTGGTGTTCGGCGCGCGCGGCTGGTTTGGACCAATTCTGGACGTCGCCGGTGTCAAGATCATTTTCGCCCTGCCCGGCATCGTCCTGGGCACCATTCTGGTCACCGTTTCCCTGATCGCCCGCGAGATCATTCCTCTGATGGCCGAACAGGGCTCGGACGAAGAACTGGCGGCGACGACCCTGGGCGCCGGCGGCTGGACGGTGTTTCGCCGGGTGACCCTGCCCAATGTGCGCTGGGCGCTGCTGCACGGGGTCCTGCTTTGCAACGCGCGGGCCATGGGGGAGTTTGGCGCGGTTTCGGTGCTGTCGGGCCATATTCGCGGCTTGACCGAGACCCTGCCGCTGCACGTTGAAGCGCTCTACAATGACTATGATTTCGTTGGCGCCTTCGCGGCCGCCTCCCTGCTCGCCGGCCTCGCGGTCGTGACCTTGATCGCCAAGTCAGCGCTCGAACGCGTCGGCGCGCCGAGATCGACGACCTAACACTCTCGGAAATCTAAATGACCCTGACCATTGATCGCATCTACAAGCAATTTGGCCGTTATCCGGCGCTCACCGGCGTTTCGCTGGAGGCGAAGGACGGCGAGTTCCTGACCCTCCTGGGCCCGTCGGGTTCGGGCAAGACCACCCTGCTGCGCGTTTTGGCCGGTCTGGAGACGCCCGACCATGGCTGCGTCTTCCTTGATGGCGTCGACTTTCTGGCGCTGAGCGCGCGCGAGCGGCGTATCGGCCTGGTTTTCCAGCAATACGCCCTCTTTCGACACATGACCGTGGCCAAGAACATCGCCTTTGGCCTGGACGTCCGCCCCCGGCACCAGCGCCCCGCGCACGCAACGATCAAGGCGCGTGTGGACGAACTTCTTAGCCTCACCCAGATCGAAGGGTTGGGCGGGCGCTATCCGGCCCAGCTTTCCGGCGGCCAGCGCCAGCGGGTCGCGGTCGCCCGCGCCCTGGCCGTCGAGCCGCGGCTGCTCCTGCTCGACGAACCGTTCGGCGCGCTCGACACAAAGGTGCGCAAGGAATTGCGCGGCGAGCTTCGCCGCATCCACGACACCACCGGCGTCACCACCATTCTGGTCACCCACGATCAGGACGAGGCGATGGCGCTGGCCGATCGCGTGGTGCTGATGAACCAGGGTCGCATTGAGCAGATCGGCACGCCCGCGGAACTGGACGCGGCGCCGGCTTCACCGTTCGTGTTTGAATTCCTGGGCGGGTGCAATCGGCTGCCTTGCGAGGTTGGCGGCGGCGTCGCGCGGTTCGAAGGTTTCGCGGCGCCGCTGGTCGAATCGATCCCGACCAAAGACGGATACGGAGTCGCCCTGTTCCGTCCCGCCGACACGCGCCTCGATCTGGGCGCGAACGCGGCCGGTCTGCCGGTGCGCATTGTCGATATTCGCGGACGCGGAGCCCTGCGCACCATCGAATGCCAGACGCTCGGCGGCCTTCGCCTGACCGCGGAGCTAACCGAACAGGCCGCCGCCGCCTTCGAGGCGGGCCAGCGCGCCAAGCTGACCGCGCGACGAGCGGTGATCGACGCTCAAGACGCCGCGCGACCTGACGCGTCGGCGACCGTCGAGAAGTTGGCGTCCACGACGTCCAACGCGGTTCGCCGCTGATCACGAGCAGGCGGAACGGGCGCCACAAGGGCTCTCGCCGCAAACCAAGGGGATAGATCAATGAACTTCAAAACAACTCTGGTCGCGAGCGCGGCCCTGAGCGCTTATGCCTTGGCGGGCTTCGCGGCGGAGGCCAAGCCCCAGCCCCACCACCGACCCCACGCCGCGCGGTTAGGGGGCGACGTGGCCGGCTTGCGCAGCGAAGTCGAAGCCCTAAAATCCCAGGTGCAGGCGCTGGAAGGGCGTCTCGACGCCCAATTCCAGGCTCAGCAGCAGACCCAGGCCCAGATCCAGGCCACCCAGGCGCAGGTTCAGATCGCCCAGAACCAGGCGCAGGACGCTCAGGCGGCAGCTTCGGTGGCGCGGTCGAGCATCGAGACCCTCCCGACCGTCGTCGCCAGCGTGGTCAAAAAGGCCGCGCCCAAACCCGGCTGGGCGGTCGACACCACCCTCGGCGGGACGGTGTTCTTCGACGTCTCGCACATCTCGAACAAGTCTAACGGCGTCGCGACGCCGCAGAGCGGCACGAACTTCGATATCAAGCGGCTATATCTGCAGGTCGATCACCGCTTCAACGATGTTTTTTCCGCTAATGTGACCACCGATTTCATCTATGACAGCGGTTCGAGCGCGACGCAGCTTTTCATCAAGAAGGCCTGGTTGCAGGCCAAGGTCTCCGACGCCCTGGTCATCCGCGCCGGCGCCAGTGAACTGACCTGGGCGCCGTTCGTTGAGAAGCTGTACGGCTACCGCTATGTTGAAAACACCTTCATCGACCGTACCAAATTCGGTACGACCACCGACTGGGGCCTGCACGCGTCTGGCGTGCTGGCCAACAGTATCATCAGCTATCAGGTCTCGGTGGTTGACGGCGAGGGCTTCAAGAAACCCGCGACGGGGGTCACCAACCGCACCCACGCCGTGGACGTCGAGGGGCGCGTCGCGGCGACCTACGACCACTTCACCGTCGCCGTGGGAGCTTATGACGGCAAGCTCGGCAACGACGTGACGGGCGTGCCGACTTTCAACACCGCCCGGCGTATCGATGTCGCGGCGGCCTATGTCACCGACCGCTTCCGCATCGGCGGCGAATATCTGTGGGCCAAGGATTGGGCCGATGTCCTGCAGGCCAACCCCGCCAAGACCAACACCACCGAAGGTTACTCCGTGTTCGGCTCGCTCAACCTGACGTCCAAGGTCGCGGTGTTCGGCCGCTATGACTGGATTAAACCGAAGAAGAACACCGCGCCGA
>JANXUA010000106.1 GCA_025352085.1 Caulobacteraceae bacterium | reverse complement strand
TCGCGGCGAGGGAGTCGAGATAGAGCGCCTGCATGTCCGGCGGGCTGGGCTTGAGGATCACCTGATACTGGTGAAAGTGGCGCAGGCGGTTGGGATTTTCGCCATAACGCCCGTCCGACGGGCGCCGCGAGGGCTGCACATAGGCCGCGCGCCACGGCTTGGGGCCGAGCGCGCGAAGCACGGTCGCCGGATGCAGGGTCCCGGCGCCGACCTCGACGTCATACGGCTGCAGGATCACGCACCCCTGCGCCGCCCAGAAGGCGTGCAGCGTCAGGATGATGTCCTGAAACGACAAAGGGGGCGCGGCGGCGGCGGTCATGGCGCGCGGTTCTTAACGCGATGCGGCGCGATTGTAACGGGGGGCGGGGCAAAGAGGTGAGAGGCGGCGGCGTCTTGTCGCCTGGCGGTCGATGTGAGCAAGGAAGACGGTGTTGCGGCGATAGCGAGGTGGGCCATGCGCTGGATACTGACGGGCTTGGCGGCGGCCTTCGTCGCCGGGTCGGCCGCGGCGCAGACGCAACAGGACATCGATTGGTGCAACGCAGGAACGGATGACCAGAAGATCGCGGGGTGCGGCGCGGTCGTGGCGCTGAACCCGAGCTACGCCGGCGCTTACATCGTGCGCGGCGCCGCCTACGACGACAAAGGCCTCTATGACGAAGCGATCGCCGACTACACCCAAGCGATCGCGCTGAACCGGAGCGACCCGCTCGCTTACATCAACCGCGCGATCGCCTACTACAAAAAGGGCCTCTACGACCAAGCGATCGCCGACGACACCCAGGCGATCGCGCTGAACCCGAGCTACGCGGACGCTTACGACAACCGCGGCGCCGCCTACGGCCAAAAGGGCCTTCGCGACCAGGCGATCGCCGACTATCGCGCGGCGCTGAAACTCGCCCCCGACAACAAGAGCGCCAGAGACGGCCTCGTCAGGCTCGGCGCTACGCCCTAGCGGCGCGTCGATCTTCCCCGCCCGTCTTGTCGCTTCGCTTCAGGCCACCCTCCCCATGAGGGGGAGGGAAAGGGATAGTCGTCTGCCTAAAAGTTAGGCGGGTGCTCAAAAAATTTGCCCCTCAATCGGGCGCAACGCCACAATCGTGAACGAAGCGTAATGGATGTGCGTATGCGGCGGCGCGGTTCGTCCAACGTGCGGCGGCTGACAAGGGCGCTGATGCGCTCGCTGATCGGCGCCTGGGGAAACCATTTTTGAAAGAGCGCGCGCCCAACTCGATACCGGCGCCCGCGGGAGCAGACGATGAAACTGATCATTGCGATCGTCAAACCCTTCAAGCTCGACGAGGTGCGTGAAGCGCTGGTCGCGGCGGGCGTCGAGGGCCTCACGGTCTCCGAAGTCAAAGGCTATGGCCGCCAGAAGGGCCAGACGGAAATCTATCGCGGCGCGGAATACCAGGTGAATTTCGTGCCCAAGGTGAAACTCGAGGCGGTGGTCGACGACGCGGCCGCCCCCGGCGCCATCGAAGCGGTCAAACGCGCGGCGGCGACGGGCAAGATCGGCGACGGCAAGATCTTCGTCCTCGATGTCGAAAACGCCGTGCGCATCCGCACCGGTGAAACCGGCTCCGCGGCCCTTTAACCCTCAAACGCGACCAGGGGACCAACTCCACATGAAACTCAATCTAGCTCAACGACTGGCCGGGTTCGCCCTGGCGGTCATGATCACCGGAGCGCCCTTGGGCGCCCTGGCCCAGAACGCGGCGGCCAACACGGCGGCGCCGGCCGCCGCTGCACCCGCAGCGGCCGCGCCAGCCGCCGCGCCCACCTCGACGGCCCTGGTGCTGCTGATGACCATTCCGGGTCTGGCTTTGTTCTACGCCGGCATGGTGCGCAAGAAAAACGTCATCGCCACGGTGGCGCAGTCGTTCGCCATGACCTGCGTGGTCACCCTGGTCTGGTATGTCGGCGCCTACTCCATGGCCTTCGGCACCCTGGCGGACGCCGAGCAGAACAAGTGGTGGGGCGGCCTGGGCAATCTGATGCTCAAGAACGTCAAGATCGACGGGGCCTACGCCATCGCCGGCACGGCCTACGGCATCCCGGAATACGTCTACATGATGTTCCAGATGACCTTCGCCATCATCACCCCGGCGCTGATCTGCGGCGCCTTCGCCGAGCGGATGAAGTTTTCCGCCCTGCTGCTGTTCACCGTCCTGTGGTCGCTCATCGTCTATGCGCCGATCGCTCACTGGGTGTGGGGCGGCGGGTTCCTTGGCGCCATGGGCGTGATGGACTTCGCCGGCGGCACCGTCGTGCACATCAACGCCGGCATCGCCGGTCTGGTCTGCGCCCTGGTCCTGCCCAAGCGTAAGGGTCTGGGCACCGTCAACATGGCGCCCAACAACCTCGTCTACACCATGATCGGCGCGAGCCTGCTGTGGGTCGGCTGGTTCGGTTTCAACGCCGGCTCGTCGGTGGCCGCCAACTCTCTCGCCGGCGCCGCCATGACCAACACCCAGGTCGCGACCGCCGCCGCCGCCATGGCCTGGATGGCGGTCGAGTGGTTCCACCGCAAGAAGCCGACCATGCTAGGCATGGCGTCGGGGGCCGTCGCCGGTCTGGTCGCGGTCACCCCGGCTTCGGGCTGGGTCGAGCCGAATGGCGCTCTGTGGATCGGCCTGGCGGCCGGCGCGGGCTGCTACGGCAGCTCGGTGTTCCTCAAGGGCTGGCTCAAGTATGATGACAGCCTCGACTGCTTCGGCGTCCACGGCGTCGGCGGCTTCATCGGCGCCATGCTGACCGGCGTGTTCGCCAGCGCGGCCATCGCCACCCTGCCGGCCGGTCATGGCGTAATGACCCAGCTGATCAGCTGCCTGGCGACCATGGCCTGGACCGCCGTCGGCACCTTCGTGATCCTGATGGTGTGCAAATACACCACCGGCCTGACCATGACGCCGGACGAAGAAGAAGAGGGTATGGATATCAGCCTGCACGGCGAAACCATCCACGACTGACGCCCGGTCCTGGATAAACGTGGAGACGGGGATCGCCGCAAGGCGGTCCCCGTTTTCGTTTGGGGGGAGCGAAGGTCGATGTCTCGCCGTATCCCATTTTCCTACCGTCATCACCGGGCGTCAGTCCCGGGGATCCATTGGGCGAGATCTTGCCATGGCCGTGCGGCCGCACGGCCACTCCCGACATGTCGCCCAATGGATGGCCGACACTGGCGGTCGGCCATGGCGGAGGGGCTGGGGGATTGGCTCCCCCTTTCTAGGGGAGAGGTGTAAAGGACCCCCATGTCCCCCGACCATCCCCTCGACCGCCCGGTGTGGGGCGCGCTGACCAGCCGCCAGGCGCATCTGGCGCGGGGTGCTGGGCGGGCGGTACGCCTGCACCCCGCCTTTGGCCCGTTCGCCGCCGCCGCGGACGCTTCGCCGGAAAGCCTCGCCGCCCTGGCCGCCCTGGTCGCCGAGGATGACAGCGTCGCGCTGATCGAGGCTTGCGCGCAACCTCTGCCGCCCGGCCTGGTCGTGGAGCGCGGCGGTGCGCTCAATCAGATGATCGCCGCCGAGATCTCGCTCAAAGACCCGCGCCGCGCCTTCACCGCGCTCACCGAAGACGACGCGGCGGAGATGTTCGCCCTGGCCAGCCTGACCGAACCGGGACCCTTCGCCGCGCGCACGCATCAACTGGGCGATTTCATCGGCGTCAAGGTGGATGGCCGGCTCGCGGCCATGGCCGGCGAGCGCATGAAGCCGACCGGCTTCATCGAGGTCAGCGCCGTCTGCACCCACCCCGATTTTCGCGGGAGAGGCTACGCCGCCGCCCTCACCGGCGTCGTCGCGGCCCGCATTCTGGCCCGCGGCGAGACCCCCTTCCTGCACGTCTACCCCCACAACACCGCTGCGATCGCGGTCTATGAAGCGCTGGGGTTTTGCCTGCGGCGGGAGATGACGCTGAGCGTGCTGGCGCGGGATAGCGACGACGAGCCGCGCGCGAAAATTGCACTTTGCGGTTGACGACGCGGCCCTCGGACTGATCGCATGGGCCAAGAACGCTCCGGGAGCCTGCCGCCGATGAATGCCCCTGTCCGCACCGACCCCGTCACAGGCCTCAAGGTGTTCAACACCCGGGCCGCCACGGCCTCGGCCGGTATCGCCGGCGGAGGCTATGCGATCGTTGCCGACGAAGCCCTCAAGACCCTGCCCGAGCCGCCGCCCGGGGCGAGCTTCGGCGCGGAGGAGCAGGCCCGGTACCGGGCGTTCAACGCGGCGCGCCAGGGGGCGGCGGATTACATGCCCATGGAAGGCGCCTTCGCCAAATATCTCAACGATGTGTATTCCGCCGCGCCGGCGCCGCGCGAGGCTCTATTCGACGACTGCGAGATCCTGGTGGTCGGCGCGGGGTTCGCCGGCCTGCTGCTGTGGCACAAACTGTGCGCCGCGGGCTTCCACGACGTCCGCTTCTGCGAGAAGGGCGGCGATGTCGGCGGCACCTGGTACTGGAACCGGTATCCCGGTGTCGCGTGCGATGTAGAGGCGTACAGCTATCTGCCGCTGCTGGAAGAGAGCGGCTATGTGCCGACCATGAAGTTCGCCTCGGGCTTCGAAATTCTGGAATACTGCCAGAAGCTGGCGACCCAATTTGGCTTCTATGACCACTGCCTTTTCCACACCACCGTCGAGCGGACGGACTGGGACGAGGCGAGCGGGCGTTGGACGGTCACGACCGACCGGGGCGACCGCATGCGCGCGCGGTTCGTCATCCTGGCCAACGGCATACTGACGACGCCGAAGCTGGCGCGCATCGAGGGGATGGAGACCTTCGCGGGGCAGGCCTTCCACACCTCGCGCTGGGACTATGCGGTCGACCTGAAGGACAAGCGGGTCGGCATCATCGGCACCGGCGCCACGGCGGTGCAGGCCATTCCGCAGCTGGCGAAGGTCGCCAGGGAACTCTACGTCTTTCAGCGCACGCCTTCGTCGGTGGACGTGCGCGATCAGCGAGCGACGACCGAAGAGGAGCGGGAAGCCTGGGCTCATGAACCGGGTTGGGCGCGGGCCAGACGGGCGCGCTTTGCCAGGATCTCCGCCGGACGCACCGCGATGAAGGCGAACGACGACTACCTGGCCGGCAAGGTCGCCACCTTCAAGGAAGCCAAACAATACGAGCGGATGCTCAGCCTCGAGGAGATGATCGAGAAGCAACTCGACACGAACTTCCGCATCATGGAGCAGATTCGCGCGCGGGTGGATGCGATCGTGACGAACCCGAAAACGGCGCAAGCCCTGAAGCCGTACTATCCTTACGGTTGCAAGCGGCCGACCTTTCACGACGAATACCTGCCGACCTTCAACCTGCCGCATGTCCACCTGGTGGACACCGCGCCGGGCGGCGTGCGCCGGATCAACGCCCTGGGCGTGGTGCACGACGGGGTTGCGTATCCGGTGGACGTATTGATTTATGCGACGGGCTTCCAGTGGATGGCTACGTCCACGTTCAACATGATCACCGGTCGCGACGGTCGCACGCTGAAGGAGAAATGGGAGAGCGAAGGCACACGCAGTTTCCTGGGTCTGCACAGCCACGGATTTCCCAACCTGTTCATTGTCTCCGGCCCGCAGGGCGGCGGCGGGAGCTTCAATTTCACCGACGCCATCGATGCGCACGCCGAATATCTCGTGTGGATGCTGAGCACGATGCGGGATCGCGGCGCCGCGGTGGTCGATGTGCGCCGCGAGCCGGAGGACGCCTATGCGGAACACTGCCGCCAGGCGGACATCGCCACGGCGCCGCTCCGCGACTGTGTGTCGTACTACAACGGCGAAGGCGGCGCGGAGCCGGGGAGTCTGGCTTATTACGGCGGCAGCCGGTGGCACAAGATCCGCATTGAGGCGCAGGCGACGCTGGAGCCTTATGTGTTCGAGGCGGCGCGGGACGCCGGTTAGCTTCAAGGGGACCCCTTCTCCATCCTTTCAGATGGAGATCAAAGATGCGTACGGCCCGTCAATGTCCCTGACGTGAGACGACCATGGCGCCGGGGAACTCATTTTGCACCCGGCGCAGGCCGGCAACGCGAGGTGGGCTCCGGCAGAGTCGCGGCCGATCACCCGTCCCTCGGGCTCCGCCCACTCGTCGCGCCCCTACACCCAGCGCCGCACCCGCGCGACGTAGTCGTCGAAGTCCGCGCCGAACTGGCGGCGCATCTTGGCCTCCTCGAAGGGGATGTGCACCCAGTTGGCGGTGGCGAAGGCGGCGAGCGGCGCGGCGAACATCGGCCAGGCCCCGACCCACACCGCGATCCCGAGCGCGATGATGGTCATGCCGAGGTACATCGGGTTGCGGGTGAAGGCGTAGGGGCCGGCGGTGACCAGCTTGGCGTTGGTGGCCGAGGTCGGATTGACCTCGGTCCCCTCGCGCCGGAACAGGACAAAGGCCCACACCGGCGGGATGAAGCCGAGCGCGACCAGGACGGCGCCCAGCGGCGCAATCGGCAGGCCGGGCGGCCGTGGCCAGCCGAGCCCCCAACTGATCGCCGCGCCGGCGGCGAGATAGATCAGGGCCCAGAGCGGCGGCGGGAGTTTGAGCATGGTCGGAGCGTCCCTCCTTGATCGGTTTGGCCCATTTACGCTCTTGAAAGTTGGACGTCTCGTCCGCCCCGCGCGATCCGCGGTGAAATAGCCGTCAAGCGTACACAAAGGGCGTTCGCGGGTCTAGGGTGGCCCGATCAGCGGGTGGATGGTCCGCCGGTCTGAGGAACGCGGGTCCAACCCGCGTCATGGAGGAAGCGAAATGGCCGTAGTGGGAAGCGTGCGGTTCCGGGTCGCGCCGGGAAAAAACGCGGAGGCGACCGCCTATCTGGTCAAGCTCGCCAAGCTCCTGAAGAAAGTCAGTGGCACCGAGTACCGTGTGTTCGTCCAGCTCGCCGGCCCGGTCGGGCACATGATGTTGGCGAGCAACTGGGACAACGTCGCTGCCTGGGATGCGGGACGGGTCAAGATCAGCGCCGACGCCACCTGGCAGAAGATGGTCAATGACGCGAGCGCCGCCGGCCTTTGGATCGCCGGCTCGATCGAAACGGCGCTTTGGCAGGAAGTGTAGAGAGCCAAAGCCAGCGACGGGACCGGAGCGTCCGCTCCCCTCACCCTCGCGCTTGGAGGGTGGGCGTCCCGCCCGCCTGTTGACGCCTTCGACGATCACGCGGGGCGGACGGGGCGTCCACCCTCCTCCAGGCGGCGCCGGCCGAGCGGGGTGATGTCGACGAAGGTCGGGCCGACGTCATCCCGCCGGCGGACGACGTAGCCCAGGTCGACCGCGTCTTCCCACACGGTCAGGCGCGGGCAGGAGGTGCGCCAGGCCTCCATGACCTCGGCGTAGAGCCGCGGCCTCGGCGCCAGCCAGCCCAGGAAATCGAGGATCAGATCGTCGGTGAACTCGGAAGGCGCCGCCGCGCCGGTTGCAACCTTAGGCATGGCCATGCTCCCAAGCGGCCGATCATCGCGCCATCCTCGAGCGGCGGCAAGACGCCCCGCGTCCAGGTGGTGGGTCAGTTTGAAGTGCTGCCGTCACCGCCGGGCGCCTCGCCGGAACGCGAAGAAGATCGCCAGGACTCCCGCCGCGAGCAAAAGAGTTCCGATGACGGCCCAGGTTGGCGAGGCCCCCTGCAGGGGCGCGCAATCGGCGAAACAGAGGATCGGCCGGACATGCACGACCCCCAGCCCTTGCAACAGCCAAAGTCCGCCCAGCAGTATGCTGACCACACCGGCGACCAGGGCTATCTTGTTCATGGCGCTTCGCTCCGCTCCGAGCCTCGGACGCCTACCGCCGCTTCAGGGTATAGACATAGTCGTTCAAGCCCACCTCGGCGGTGTCGGCGTCGACGAAGTGGATGTCGAAATCGCAGCCGGTTTCGATGGTCTTGAAGCGCGGGCCGTGAAAGCCGAGCGAGGCGGCGATCTTCGCGGGATCGACCGACTTGTCGCGGTCATGCATTTCGCCCAACGCCCCTTCGAACAGCATGTCGGCGGGATAGTCGCGCAGAATGTAATGCGGCCCGCGGCACAGGTAAGGCGGCGGGCCGGCGATCGAGCGGGGTCCCAGCATGATGGTCTTGCCGTGCAGGCGCGCCGGTTCGGCGTTGTCGAGCGGGTGGGCCGGATCGGCCCACGGCGCGCGCGCCGCGCTCACGAAGGTCCATTTTCCCAGGTAGAAGGCGCCCGCCGCGCTCGCCGAACCGGCGGCGAGCGCGCCGGCCAGACAGACGAACAGGGCCAAACGTCTTGAGCGTGCGCGCATGGAACCGTCCTGACTCCAGATACGCCACATACGCCCGGTTGAAGGGGCGCGCCAATCCTCCCGCCTTCGTATGACGCCCTGTAACGGTTGCCCCCTCCCGCATTCGGGGGCAGAAGACCGATCACGCGCTTCAGACGGCGCGGCTTCAGGGACGGCCCATGGATTTCGATCTTTCCGAAGAGCACCGCATGATCGCCGACCTGGTCGGGCGGTTCGTCGACGATGAGCTGATGCCGCTGGAGGCGTCCGTGCTGGCGCGCGAGGCGGGCGGCGGCGGCTACACCCTGGACGACGCGGAAACCGCGCGCATCGATGTGGTGTCCAAGACGCTCGGCCTGTGGGGTCTGGACGCGCCGGAGGATGTCGGCGGATCGGATCTGCCGGCGGTGGCGATGATCGCGGTCAACGAGCATCTGGGCCGCTGCATCACGCCCTACACCCTGCCGCCGGACTCGCCCAATCTGCGGATGATGGCCGCGACGGTCAATGAGCGGCAGCGCGAGGCCTATCTGGCGCCCTACGTGCGCGGCGAAACCATTTCGGCGATCGGCATTTCCGAGCCCGGCGCCGGCGGCGATCCGGCGATGATGCTGACCCGCGCGGTGCGCGACGGCGACGACTGGGTGATCAACGGGCGCAAGATCTGGATCAGCCGCGCCGCGGCGGCGCACTTCACCATCCTGATGGCGGTGACCGACAAGGAAAAGGGCGCGCGCGGGGGCATGTCGGCGTTCCTGGTCGACCGCGATACGCCCGGCTTTCATGTGGTGCGGCCCATTCCGATGATCGGCGGGGCGATGACCTATGAGGTCCTGCTGGAGGATTGCCGGGTGCCCGGCTGGAAGCTGCTGGGAACCGAGGGCCAGGGTTTCGCGCCCATGCAGCTACGGCTCGGCACGCGGCGGCTGGAAATGGCCGCCTGGTCGATCGGCATGGCCAAGCGGGCGCTGGATATGATGTGCGAATACGCGCCGCAACGGGTGACCTTCGGCCAGCCGCTGTCGCAGCGCGGGGTGATCCAGGGTTGGGTCGCGGACGCCGCCACCCGCATCCACGCCGCCCGCCTGATGACCTACGACTGCGCCTGGAAGATCGACCAGGGCCGCGACACCCGCCTGGAGGTCTCCATGATCAAGGCCTACGCCACCGAAATGGCGTGGGAGGTGATCGACCGCGCCATGCAGACGTTCGGGGCCATGGGCATGACCAAGGAAACCCCGCTGCAACTGATGGCCTCGAAAATCCGCACCATGCGCATCTACGATGGCCCGACCGAGGTCCACCAATGGGTGGTGGCCCGCAACCTTCTGGGATCAAAGCGATGACCACCAAATTCGGCAATGTGACCGTCAACACCGACGGCGCCGTGGCTCTGGTGGAGTTCGACAACCCGCCGTTCAACTTCGTCACCATCCCGATGATGAAGGATCTCGCCGACGCCCTGGACGTGGTCGACGCCGAAACCTCCCTGCGCGCCACGGTGCTGACGTCGGCGGGCAAGGCGTTTTGCGCCGGCGCGGAGCTCGGTTCACCCACCGGCGTCGGCGGGGCGGGCATCGATTCGGTGAGCCCTTTGTATGTGCAGGCGGTGCGGTTGTTCTCGATCAAGAAGCCGATCGTCGCGGCGGTCCAGGGCGCGGCGGTCGGTGCGGGGCTGGGTCTGGCTTTGGTGGCGGACTTTCGCGTCGCCGCGCCGGAAGCGCGGTTCGTGTCCAACTTCGTCAAGCTGGGCTTCCATCCCGGCTTCGGCATCACCTACACCCTGCCGCGGGTGATCGGCGAACAGCGCGCGGCGCTGATGTGCCTGACCGGCCGGCGGATCAAGGCCGAGCAGGCGCGGGAATGGGGTCTGGTCGACGAGGTGGTTCCGCTTGAGGGTCTGCGGGGCGCCGCGCTGGCGTTGGCCCGCGAGATCGCCGAGGCCGCGCCGCTGTCGGTGCAGGCGACCCGCGCCACCATGCGCGCCGGCCTCGCCGCGGCGGTGAAAGCCCGCACGGATATCGAACTGCGTGAACAAACCTGGCTGCGCGAAACCGCCGACTTCGCCGAAGGCGTGAAATCGGTCAACGAGCGCCGGGCGGGGGTGTTTGTGGGGGCGTAGGCGTCAGGCTGACACCCCAAAACCCTCCGTCATCACCGGCCGCCAGTGCCGGTGATCCATTTGGCAAGATCTCTCATTGGCCGTGCGCACGCACGGCCACACCCACCCGTTCGCCCAATGGATGGCCGACACTAACGGTCGGCCATGACGGTTGAGGGTGGGGGAACGGGCGCGGCGCGCTCAGGCCACCAGATCGCCGTGCTCCGGGTGGCGTTTGAGCCAGGCGGCGGCGTAGTCGCAGGCCGGATTGATCTTCTCGCCCGCCGCGCGGGCGGCGGCCGCCACCCCTTCCATCAAGCGTCCCGCCGCGCCGCTGCCGCGCAGGGCGTCGGGCGCCTCGACGTGGCGGATGATCAGCACGCCGCCCGCTCGCCGGTATTCGGCGACGACCGTGTGGCCGTCCTCCACCAGCTCGAAACGCGTGAGGGCGGCGTTGTCATGGACGGTCGGCATGGGGGCATTCTCCACAGGGGCAATATTTTACGCCTGAATTAAACCCTTCCCCCGTTTCTGGAAATTGATCTAGGTTGCCGCGTAACAGGGATTATCGGGGAACGACGAATGCGGACAAAAATCGTGATCGCGGCGGCTCTGCTCTTGGGACTGGCGGCCTGCAACAAGCCCAAGACCGACGCCCCGGCCGGGGCCCAGAGCGTCGGCGGCGAGCCGGGGGCGACCAGCGCCAGTCAGAACCTGCTGACGCACATGCCGTCCCGCAGGCCCGGATTGTGGATCCAGACGATGACGCGCGATGGCCGGTCGCCTGGCCATTTGGCCGAGGTGAAGATGTGCCTTGACGCCGCCGCCGACACCAAGCTTGGCGTGTTCGGCCACAACGTCACCAATTCGTTGTGCCGGCAGGCGGTGAGTCGCGGTCTGGACGGCAGCTACAGCTATGACGCGACCTGCAAGATGGGCGCCGGCGTCGTGAGATCCAAAGGTGTGATCACCGGTGACTTCTCGAGCGCCTACAAGGTCCACACCGAGTCCGATATCGAGCGGCCGACCGGCGGCGCGCCCGACCATCACGTCATGGATGTCGAGGCCCGCTACGCCGGCGCCTGCCCGGCGGACATGACGCCCGGCGACATGGTGATCGGCGGTTCGCTGAAGGTCAACATCAACCGAATGCCCACCCTCGGCCAGGCGATGGGCGGCGGCTAAACCCGCTCCACCGCCATCGCCACCGCTTCGCCGCCGCCGATGCACAAGGAGGCGAGGCCGCGCGTTTGACCGCGTGCCTCCAGCGCCGCCAGCAGGGTGGCCAAAATGCGCGCGCCCGACGCGCCGATCGGATGGCCCAGCGCGCAGGCGCCGCCGTTGACGTTCAGTTTGTCGTGGTCGATGGCCAGATCACGCATGGCGATCATCGCCACCACGGCGAAGGCTTCGTTGACCTCGAACAGATCGACGTCGCCCACGCTCCAGCCGGCGCGCTTCAGCGCCTGCTGCATGGCCGGAACCGGCGCGGTGGTGAACAGGCCGGGCGCATGCGCGTGCGCGCCGTGGCCGGCGATGCGCGCCAATGGCGTCAGGCCCAGGGTCCTGGCGGTGGACTGGCGCATCAGAACCAGGGCGGCGGCGCCATCGGAGATCGATGAGGCGTTGGCGGCGGTGATGGCCCCGTCCTTGGCGAAGGCGGGCTTGAGGGTGGGAATTTTCGCCGCGTCGGCCTTCAGCGGCTGCTCGTCCCGCGAGACGGTTTCGACACCCTTGCGGCCGGTGATCTCGACGGCGACGATTTCCCTGGCGAACGCGCCGCCTTCCACCGCCGCGCGGGCGCGGGTCAGGCTTTCGACGGCGTAGGCGTCCATGTCCTGGCGAGTGAATTGGTAGGCGCGGCCGGTGTCCTCGGCGAAGGCGCCCATCAGCTTGCCCGGTTCATAGGCGTCCTCCAGGCCGTCGAGATACATCGAATCCATCACCCGGTCGTGGCCGATCCGCGCGCCGCCGCGGTGTTTGGCCAGCAAATAAGGCGCGTTGGACATGCTCTCCATGCCGCCGGCGACGATCACCTCGGCCGATCCGGCGGCCAGGGCGTCGTGCGCCAGGATGGCGGCCTGCATGCCCGAGCCGCACATCTTGTTGAGGGTGGTCGCCTGCACGCTCTTGGGCAGGCCCGCGCCGAGCGCCGCCTGCCGCGCCGGCGCCTGGCCCAGGCCCGCCGGCAGCACGCAGCCCATCAAAATCTGGTCGATGACGGCCGGATCGACCCCCGCCCGCGCCACCGCCGCGCGCACGGCCGCCGCGCCCAGATCGGTGGCGCTCGCCCCGGCCAGCGCGCCCTGGAATCCGCCCATGGGCGTGCGGGCGTAGGAAACGATGACGATCGGATCGGCGGACATGGCGGGGTCTTTCTAGATTGAGCTTTTGTGGATGTGGTCCAGTGAGGCCGCGCGCGCAATACCTCCCTCCCTCCCCATGCAAACGGGAGGGAGGGATCGCGCGTTTGCTTGCGCGAGACGGAGAGGGCGTTCATAGGGGCGCCATGCAGCCCTTCACCCATCTCGACGCCAAGGCCGCGCCGCTCGATATGGCCAATATCGACACCGACCAGATCATTCCCAAACAGTTCCTCAAGACCGTGGAGCGCGAGGGCCTGTCGCGCGGCCTGTTTTACGACCTGCGCTTCGACGCCGACGGCAACGCCAAGAGCGGCTTCGTGCTCAATGATCCGAAGTACGCGGGGGCCGGCGTTCTGGTCACGGGGGATAATTTCGGCTGTGGATCGAGCCGCGAACACGCGCCGTGGGCCCTGCTCGATTTTGGGATCCGCTGTGTGATCTCCACCAGCTTCGCCGACATTTTCTACAACAACTGTTTCCAGAACGGCCTCTTGCCGATCGTCCTGTCGGACGACGCCGTGCGCGCCCTGATGGACGAGGCCAAGGGCGGCAACCATGTGTTTTCGATCGACCTGGAAAGCCAGAGCGTGAGCGCGCCGTCGGGCGCCGTGTTCCGTTTCGACATCGATCCCGGCCGCAAGGAAAAAATGCTGGGCGGCCTCGATTCCATCGGCGAGACCCTCACGCGCCGCGCGGCCATCGACGCCTATGAAGCGCGCGCGGCCCTCGCCCAACCCTGGCTGGAGAGAGCATGAGCCTGCTGCTTTTACCCGGCGACGGCATCGGACCGGAGGTCACGGCCGAGGTGCGCCGGGTCGCCGAACGCCTGACGCCCGATCTGGTCATCGAGGAGCGACCGTTCGGCGGCGCGAGTTTCGACGCCCTTGGCACACCGCTCAGCGATGAGACCCTTAGCCTCGCCAAGGCCAGCGGCGCGGTGCTGATGGGCGCGGTGGGCGGACCCAAATGGGCCGGGGCGCCGCGGCATCTGCGCCCGGAAGCGGGCCTGCTGGCCTTGCGCGCCGGTATGGCCGTGTTCGCCAATCTGCGCCCGGCCCTCTGTTTTCCCGCCCTGGCCGACGCCTCGACGCTCAAGCGCGAGGTGGTCGAAGGCCTCGACATCATGATCGTGCGCGAACTGACCGGCGGGGTCTATTTCGGCCAGCCGCGCGGCATCGAGGCTCTGGCCGACGGTCAGAAACGCGGCGTGGACACCCAGGTTTACACCACCTCGGAGATCGAGCGGGTGTCGCGGGTGGCCTTTGATCTCGCGCGCGGGCGGCGCAACAAGGTCACCAGCTGCGAAAAATCCAACGTGATGGAGACCGGCCTGTTGTGGCGCGAAGTGGTCACCGCCCTGCACGCCCGGCAGTTTTCCGACGTCAGGCTCGAGCATATGCTGGCCGACAACGCCGCCATGCAGCTGGTCAAGAACCCGCGCCAGTTCGACGTCATCCTGACCGACAATCTGTTCGGCGACCTTCTTTCGGACGAGGCGGCCCAGCTGACCGGCTCGCTGGGCATGCTGCCCTCCGCCGCGATCGGCGCCGCCGGATCGCCGGGCCTGTACGAGCCGATCCACGGTTCGGCGCCCGATATCGCCGGCCAGGGCGTCGCCAATCCGCTGGCGGCCATTCTATCTTTCGCCATGGCCTTGCGCTGGAGCCTGGCGGCGCCCGAACTGGCCGACCGCCTCACCGCCGCGGTCGAGACGGCCCTCACCCGCGGCGCGCGGACCCGCGATCTGGGCGGAACCCTGGGGACCGCCGCGATGGCCGACGCCGTGCTGGCGGCGCTTTAGCCGGCATGTCCGCCCCCTCCGTCACGGCGCAAGAAAGAGCGCCGCGCCACCTCCCCCGTAAGAGGACAGGGGAGGAGAAGAAACCTTCGCTTCTCCCCTGCCCCGAAGAGGGCGGGGGGGGTGGATCGCGCGTTTTCTTGCGCGAGACGGAGGGGGCGTCGAACCCAGCGGCATGACCGACCACGTCGTGCATGAGGCCGTCGGGCCGTCGCTTGAGCCGGGCGCGGCGGCGGCTTGCCTGGCGGTCGGCGTCAACGGCTTGCTGGTCGTCGGCGTGCTGCCGATCCTGCTGGGGACCCTGGCCGACGAACACCGCCTGGCCGCCGCCGGCATCGGTCAGGCGGCGACGACCGAGCTTTTGGCCATGGGCCTCGTCACCGCCGCTTTTGGCATGATCAAGCGGCCCCGGCGGGTGCGGCTGATCGCGCTCGCCGCCTCGATCGGCCTGGCCGCGGCGGATCTGGCGACGATGGCGGCGAGCGACGCCGGCGTGCTGGCCGCGCGCGCGGCCGCCGGCGCCATGGAGGGGATCCTGCTGTGGATTTCGGTCAGCATGATCGCGCGCACGGTGACGCCCGAGCGCTGGGCGGGGGTGTTTTTCACCGCCCAGACCGTCGCCCAGCTGGCCCTCGCCGTCGCGATGGCGCTGTGGCTGATCCCCCATTGGGGCGCGGACGGCGGTTACGCGGCCCTGGCGATCGTGGCCTTGCTCGGCGCGGCGCCGATCCTGGCCTTGCCGGACGCCTTCGCGCCGCTCGTCGCCGATGCGGACCAGGGCGGCGCGCCGCCGGCCAGAGGCTGGGCGGCGCTTGCCGCCACGGTGATCTATGTGTCGGCGGCGGGCGCCGTCGCGGTCTATCTGGTTCCGCTGGCCCACCAGTCGGGCTTAGGCTCGGGCGTGGCCCGCACCGCGCAGTGGGTCAATCTGGCCGCCCAGGTCGCCGGCGGCGTCGCGGCGACGGCCATGGCCGGCCGGGTGCGCTATTTCACCGTCTTTCTGGCCGCGTCGGCAATCTATCTCGCCGCCTGGTTCCTGGTCTCGCGGACCCTGCCGGCCGTTCCGTTCGTCGGCGTGTTCGCCGCGACCGGTTTCGCCGGCCTGCTGATCGGCGCCTTCCTGACGCCCATGACCATCGACGCCGATCCCAGCCGCCGCGCGGCGATGCAGGGCGGCGCGGCCCAGCTGTTGGGCGGTGCGCTGGGCCCCCTCCTGGCCTCCTGGGCGGTGAGCAGCCGCGACGCCCACGGCGTCCTCGCCCTGGGCGCGGCCCTGATGGTGACGGGACTGACCGCGATCGCCGGCCTTCGTTTTACCGCCCGGCCGCCCCGGTGATGTCCTTGATCAGGGCCTGAACCGCCCCCTTGCCGCCGGCCGCCCACACACCCTTGAGGTGTTCGAGGGTGCGCGCCGCGGGGCCCTCGAAGCGCCAATCGCAGCCGTCGAACCGGCAGGCGTCAAACGTCGGCGGCTCGCCGCCGCTGTAGCTCAGCTTGCATTTACGAAACTCGCAATCGGTGAAACTCATCCCGTCCAGGGCGATGGATTCCTGGGTGAAGCTTATGCCGTTCTGCGAATTTTCGCCGTCAAGCATCGTCATGATCGGCGGCGTCGTCCTGCGGCGCGGCGTCGCCGGCGCGTTCGCGTTCTTTCTGCTCGCGCTTCAGGGCCGCCTTCTCAGCCGTCTTCTGCGCCTTGATCCGTTCGCGATCCAGCCGCTCGAATTGGTAGTTGGGTTTTCTCGGCATGCGGCGCTTTCCTGACCGG
>JANXUA010000038.1 GCA_025352085.1 Caulobacteraceae bacterium | reverse complement strand
CCGGGCGTAAGTCCCGGCCACCCATTGGGCGAGCGGGAAGGTGTGGCCGTGCGCGCGCACGGCCAGGGAGATATCTCGCCCAATGGGTCACCGGCACTGACGGCCGGTGATGACGGTGGTGGGGGTGGCGGAGACGAAATCCGCACGCTGATCGGGTTTGCTCCGGTCTCAACCAACCTTCACCCGTTCCGGGATCACCGCCGTCACGCTGCGATAGGCGCGCAGGAAGTTCGAGCGCAGGCGGATGGGTTCCTCGACGATGTCGATGCGCGGGAAGCGTTTGAAGATCTCCTCCCACACCACCCGCAGTTGCATTTCGGCCAGGCGCATGCCGACGCAGCGATGGATGCCGAAGCCGAAGGCGACGTGCTGGCGCGGCCGCTCGCGGTTGATGATGAAGTCGTACGGCCGGTCGATCACCGTCTCGTCGCGGTTGCCCGAGACGTACCACATCACCACCTTGTCGCCCTTCTTGATGGTCTTGCCGCCAAATTCGATGTCGCGCGTCGCCGTGCGGCGCATGTGCGCCACCGGCGTCTGCCAGCGGATGATCTCCGGCACCGCGCTCATCAGTCCCTCGGGATGGGCGCGCAGGGTCTGATAGGCCTCCGGATTTTCGTTGAAAGCCACCAGGGCGCCAGAGATGGAATTGCGCGTGGTGTCGTTGCCGCCGACGATCAGGAGAAGAATGTTGCCGAGGAATTCCATCAGCGGCATGTCCTTGGTCGCCGGTCCGTGCGCCAGCATGGAGATCAGATCGTTGCGCGGCGGCTCGCCGGCGCGCTGGCTCCACAAGTTCTGGAAATACGTGGCGCAGCCCATCAATTCCTGGCGAAACTCGGCCTGGCCTTCGAGCCGCTTTTCCTCGCTTTCGGCGGGGGTGGTGATCAGATCCGACCAATAGGTCAGCTTGTCGCGCTCCTCGAACGGGAAATCGAACAGGGTGGCCAGCATCTGCGTGGTCAACTCGACCGAAACGCGCCTCACCCAATCGAACGGCTCGCCGATCGGCAGTTCATCGAGGATCAACGCCGCCCGCTCGCGGATGATCGGCTCCATGGCCGCCAGATTGAACGGCGAGACGATCGGGCTGATCACCTTGCGCTGCTGATCGTGCTTGGGCGGGTCCATGGCGATGAACATCGGCAGGTGAAAATCTTCATCGGGATCGAAGATCGAGATGGAGCCTTCCGAGGAAAACACCTCGTGGTTGGTCTCCACCGCCATGATGTCCTCATAGCGGGTGATCGACCAGTACGGCCCGTATTCGCTTTCGGCGGTATAGTGGACCGGATCCTCCCGGCGCAGCCGCTCGAAGAACGGCCAGATCGTGTCGCGCTCGAACCGTTCCTGATTGGCGATGTCGAACTGATCAAGCGGCGTAGCCTGCGCAGCCTGGCGGGCGGCGTCGAGGGCGAAGGCGGCGTCATCGGCCATGGCGTGAACTCCCGAATTGTTTGGCTGAGTGAAACACGGCGGGCCGGCCCCGGCAATGGGCGAGGGGTGGCCAACGGCGCGCGGGCCAAGTCCGTTTGTTCATCTCCCGTTCATCAAAAAAATCAGCACTTTAGGCTATATTTCGCGACGGAAAGCGTTTTTCCGGCCGTTTCAGGGTCATTCGGCGCCAAGGCCGAAACATTCTGGAGACACACGACAATGACCAAGACCCTTAAGACCCTGATTATCACCGCCGCGTCCCTGGCCGTGATTGCCGGCGCCGCCTCGTCCGCCTCGGCCGACACCCGCTGGCAGAACCGCCATCCCCGCCGCGAACAGGTGAACAATCGTCTGGCCAATCAAAACCGGCGCATCCATCAGGAGGTGAAGGAAGGCGATCTGACCCACGCCCAAGCCGCCGCCCTGCATCAGGACGACCGGCAGATCCGCCGCGAAGAGCGCCTGATGGCGACCCAGGACGGTGGTCACATCACTCGCGCCGACCAGCGGGCGCTGAACCAGCAGGAAAACGGCGTCAGCCGGCAAATCGGCAAATAGCCCTTCCGGCGATCAAAATCCCGAGCCCAACCGGGCTCGGGACGATCACATCGGCGGCGCCGCGCCGTTTTCGCCGATGGCGATCCGATCGGTGGTGAGGGTTCCGTCCGCGCCCTTGGACGGGATGATGAACACCTGCATGCCCGGCTTGACCATGGCGCGCGTGCCCAGAGTGATCTGCACCACCGCTACATTGGCGGGGACAAGGATGGTGCGCATGCCGCCGGGATAGGAAACCTCGATCGTCCGGCCCTTGGGTCCGGTGGCGACCTTGCCGACATCGCCATTGGTCATCATCGAATGGGGTTTCAAATCCCACGGATAGTGACCCTGACCCATCTTCATGCCGGGCGGAAAGACATGCACCTCCAGGGATCGACCGGGACGGCCCTCGTGTTCGACGGTGGTGGTGCCGATGAAGCTGCCGGTCTGGATGGCGCTCACGTCGACCGCTTTGAGAACCGTCACGCCCCAGGCGGAGGTGAGTTTGATGGCCACCGGCTTGCCATGCTGAGCCCGCACCGTGACGGTGTCGGCGGTGATCGACTTGATCACGCCGCGGATATGCGGGGCGGGCGCGGCGGGGGGCGCCGGGGCGGGGGTTTCGGCGATGGTCGGCGCGGCGAGGGCGCACATCGCGGCGGCCAGGATCGCCAGACCCGCATGGCGTTTCAAAGTGTCGATGATCATGTCCGTCTCCCGTCATTCTTGATTTGTGAGCATGAACGCCGCGCGCTTTGCGTCTGTCAAGGCGACGCGAGGTTTCCCGGACGCGCGGCACGGGCTAAGACGGCGCGGGGAAGGCTTTTCATCCATGCGCCGACTGATCCTGTTTCGCCACGCCAAGACCGCGCCGCGCGCGCCGGGTCAGGAGGATATCGACCGGCCCCTGACCGAACGCGGGATCAAGGACTCCGCGCAAATGGCGCAGCGGCTGGCGCGGGAGGGCTTGATCCCCGACCTCGTGTTGATCTCACCCTCGGTGCGCACCCGCCAGACCTGGGATCACGCGGCGACCGCCTTTCCGAAAGCGCGCGTCGAGGTGGTCAAGGCGATTTATGAGGCCTCGGTCGACGATCTAACCGCCGTGCTGGCCGACGCGCCGCCTGACGCCGACACGGTGATGGTGATCGGGCATAATCCTGGAATCCAGGAGTTGGCCGTCACCCTGCTCATCGAAGGATCGGCGTCGGCGCACCATGTCGAACAACTTGAGGCGCGGTTTCCGACGGCCGCGGTCGCGGCATTTCTGATTGGGGCAGACGGGCGCGCGGCGTTCGACGGCGTGTTCAGCCCAAAGGATTTCGCGCTATAGAGCACGATGACCCAGTGACGAGTCGTTTTGGGTCTGAATCGTGCTCTAAATCCAAAGTGCAGAGCTTGATTCAGACGTCGGGACGACGTCATCAAGCTCTCGGAGACCCCGCCTGACCCTGATCTACAAAATCCTGCCGCGTTCGGATTGGGAGGCGGCGCTTGAGGTCGGGCGTTACGACGGGTCCGCCGTCGATGTCGCCGACGGTTTCATCCATTTCTCGGCGGGGGATCAGGCGCGCGCCACCGCCGCGAAATACTTTTCGGGGCAGACCGATCTGGTGGTGTTGACGCTGGAGTCGGGCGCGCTCGGCGCGGCGCTTAAATGGGAGCCGTCGCGCGGCGGCGCCCTGTTTCCGCACCTTTACGGGCCGCTGGACTGCCGACAGGTGGTCGCCACGCGCGCCGCGCCGCTCGGCGCCGACGGCCTGCCGCAGTTGGGGGATCTGGACGCGTGACCGCCTTTCACGCCTTAAGCGCCCGCGCCGCCCGTCTGCTCGACCCGGAAGACGCGCACCGTCTAACGATCAGGGTGCTGAAGGCCGGTTTCGGCCCGGACGAGGGCGGCGCCGACGATCCGATCCTGGCGACCAGCCTCGCCGGTCTGGCCCTCGCCAACCCCATCGGCCTCGCCGCCGGCTTCGACAAGAACGCCGAGGCGCCGAACGCCCTCATCCGTGCCGGTTTCGGCTTTGTCGAATGCGGGACCACCACGCCCCGCCCACAGGCCGGCAACCCGCGACCGCGCCTGTTCCGCCTGACGCCGGACCGCGCGGTGATCAACCGCATGGGCTTCAACAACGATGGCCAGGACGCCTTCGCCGCCCGATTGCGGCGGCGCGCGCGGCGCGGCGTCGTCGGCGCCAATGTCGGCGCCAACAAGGATTCGCCCGACCGGATCGCCGACTATGTCGCGGGCTTGCAAAAATTGTGGGGACTGGCCGACTATTTCACCCTGAACATCTCCTCGCCCAATACGCCGGGCCTGCGCGATCTGCAGGGTCAGGCCGCCCTTATCGATCTGCTGGGCGCGACGGCGGCGGCGCGGACGCAATTGGCCAAGGCGCGCGGCGACCATCCGGTGTTCCTGAAAGTCGCGCCCGATCTGCACGACACGGCCGTCGGCGAGATCGTCGATGCGGCGGTCCGCTTTGGCCTGGACGGCCTGATCGTTGCCAACACTACCGTCGCGCGGCCGGAATCCCTGACTGGGCGCTGGCGGGCGGAAAGCGGCGGACTGTCGGGCGCGCCGCTGATGGCGCCGTCGACCGCGCTTCTTCGCCGGTTTTACGAAGCTGCGGGCGGTCGCCTCGCCCTAATCGGCGTTGGCGGCGTCGGCTGCGGCGCTGACGCCTACGCCAAGATCCGCGCCGGGGCGGCGGCGGTGCAGCTCTATTCCGCCCTGGCTTTCGAAGGCCCGACGCTGGTCGGCGCGATCAAACGCGACCTCGCCGCCCGCCTGCGCGCCGACGGTTTCACCTCGGTGGCTGAGGCCGTCGGGGTTGGCTGACGGCCGCGGACTTACCCCCTCAACCTCCGTCATGGCCGACCGTCAGTGTCGGCCATCCATTGAGCGAGCCGGTTTGTGTGGCCGTGCGCGCGCA
>JANXUA010000027.1 GCA_025352085.1 Caulobacteraceae bacterium | reverse complement strand
CGCAGCCAGGAAGGCGTGAGTGTCTAGCCTTTTAGGCGGCTGATTACGGCCGGCGAGAGATAGCCGTCGGCCGGCAGGCCATGCGCCTTCTGCCAGGCGCGCAGGGCCTGGCGCGTGCCCAGGCCGACAACGCCGTCCGCCGGGCCGGGGTTATAGCCCTGCTTGATCAGCGCCGCCTGGGCCGCCATGCGATCACCCAGCGACAACGGCGTTTCCTGCGGCCAGGGTGTCACCAGCCCGCCGCCACCGGCAAACCGATCGGCCAGCAATCCGACACCCAGGGCGTAGGCCAGGGAATTGTTATACTTGCGGACGGCGAAATGGTTGGGGAGGGCGAGAAATGCCGGTCCCGCCGCGCCCGATGGCAAGAGCAGGGTGCACAAGGCCTGAGAATCGGCGCTGCTCCAGCTGCCCCGGTCGGCGCGTCGCGCGCCCTTGGCCAGCCACCATCCAGGCGTCTGTTGCGGACCCTCCGACAGGCCATAGTCAAAGCCGGCCGGTAGGACGACCTCGCGCGCCCAGCCTTCACCCCGCCGCCAGCCGCCCTGGGCTAAAAGATGAGCCGCCGACGCCAAGGCGTCCGGCGCGGAATTCCAGATGTCGCGTTTGCCGTCGCCGTCGCCATCGACCGCCAGCGAGATATAGGTCGACGGCAGCATCTGCGTCTGGCCCATGGCGCCGGCCCAGGATCCCTTGAGCTGCGCGCGGGGAATGTGGCCGGCGGCGATGATGTTCAGCGCCGCGATCAGCTCGCCTTCGGCCCAGTCGCGCCGTCGACCCGCCGCCGCCAGGGTGGCCAGGGAGCGGATGACGTCCATATCTCCCTGCTGCGCGCCAAAGCCTGACTCCATCGCCCACACGCCCAAGAGAATGTCGCGCGGCACGCCGTAGGTCTGCTCGATGGTCGCGAAGGCCGGAAGAGCGCGCCGGTTGCGTCCAGCAACGATCCGCCCTTCGCCAGTCACGCCCTTGATGTAGTCGCCGACGGGACGGGCAAATTCCGGCTGACGCGCATCGAGGACCGAAACGCGCGGATCCGGCGACAGGCCCGCTAGCTCGCGATCCAGCAGGCTTCGCGCAAGCCCCGTCTGGGCGGCCTTGACGTAGAAGTCCTCGAACCAGCCAGTAAAATAGGCTTCGGCGATCACGCCCAGGCGCGCCGACGCGCGCGGCGACTGCGCAAACGACACGGCGGGAAGGGCGCAGACGCCGATGGCGACGCGCAAAAGGGTTCGGCGGTGCATGGTTTGAGAATAGGCCGCGCGCGGGTGAACGTCCAATTAACGCCAGGGCCATGATGCCCCGGCGCGATTGACTTTATCCCGCCCCATCCCTTATACGACCGCCTCCTTAAAGACCCGACCGCCCTCAAGAAGACGAACGCCATGAAAGTCAGAAGCTCGCTCAAGACGCTCAAGACGCGCCACCGCGACTGCAAACTCGTGCGTCGCAAGGGCCGTCTTTATGTGATCAACAAGACCAACCCGCGCTACAAGGCGCGTCAGGGCTAGGTTTGATCCGGGCGGCGCTTTTAACCGCCGACTCGATCACCCTCTCTTTTTCTAACGTCATAGCCGGGACTGACGGCCGGTGATGATGCTAGGCGGGCAGGAGGGCGTCCGCCGCAAAGGACAGACATTTCCCGTGCAGATCTAGCCGCGCGCCAATCGCAAGAATTCCTGCCGGGTGCGCGGATCATCGCGGATGACGCCAGTCAAATGGCTGGTCGTCAGCGTCGCCGACGGTGTGTTGACGCCGCGCAGGGTCATGCAGCTGTGCGCCGCCTCGATCACCACCCCCACCCCCTTGGGACTCAGCGCTTCGTCGATGGCGTCGGCGATGTCGGCGGTCATTTTTTCCTGAATTTGCAAGCGCCGGCCGAAGCCATGCACCACCCGCGCCAGCTTGGAAATGCCGACCACCCGGTTTTTGGGCAGATAGCCGACATGCGCCTTGCCGATCACCGGCAGCATGTGGTGCTCGCAAAAGCTGATCACCGGAATATCGCGCAGGACCACCAGTTGGTCATAGCCGCCGACCTCTTCGAAGGTCCGCTGCATGGCCTCGCGGGGATCGGAATCATAGCCGGCGAAGAGCTCGCGGTAAGACCGCGCCACGCGCGCCGGGGTTTCCAGCAGGCCTTCCCGATCAGGGTCGTCGCCCGCCCACTGGATCAGGATGCGCACGGCCGCTTCGGCCTCGGCCTGGGTGACGGTTTGACGGGTCAAGGCGATCTTTCCTCAAGCTTGATTCAGACACAAGGCGAATTCGCCTTATGTCATCATGCTCTAAGGGCCCGATAAACTTGTGTGGACAAGACCGCGCGGCCCAAGACTCGCGGCCCGGCGATCCTTAAGGATGCGGGCCGCACGTTTCAATCTGAGGACCTAACTAAATGGCCGATGACGCCTCCGGGATCGACACCATCACCGCCACCGCGCAGGGCAAGTTGAAAAGCCTGATCGAACGCATCGAGCGGCTTGAGGAAGACAAGGCCGCCGTCGCGGCGGACCTGAAGGAGGTCTACGCCGAAGCCAAGGGCGAAGGGTTCGACGTCAAGATCGTGCGCAAGGTCGTGCGCCTGCGCAAACAGGACACCGCCAAACGGCAGGAGGAAGAAGCCCTGATCGATCTCTATATTTCTGCGATCGGGGGACTCTAAGGCGAAGGGGCCGGCGCGTCGGTCCAACGGCGCAGCACCAAAAAGAACACCAGTACGATGATGATGGGTCCGATCGCCATGCCGGTGGCGTTGGCCAGGCCTCGCGAAACGATGGGCAGCACAAAGGCCGCCGCCATGATCGATTTTTCCCAGGGCCTGAAGCCGGTCTGAAGGGCTTGGTCAAACAACCAGGCCAGCGGAATGGCCAGCAGGACCAGGTCGTAGTCGAGCAGGAATGGCGAGGCGAGAAGGGCGGCGGCCACCATGGCCGGTCCCTCGGCCGGCGCGCGCCAGGACCGCCTCTGATGGACGACCAAGGCGGCGCAGGCGCTTAGCGCGACCGCGGCTTGGATAAGATAGGCCAGGCCCACGCCGCCGCCGATCAGCCGGACGGCGGCGAATGTGCTCGGCATCTTGGCGTAGCCGACCAGATTGGCCTCAAGCGCCTGACGCGCCAGGGGCGCGGTCGTCAAGAACGCGCGCCAGATATCGGATCCCAGGAGCAGGGTCGACAGCAGCGCCAGACCCACCACCGCGCCGGCGGCGCCGAGGATGGTGCGCCAACGCCCGCCCGCCATGAGGGCGATGGGAATGACCAGACCCAGCTGAGGTTTATAGGCCAGGCATCCGAGCAGAACGCCGGCCAGCCACGGACGGCGGTCGAGCATGAGCACCCCCGCGCCGAACAAGGCCGTGCTCAGGAAGGCGTTTTGGCCGTGGCCGGCGTTGAGAAATACGGCCGGAAAGGCCAGGATTGTCATCCAGCGAGCGCGACGTTCGCGAAAATAACGTGCAATGACCCCGGCGTACGCGGCGCCGGTGGCCGCCAACCAGGCGCCCAACGAAGCGAGATACGGCAAGGCCGCGAGCGGCAGGCACATCGCCAGAAAGAGGGGCGGGTAGAAGAACGCGAAATAGCCCGCGTCGCGGCCGAACAGCGCGGTCTGCGCGGCGTGGTGCGCGACCGGGTCGTAGACTTGTAGTGCGCGTCCGGTGAGGGCCAGTCGCGATGCGGTCCAGAAGCTGGCGAAATCGGAGCCGATCGGTTTGCCGACGGGATCAATGTTGTGATGGGACGCGAGCACCCAGGCGACCGCCGCGAAAACGCTGACCGCGAGCCAGAGCCGCGCGATCCGCTGGCTACGCTCAGGGGTCAGCCACTCGGCGTCGCGCAGAACCTTCAGTCCACCCGCCGCAAGACGCTGCGTCTTTTGGCCGGGCTGGGGCGTCTCCATGGCGATAAACGCCCCTTCCAAAGGGAAAAACGCGAGACGCGAGGCGCGCTCCAAGGATCGACGTGCCAAGCGGCCGGGTTGGCGTCAAGGTCAATTTCGGTGTTTGAGCAGGATGGTTTTAGACGGAACCGTCTAAAATCTGAATCCTGCTCCAAATGCAAAAGTCTTAAGCCTGATTCAGCGTTCAGATCAGTTCCGTCTAGACGCATCGGGCTCTAACTGGCGCGCGGCGCGAAACCTTTTTGACGGCGCGACGTATTATAGTTTTAGCCTCGCCGTCGCGGCGGCGGCCAGGAGCCGCAGATCATGACCGCATCGGCCGCCCTCCTGTCCGTGGCCACCGCCTCGCCGCCGCACGTTTTCGAGCAGGTCGCGGTGGGCGAGGCGGCGCGGGCTCTGTTCGCGCATCGCTATCGCGATTTTGAGCGCCTGTTCCCGATTTTTCAGAATACCGGCATCGAACGGCGCCAAGCGGTCATGCCGATGGAATGGTATTTCGAATCGCGCTCCTGGCCCGAACGGACCACGGCCTATCTCGCCGGCGGGCTCGATCTGTTCGTGGACGCCGCCGTGCTGGCCCTTGACCGCGCCGGGCTCGCCGCCGCCGATGTCGACACCATCGTCACGGTTTCGTCGACCGGCATAGCCACCCCCAGCCTGGAGGCGCGGGCCATGGGACGGATGGGCTTTCGCGCCGACGTCTCGCGCGTGCCGGTGTTCGGCCTGGGTTGCGCCGGCGGGGTCACCGGCCTTTCCATCGCCGCCCGCCTGGCGCAAGCGCGACCGGGATCGGTGGTCCTGATGGTGTGCGTGGAGCTGTGTACTCTGGCCGTGCGGCTCGACACCTTGACCAGCGCCAATATGGTGGCCACCGCCCTGTTCGGCGACGGCGCGGCGGCTTGCGTGCTCTCCACCGGCGCCAAGGGACTGCGCATGTTTGAAGCCGCCGGCGAACATACTTGGCCCGACACCTTGGGCATCATGGGCTGGAACGTTGATCCGCAGGGGTTCGGGGTGATCTTCGACCGTTCAATCCCGGCCTTCGCCGCGACCCATCTGCGCGATGCGGTGACGGGCATTCTGGGGCGCATGGCGCTCAAGCCGGACGACGTGGATCGGTTCGTCTGCCACCCGGGCGGCGCGCGGGTGATCGAGGCGCTGGAATCATCGCTCGACCTGGCCGAAGGGGCGCTGGATCGCGAACGCGAGGTTTTGGCCGATCACGGCAATATGTCCGCGCCGACGGCCATGTTCGTGCTCGAGCGGGTGCTGGCCGACCCGCCGCGCCCGCGTCTGGTGCTGAGCGCGCTTGGACCCGGCTTCACCGCGACCTGCGTTTCGCTGACCGAATGACCCTCTCGCTCATCGTCCTCGCCGCCATCACCGCGCAGCGACTTGGCGAACTGATCCTGGCCGCCGATAACTCCCGCCGGCTGAAGGCCCAGGGCGCTTATGAGGTCGGCGCGCGGCACTACCCGCTGATGATCGTCCTGCACGGCGCCTGGCTCGCGAGCCTGTGGGCGTTCGGCTGGAGCCGGACGGTCAGCCTGCCGTGGCTCGGCGTGTTCGTGGTCCTGCAGGCTTTGCGGATTTGGGTGATCGCGAGCCTCGGTCGCCGCTGGACCACACGGATCATCATCTTGCCGGACGCGGACCGGGTGACGCGCGGGCCATACCGCTTTTTCCCCCACCCCAACTACGCCGTCGTGGTCGGCGAGATCGCCGTCCTACCGCTGGCCTTTGGCCTGCCGATTATCGCGGCGGTGTTTTCGATTCTTAACGTCGGCGTTCTGTGGATCCGCGTTCGGACGGAGAACCGGGCCCTGCGAAGCTTGAACAACGCCGCCATCTCGGCCATCGAAGGGACGTGAAGCGAAAACCCTTCAAACCTCCCGACGTCAAGGCCGACCGTTTCGCCGATGGCCGCGCACAGGCCAAGCGCGCCGCCATCAATGCGCTAAGGCGCGCCAAACGCGCCGCCGATCGCGCGGGCGTCGATCTCTCGACATGGGAGGGTGAGTTTCTGGGCTCGGTCGAGGATCGTCTCAAAACTTATGGCCGCGCGTTCGGCGATCCGGAGAAAGGCGCGCCCGGTCAGGCCCTGTCGATCATGCAGACGGTCAAGCTCAAGGAAATCACCGCCAAGGCCAAGGGTGAGCCCAGGTTCGGCAAGAGCCGGCGCACGCTGCGCGCCAGGTCGGACGACGATGGCGCGTGACCCGGAACGCGATCGCCTGTCGGGTCGCGTGGCGCGGTTCGCGAAAGTCGGCGCGGGCCTCTCCGGCGCAGCGGCGACCTTCGGCGCCAACGCCCTGTTCGCCAAGGGCGACGCCGACGCGCGCAACGCCAAAGCGCTGAAGGAGGCGCTGGGATCGCTCAAGGGGCCGCTGATGAAGGTCGCGCAGATCGCCGCCACCATCCCCGACTTGCTTCCCCCCGAATTCGCCGCCGAGTTGACGCAACTGCAGACCAACGCCCCGGCGATGGGCCCGGCCTTCGTGCGCCGCCGCATGGCCGCCGAATTGGGCGTTGACTGGGCCGCCCGGTTCGCCGCGTTTGACCTTAACCCCGCCGCCGCCGCCTCGCTGGGTCAGGTGCATAAGGCCTCGGCCCACGATGGCCGCGCCCTAGCGGTCAAGCTGCAATATCCGGACATGCAGAGCGCGGTCGAAAGCGATCTTGGCCAACTGCGCGCCCTGATGGGGTTGGGGCGCCAGATGTTCGGCGGCATCGACACCCGCGAACTGATCGTCGAAATCGCCGACCGACTGCGCGAAGAGCTGGACTATGACCACGAGGCCCGAGCGATGGAGCTCTATCGGCGCTTCTTCGCCGGTCGCGCCGACGTCGCCGTTCCCGCTTCCGATACGGACCTATCGACCGGGCGGCTTTTGACCATGGATTGGCTGGAGGGCCGCGGCCTCTCCGCCTTCACGGACGCCGATCAGGCCACGCGCAACCGCGTCGCCAAGACCTTGTTCGGAGCCTGGTGGACGCCGCTGATCGATATCGGGGTGATCCACGGCGACCCGCACCTGGGCAATTACAGCTTCACCGACGAGGCCGACCGGCTCAATATGCTCGACTTCGGCTGCGTCCGCGTCTTTCCGCCGTCGTTTGTCGCCGGCGTCGTCAAGCTGCATCGGGCCATGGCCGCCGGCGACCGGGACGGCGAGGCGGACGCCTATCGCGCCTGGGGCTTCAAGGACCTGACCGACGATCTGATGGACGTGCTCGGCATCTGGGCGCGGTTCATCTATGGCCCGCTCCTCGATGACCGGGTGCGCACCGTCGCCGACGGCGTCAGCCCCGGCGCCTATGGCCGTCGCGAAGCCTTCCAGGTCAAGCAGGCGCTGGAGGCCAAGGGTCCGGTGCTGATTCCGCGCGAATTCGTGTTCATGGACCGCGCCGCCATTGGCCTGGGCGCCGCGTTTTTGCGCCTGTCGGCGGAACACAACTGGCGCGCCTTGTTCGAAGCGTCGTTGGAGGGCTTTTCCGAGGAAAAGCTGGCGGCGCGCCAGGCCGAGGCGCTCGCTGCGGTTGGGTTGTGAGGGGAGAGGATTTTGCGCGTGCGGTTGACGCCGCCGCGCCGCGCCCCTAACCGCCCCGGACCATGTCGATCAACCCGCCCGTTCTCACCGCCGAAAACCCCGCCGATGGCCCCGCCATCGACGCCCTGATCGATCGCGCCTTTGGTCCAGGCCGCTACGCCAAGGCCGCCGAGCGCCTGCGCGAAGGCCGGGATCCCGTGCGCGAGCTTTCGGTCGTGGCCCGCTTCGGCGACGCAATCATCGGTTGCGCGCGCCTGTACGCGATCATGATCGGATCGACGCCGGCGCTGTTGCTGGGGCCGTTCGCCGTCGAACACGCCGAGCGCGGCAACGGCTTGGGCGCCGCCCTGATCCGCCACGCCTGCGCGGCCGCGCAAGGCGCCGGGCATGGCCTGGTCCTGCTGGTCGGTGACGAAGCCTTCTTCGCGCCCCTGGGCTTTGCTGGTGCACTGGCGCGGCGGGTGATGCTGCCCGGTCCCGTAGATCAGCGGCGGGTGCTGGTGCGGGCGCTGAAGGCCGGCGCGGCGGACGACCTCAGCGGTTCGGTTCGCGCCGTCTCCGCCCAAATCGCCGACAACGCTTGAGCCTGCCGGTCCATCGGCCTACCTCTGGCCTATGAGCGAAGAGACGCATCCGGGCGGCTTGGACGGGGTCATCGCCGCGGCGAATCAGGCGCCGGGGCGCGGCCTGCCGCCGGTGCATCTGTGGAAACCCGCCCATTGCGGCGAGATCGACATTGTCATCAAGAAAAATGGCCTGTGGTTCCACGAAGGCACGCCGATCGGCCGCGAGGCTCTGGTGCGCCTGTTCTCGACCGTCCTGCGCAAGGATCCCGAAGGCTTTGTGCTGGTCACGCCGGTGGAAAAGCTGGCCATTTCCGTCGAGGACGCGCCGTTTGTCGCCGTCCGCGTCGATCGTCGGGTGGACGTCGAGGGACGGGCGGTCCTGCGCTTCATCACCAATGTCGGCGATGAGGTCGACGCCGGCCCCGATCACCCGATCCGCGTGGACATGGACGCCGAAACCGGCGAGCCGCGCCCCTATGTCCATGTGCGCGCCGGCCTGGAGGCGCTGATCAACCGCCCGGTGTTCTACGAAGTCGCCGAGTTCGCCGTTTCGCGAGCAACGCCGGACGGCCCGCGTATGAGCGTCGAGTCGAACGGGGCCTGGTTCCCGGTCGGGCCGTTGGAGGGCCCAGGCGCGTTATGACTGCGGCGTCATCGGCCCAGCTGCGGAGCTGGATTTCCGGCCATCTGGACCCCCTGGAGTTGGGCGCCGCGCCCGGCTGGGGCGTGCGATCCGATTTCGATCTTGATCCCCACCTCGCGCCAGCGACGCCGGACGCTTTAACCGACGCGGCCGTCCTGATCGCCCTGGTGGAGCACCCGCGGGGCCTGTCGGTGATCCTCACCCGCCGCGCCGACACCTTGCGCCGCCACACCGGTCAGGTCGCCCTGCCCGGCGGGCGGTGTGATCCGGGCGAAACGCCATGGGGCACGGCCCTGCGCGAGGCGCATGAGGAGATCGGGCTCGATCCGGATCTCGTTACCCTGGCCGGCCTGTCGACGCCCTATCGCACGGGCTCGGGCTACCATATCATCCCGGTGGTCGGCTTCGTCGCGCCGGGCGCGCCGCTCAAGGCCAATCCGGACGAGGTGGCGGATATCTTCGAGACCCCGTTCGGTTTCCTGATGGATCCCGTCAATCACGAACAGCGGGAGGGAAAGGCGCCGTCGGGCGAGATGCGGCGCTTCTACGCGATGACCTGGGAAGATCGGTTCATCTGGGGCGCCACGGCCGGCATGCTGCGGGCGTTGTATGATCGATTGTATGGAGCGGCGCTTGCCTGAAATCCTCACCGCCCAGCCTTGGATGACCGACCCGGCCACGACCCAGGTGATGGACGCTCTGACGCGCGTCGGCGGCGAAGACGCCGCGCGTTTCGTCGGCGGTTGCGTGCGCAACGCTTTGCTGCGGCGTCCGGTCGCCGATATCGACATTGCCACCACCCTAATGCCGGACGAGGTGAGCGCCGCGCTGCAGGCGGCCGACATCAGGGCGATCCCGACCGGGATTGACCACGGCACCATCACCGCCGTCGCCGACGGCCGGCCGTTCGAGATCACCACCCTACGGCGCGACGTCGAGACCGACGGGCGCCACGCCGTCGTCGCCTTCACCACCGATTGGACCGAGGACGCGGCGCGGCGCGACTTCAACCTCAACGCCCTCTACGCCGACCTAGGCGGACGGGTGTTCGACCCGACCGGCGAAGGCCTCGCCGACCTCCACGCCGGGGCCATCCGCTTCGTCGGCGATCCCGCGGCGCGCATCGCCGAGGACGCCCTGCGAATCTTAAGATTCTTCCGCTTTTTCGCCGTCTATGGCCGGGGCGCACCGGACGCCGCCGCCCTGGCCGCCTGCCAGGCCTCAAGCGGCCTGATCGCCAATCTTTCGGTCGAGCGGACCGCTAAGGAGCTCCTCGGTCTCCTGGCCGCCGACGATCCGCGCTCGGCGGTGCGCCTGATGGTCCAGGCCGGGGTGCTCGGGGTGGTTCTTCCGGAAGCGGGCGGCCTTAATCGGTTCGACACGCTGGTCGGGATCGAGACCGAGCAATTGTTCACCTGCGACCCTCTCCTGCGCCTCGCCGCCCTCCTGCCGAACGATCCGGCGGTCGGTGCGGCGACCGCGACACGACTTCGGCTCGCCAACGCCCAGCGCGACCGACTAGAGGGCGCCCTCGGCTTCGAGCCGCCGCTCGTCTCCTGGATGAGCCCGCGCGAGACCCGCCGCGCGGTCTGGCGTCTGGGCGCGGAGGTCTTCATTGACCGCGCCCTGTTGGCCTGGGCTGCCTCCGACCGCCCGGCCGCGACGACGCAATGGCGCGCCCTGCTGCCCATGGCCCAAACCTGGCCGCGCCCGACCTTTCCGCTCACCGGCGAAGAGGTCATCGCCGCCGGTGTGCCCGAAGGCCCGCTGGTCGGCGCGGTGATGCGCGAGGTCGAAGCCTGGTGGATCGATCAGGACTTCCCGGGCGACAAACTCTCCCTCATCGAGCGCCTGAAAGCGGTGGCGCAGGGGATGGCGTATTAGGGATGGCCAGTCTACGTCCGGTACTAGCAGTTCATGTCCGGCGGTTTCATGATCAGAACAAAATCCGGATGGATGATCCTGCTCGGACTAGTCCCTGTGGCGGGACCGATAATCCCGCTGGTGTTCATGTGTCTCGAAGGGACGCGCGGCGCCAACAGGTTTGGGCCCGATCCGAAGACCGACACGCTGGCGGCGGCCGCCGCCTGACGCAAAAAAAGGGTGGCCCGCTTCAGGGCGGGCCACCCCTATCGATATTCTCTATCTTCGAAATCCAAGATCAGGCGAGGTCGAAGCGATCAAGGTTCATCACCTTGCTCCAGGCGGCGACAAAGTCATGCACAAACGCCTGCCGCGAGTCGCCGCAGGCATAGACTTCCGCGATGGCTCGGAGCTGGGAGTTCGAACCGAAGACGAGGTCGACGGCGGTTGCGATCCACTTGCGCTCGCCCGTTTGGCGATCGCGTCCTTCGAACACGTGCTCGGTTGCGGCGCTAGGCCGCCACTCAGTGGTCATGTCGAGCAGGTTGACGAAGAAATCGTTGGTCAGCATTCCGGACCGCTTGGTGAAGACGCCGAGTTCGGAGTGCCCGACGTTGGCGCCCAAAACGCGCAGGCCGCCGACGAGCACCGTCATCTCGGGCGCGCTCAACGTCAGCATGTGCGACCGATCCACCAGCAATTCTTCCGCTGTTCGGCGGTGTCCGCTTCCGTGGTAGTTGCGAAACCCGTCCGAGGTGGGCTCGAGCACGGCGAACGAGTGCACGTCGGTCTGGTCCTGCGACGAGTCCGTTCGTCCCGGCGAGAAGGGAACAGGCACATCGTCTCCGGCGTTCCTCGCAGCCTCCTCGACGGCCGCGCAGCCGCCCAGAACGATCAGGTCGGCCAGCGAGACCATCTTCCCATCGGATCGCGCGCTGTTGAACTCCTTTTGGATTGTCTCCAAGACCTGTAGCACGTTCGACAATTGGGCCGGCTGGTTGATCTCCCAATCCTTCTGCGGCGCGAGGCAAATGCGCGCGCCGTTGGCCCCGCCGCGCTTGTCGGTGCCACGGAACGTCGCCGCCGACGCCCAGGCGGTCGACACCAGTTGCGAAATGGAGAGTCCCGACGCGAGGATCGTGCCCTTCAGAGCGGCGATGTCTTGCTCGTCGATCAATCGATGGGTGACGTCGGGGACGGGATCCTGCCATACCTGCGGCTCGGCGGGAACCAGGGCGCCGAGACCCCGGGCATAGGGGCCCATGTCGCGGTGGGTCAGTTTGAACCACGCCCTGGCGAAGGCGTCGGCGAACGCCGCCGGGTCCTGGTGGAAGCGCTTCGAAATCGGCGCATAGTCGGGGTCGAGCCGCAACGCCAGGTCGGTCGTCAGCATCATCGGGGGGTGCGCCTTGGCGGGATCGTGCGCATCCGGCGCCGTGCCCGCCGCGGATGCGTCTTTGGGCGTCCATTGCGACGCGCCGGCGGGACTTTTGACCAGCTCCCATTCATTGTTGAACAGGGTGTCGAAATAGTTGTTGTCCCATTTCGTCGGCGTGGTGGTCCAGGCGCCCTCCAGGCCGCTGGAGATCGTATCGCCGGCCTTGCCGCGGCCAAAGCTGTTCTTCCAGCCGAAGCCTTGTTCCTCGAGGGTCGCGCCCTCGGGTTCGGGGCCGATGTACTGCTGCGGATCGGCGGCGCCGTGGCATTTGCCGAAAGTGTGTCCGCCGGCAATCAGCGCAACGGTCTCCTCGTCATTCATCGCCATGCGCGCGAACGTTTCTCGAATGTCCCGGGCCGAGGAGAGCGGGTCGGCGTTGCCGTTCGGTCCTTCCGGATTCACATAGATCAGGCCCATCTGAACGGCGCCCAGGGGGTTCTCGAGATCCCGCTCGCCGGTGTAGCGCTTGTCTCCAAGCCAGGTGTTCTCGGGGCCCCAGTAGATGTCCTCTTCGGGCTCCCAGACGTCCGCGCGCCCGCCGGCGAAGCCGAAGGTCTTGAAACCCATCGACTCCAGGGCGCAGTTGCCGGCGAGAATCATCAGGTCGGCCCAGGAGATTTTCCGGCCGTACTTCTGCTTGATCGGCCAGAGCAAACGGCGCGCCTTGTCGAGGTTGGCATTGTCCGGCCAGCTGTTGAGGGGGGCAAAGCGTTGCGTGCCGGACGCCGCGCCGCCGCGGCCGTCGCCGATGCGGTAGGTGCCGGCGCTATGCCACGCCATCCGAATGAAAAGCGGCCCATAGTGACC
>JANXUA010000102.1 GCA_025352085.1 Caulobacteraceae bacterium | reverse complement strand
CTCCGGCTCGACGCCGTTCGGCTGTAGCGATTTTGATTCTGCCACGATCCGGTTCACCACCGTACGTCCAGTCGTTTCCGACCGCACGCGACCTGGTACAATATGACCTAGTCGAAGGATTCGCGAGGCTGTGACAAGGTCCCCAGGCGCCCTGCATCCAATCGCCGCACAACGTCGGGAAGGACGTCAAATCCGCGTGGATAGCGGAGGGAGACGATCTCGCAGGTCCCGACCAGCCGCGCGACTTGCGCGAATTGGTGGGCGGCGCTCCCCATCGCCGTCGCCAGCGGCCAGCGGTAGATATTCGACACGACCGCGTTGACCGCTTCGGGTCCAGTCAGGCGGGCGCCCGTCACGGTCGGCGCTTCGTCGGGGTCCAGAATATAAAGACGTTTGAGCGGTGCGCTCTGGGCGGACACGCGACCGATCGGCAGGCTGAATTTGTCCATGTCGTCAGCGACGGCGTCAAGTTCGGCGCGGTTGCGACCGAGAGCGGTCAGGGTGTCGCCCCAGAGCTTGATGCGGGCCAATCCTGGCGCGACCCATGCCTGCCCGGACGCGTCAAAGGTCACGGCGCACACATCGTCGCTCAGGACCCTTCGACCGCGATCCTGGAAACAGGCCGCCAGGGTCGACTTTCCCGCGCCGGATGGCCCGGCCAGGGCGATGGCGTGGTCATCCAGGACGATGGCGTTGGCGTGCAGGGGCAGAATCCCGCGCTGGTGCAGGATCGCGCCCATCATAGTCCCCAGCAGATAGAGACGGGTGTCGCGCGCCGACGCGTCCGGGGCCTGATCCACGACGATCGTTCGACCACGCGACGCACAATACCGACCCGCCGCGGTCTCCAGCCAGAGGTCCGTCTCATTGACCTGCAAAGCGCGGTCGAGGGGGCGCGCGCCGTCCAGGTCCGCATTGACCGCGCCGCGAAGAATGCGGACCTCGTCCTCGCCCGAGCTTGCGGGGTCGGCGGGCGCGAGCTCGGGCAGTTCGATATCCGACCGGATGGTCAGGCCGAAGGCGCGATAGCGCCAGGTCGCCGGGGCGGGGGATGGGTGGGCGTTCACGCGGCGCGCGCTCCCAGAGCTTGATGACGCCGTATCGACGTCTGGATCAAACTCTGCACTTTTGAGTCTAGAGCACGATTCAAACACAAGGCGATTCCGCCCTATGTCATCGTGCTCTTGGGCCGGCGACCGAACCGGTGCTGTCCAATCGCCCACTCCGCCTATAAGGTTAGTCGCTGTTCAAGCCCAAGACCGTCTTGGGGCGCCCGCGGACCCTGGTCTATGCTCGACATTCTGCGACGCCCGTGGAGTTCGGCGCCGTTCGTCCTCTTGACGGCGTGTTGCCAATGGCCGCCGTCCGGCGCGCGAGACGCCAATGTGCGCGCCGCCGCGGATCAGGTCGATTGGACCAAATTCGCCGCGCTGGCGAAACGGCATCGAGTTGAGGGGCTGGCGCGCGATGCTCTGCGCCGCGCCGGGGTCCGACCGACACCGGCCGTCGCCGAGGCTCTGGCGGCGCGCGCCGGCGAGATCGCCCGGCGGGGACTAATCTTGGCCGCCCAGGCCGCCCGCCTACAACAGACCTTCGACGTCGCCGGGATTCCCAACCTTCTGCTCAAAGGCTCCGCCCTCGAAATTCTCGCCTATGGGCGGCTGGGCCTCAAGAGCGCATGGGACATCGATCTTGTCGTTCCGCCCGCCTCCGCAATGCGCGCGCGCGCGGTTCTGGAGGCGGCGGGATTTGATTTGCGCGACCCCGCCTGCCCGACGGCTGAGGAATTCCAGCAGTGGACGACGCTGTCCAAGGAGTGTGTCTTTATCGGTCGCGACAACGACATTGTCGTCGAGCTCCACTGGGCATTGGTCGACGGCGACCTGACGCCCGATCTATCGGTGGCGTCCCCCAGTCAGATCGTTCAGGCGGCGCCCGGCGTGGCCCTGCGCACGCTCGCGAGGGACGAATTGATCGCCTATTTGGTGGTTCACGGCGCCTCGCACGGCTGGTCGCGACTGAAATGGCTCGCGGACCTGAACGCCCTGTTGCCCCAAGGCGACACGGTCGCGTTGGAAGAGGTTTACCGTCGCTCCGTGGCGCTGGGCGCGGGCGTGTGTCCGGCCCTGGCGCTGCGACTGTGTCGGCGATTGATGGGGCTGGAGGTTTCGCCGGCTCTGCGGCGCGAACTGGACGCCGATCCCAAGGCGCGCTTTCTCGAAACGGTCGCCTTGAACGCCATGGTCGGCGGCGGCCGGGAGCTGGCCGACCGTCCGTTCGCCGAAGACGGCATCCTAGTGTCGCGGCTGTTGTTCGACCACGGCTGGCGATATCGCGGGCGGGAGTTTCGCCGCCAATGGGTAAGCATCCACGACCAAACTCACATCCGTTTGCCGGGCGGCCTCGGCTTTTTGTACAGCGTAATCCGTGCGCCGATGTGGCTCTGGCGTCGGCTCAGACGACCTTGACCATCCGCTTGCCGATGTTTTCGCCGGCCAGCAGACCGATCAGCGCGGCTGGCAGATTTTCCAGGCCGCCGATGATGTCTTCGCGAACCACGATCTGACCGGACTTCACCCAGGCGGTCAGATCGGCCAGGGCCGCCTCGCTCTGGTCATAGAAATCCATGACCACAAAGCCGCGCAGGTTCAGGCGTTTGGTGACGATCAGGCCGGGGACCCCGCGCGGGCCGTGCGGCGGCGCGTCGCCGTCATATTGCGAGACCGCGCCACAGCAGACGACGCGTCCATGCAGGGCCATGTTGAACAGGCAGGCTTCCAGCACATCGCCGCCGACATTGTCGAAATAGACGTCAATGCCGTCCGGGCAAGCGGCCCGCAGCGCGCGTCGGGTGTCGCCGGCCTTATAGTCCACCGCCGCGTCGAAGCCGAGTTCGCCGGTCAGCATGGCGCATTTGGCGGCGCCGCCGGCGATGCCGACCGTCCGGCAGCCTTTCAGCTTGGCGATCTGACCGACGAACAGGCCAACCGATCCCGCCGCCGCCGAAACGACCACGGTCTCGCCGGCCTTCGGCTTTCCGCATTCCAGCAGGCCGAAATAAGCGGTCAGCCCCGCGACGCCGAACACGCTCAAAAGATGCGACAGGGGCTCCATGCGCGGCAGTTTGGTCAGGTGGCGCGCGGGCAGGGCGGCGTAGTTTTGCCAGCCGGTGTCGGCGAAGACCAGATCGCCGGGGGTCAGGCCGGGAGCGCGCGACTCCACCACCTCAGCCAGCGCGCCGCCGGCCATAACGTCGCCGGCCTTGAGGGCGGCGCGATAGGTGGCGCCCTGCATCCAGGCGCGATTGGCGGCGTCCAGGGAAACATAGAGGGTGCGCAACAGCACCTCGCCGTCGCCCGGCGTGGGGCAGGGGGCCTCGGCGCGCGTAAAGTGCTCCGGGGCTAGCTTGCCCTGCGGCAGTTCAGTCAGGACGATCTGATGATTGACGATGCTCACGCGGCGTTTCTCCCAATAGTGTCGCGCGACTAAATCACGCCGGCCGTGGCGCGACCAGTGCGCCGTAGAGCTCGGGCCGCCGATCGCGGAAAAAACCCCAGGCGGCGCGATGGGTGCTGAGGAAATCCAGATCGAACGCAGCGCTGATCACGCCCTCATCCGTCCGGCCAAGCTGCGTGACCAGATCGCCGCGATGATCGCTGATGAAACTTGAGCCGTAGAAGCTCTGTCCGCCGCCGGGATAGCCCGCCCACGGCTCAAAACCGATCCGATTGGCGCCGACGACGGGAATGACGTTGGAGACGGCGTGTCCCTGCATGGCGCGACGCCAGGGCAGGGCGGTGTCGAGCGTCGGATCGTGCGGCTCGCTGCCAATGGCGGTGGGATAGAGCAGGACCTCCGCGCCCATAAGGGTCATGGCGCGCGCCGCTTCAGGATACCACTGGTCCCAGCAAATCCCGACGCCCAGGCGTCCAAACCGGGTCGCCCATACCCGAAAGCCGGTGTCGCCGGGGCGAAAATAGTATTTCTCCTGATAGCCGGGCCCGTCGGGAATATGGCTCTTGCGATAGACGCCAAGCGGCGCGCCATCGGCGTCGATCATCACCAGACTGTTGAAATAGTGCGGCCCCTCGCGCTCGAAGATCGACACCGGCAACACCACCCCCAATTCGGCGGCCAGTGGCGCCAGGGCGACGACGCACGGGTGCTCGCGCCACGGATGAGCGCTCGCGAACCAGCGCTCCTCCTGAGCGACGCAGAAATACGGGCCTTGAAACAACTCCGGGGGCAGGATGACCTGCGCGCCGCCCGCCGCCGCCTCGCGGACGAGGTCGGCGACGCGGGCGATGTTGGCGGCCAGATCGTCGCCGAACGGCGCCTGCAGTGCGGCGACCTTAATGGTTCTGGCCATCACGCGGGCTCCTGCTGGCTGATGCAGTGGAACGAGCCGCCGCCGGACAGCAACGCGCGCGACGGCAGACCGACGACGGCGCGATCCGGGAACAGGTCTCGCAGGGCCTCAAGGGCGAACCGGCTCGCGAAATCCTCATAGGTCGGCATAAACACCGCACCGTTGGCGATGAGGAAATTCATGTGCGAGGCGGGCGTGACGTGGTGCTCGTCGTCCATCAGGCGCCCGGGCGACGGCATGCGGACGACGCGCAATCGCTCGCCGTCGGCGTCGCTGAAGCCGGCCAGGGTCTCGGCGACCTTGTCATAGACCGGCGCGTTGGGATCGTCGGCGCCGAACGCCATCGGGCAAACCACTACGCCCGGCGCTACGAAACGGGCGAGGTTGTCGACGTGGCCATCGGTGTGATCGTTCATCAACCCCTGGTCCAGCCACAGGAATTTGCGCGCGCCCAGCGCCCCGGCCAAGGCCCGTTCGGCGTCGCCTTCACGCCAGCCCAGGTTACGGTTGGGGTTGAGCAGGCACTGGCGGGTGGTGAGCACCGTGCCCTTGCCGTCATGGTCGAGGGCGCCGCCTTCCAGCACAAAGTCATGCCGGGTCAGGGTCGCGCGCGCCGCCGCCGCGAGCCGCTCGGCGACCGTATCGTCATGCGGCAGATTATACTTGCCGCCCCAGCCGTTGAAGCGAAACCCCGCGGCCTGGGCGCGCGCGATGAAGATCGGCCCGGTGTCGCGCAGCCAGACATCGCCAAAATCCGCAGGCACAATCTCGATACCGGCGACGCCGCCGACATGTTCGCGCGCCGCGCTGACGGCGTCATCGCCGCACGCCATCAGCTTGACCCGTTCGCGCCCCGGCCCGGCCAAGGTGCGCGCGAGGGCGATGACTTCGGCCCGTGCCGGCGCGAGATTGTCCTCCCACAGGTCCGCGTGGCTGGGAAAACCAAGCCATAGGGCGCGGTGCGGGGACCATTCAGCGGGGACGGGCGCAATCATGCCGCGTGCTTAGTCTGTATTCCTCCCGCGGGAAAACCATTGAGTCGCCGACTTGAAAATTACACCGCCGACCGAAATGATGTCCGCGCCGCATCCGCGCGCGCCGGATCACTTCGAAAGCTGACGATTTATGATCCTGATCGGCCAATACGACAGCCCTTTCGTCCGGCGGGTCGCCATCGCTCTGACGCTCTACGGCCTGGCCTACGAACACCGGCCGTGGTCGACGTTTGGCGACGCGGGCCAGATCGCACCGTTCAATCCGCTCCGGCGCGTGCCGACGTTGGTGCTTGATGACGGCGAGGTGTTGATCGAGAGCGCCGCGATCCTGGACGCGATCGACGAAAGGGTCGGCGAGGCGCGCGCGCTTTGCCCGCGCCACGGAGCGTTGCGGCGCAGGGTGCTCCAGGTCTGCGCCCTGGGCGCGGGCCTCGCCGACAAGGCAGTGGCGCTGGTCTATGAGCGCGTGCTGCACGACGCGACCTCCCGGATGTGGATCGATCGCTGCCGCGGCCAGGTCACCGCCGTTCTGGACGCTCTTGAGATCGATCGCACCTCAAGTCCCGGGCCGTGGTGGTTCGGCGCCGACATGACCCACGCCGACATCATGGTCGGCTGCGCCGTGCGCTTCGTGGGCGAGGCGCACGGCGAGGTGTTCGATCTTGGCCTCTGGCCGGCGCTGTACGCCCACGCCGCGCGCTGCGAAGCCCTGCCGGCGTTCGGCGCCGTTCAACAACCGTTTTCGGGGCCGTCGGGCGGCGCGACCTAGGAGATGGGCTAAACCCGGACCTCGAAATCCGCCTCGGTCTTGGCCCTCACATCCTCGACCGTCACGCCGCTCGCCAGCTCGATCAGCTTGACGCCGCCCTTTTTGCGATCGATCTCGAACACCCCCAGATCGGTGATCAGCAGGTCGACGACGCCGGCGCCGGTGAGGGGCAGGGTGCACCGATTGAGGAGTTTGGGCGCGCCGGTTTTCTCATTGTGGTCCATCACCACCACGACGCGCCCGACGCCGGCGACCAGATCCATGGCCCCGCCCATGCCCTTGACCATCTTGCCGGGCACCATCCAGTTGGCCAGGTCGCCGTTCTCCGCCACCTGCATGCCGCCCAGAATGGAAAGGGCGATATGGCCGCCGCGGATCATGGCGAAGCTGTCGGAGCTGGAGAAATACGACGAGGTGGGAAGCTCGGTGATGGTCTGTTTGCCGGCGTTGATCAGATCGGCGTCCGCCTCGCCTTCGAACGGGAAGGGACCCATGCCCAGCATGCCGTTCTCGCTCTGCAGGGTGACCGACATGCCCGCCGGTATGTGATTGGCGACCAGGGTCGGAATGCCGATGCCGAGATTCACATAGAACCCGTCCTTCAGCTCCTTGGCCGCGCGGGCGGCCATGTCGTCGCGGGTCCAGGCCATCAGACGGTCTCCCCAGAAACGTTTTCCGCGGGGCGAGGCTGGGTGGTGACCCGCTCGATGCGCTTTTCGAAATGCGCGCCCTGGACGATGCGGTCGATGAAGATGCCGGGGGTGTGGATCGCGTCCGGGTCAAGCTCGCCGATCGGAACGAGGAACTCCACCTCGGCGACCGTGGCCTTTCCGGCCGTCGCCATCATCGGATTAAAATTGCGGGCGGTCTTTCGATAGACGAGGTTGCCCTCGGCGTCGCCCTTCCACGCCTTGACGATGGCAAGATCGGCGGTCAGGCCGCGCTCCATCACATAGGTTCCGCCCTCGAACTCGCGCAATTCCTTGCCTTCGGCCACCAGGGTGCCGACGCCGGTCTTGGTGAAGAAGGCCGGAATGCCGGCGCCGCCGGCGCGGATGCGTTCGGCCAAGGTGCCCTGCGGGGTGAACTCCAGGGCCAGGTCGCCCGAAAGATAGAGCTGCTCGAACAGCTTGTTCTCGCCAACGTAGGAGCTGACCATCTTGTCGATCTGGCCGCCTTCCAGCAGCAGGCCGAGCCCGAAACCATCGATTCCGCAATTGTTGGAGATCACCGTCAGGCGCCTGGTCCCGGCGGCGCGGATGGCGCCGATCAGGTTCTCCGGAATGCCGCACAGACCAAAGCCGCCCGACATAATGGTCATGCCGTCGAAGAGGAGTCCCTCAAGCGCGCCGGCGGCATCATTGCGAATCTTCGAGGCCATGAAAGTCCTTTCGCACTGCAAAATAAATCGGCAATGACCCCATAGGCCTGAAGGGCGATTGATTTCAACCGTGGCTCATGGATCAAGGGGCGTCATGAGCGAATCCGCGATCGAACCGATATCATTGAGGTTGTTTGACAACGATCCGGCGGCGTTCGCCGATGGGCTGGGCGCGAGCTTCGCGCAGCACGGCTTCGCGGTGGTGGCCGATCACGGTCTTGACCCGGCGCGCCTTGCGGCCGCCCTCGATGACGCCAAGGCCTTTTTCGCTTTGTCCGACCCGATCAAGCGCCGCTATCACATCGTCGGCGGGGCCGGGCAGCGCGGCTACACGCCCCTGCGCACCGAGACCGCCAAGGGGGCCGCCCAGGCCGATCTGAAGGAATTTTGGCACATCGGGCGCGATCTGCCGCCCGGTCACCGGTTTGCCGCCGACATGCCGGACAATGTCTGGCCTGCCGAGATCTCCGGGTTTCGCGAGACCCAGACCTGGCTTTTCGGCGCCCTCGAACATCTCGGCGAAATCGTGCTCGGCGCCATCGCCCGCTATCTTTCGCTTGATTCCGGGACGCTTTCGGCCGCGACCGCCGAGGGCAACAGCGTGCTGCGCCTCATTCACTATCCGCCGACCACGGGCGTTGGCGAAGGGGTCCGCGCCGGCGCCCACGAGGATATCAACGCCATCACCCTGCTGCTCGGCGCCGAGGAGGCTGGACTGGAAATTCTGGAACGCGACGGGCGATGGCTGGTGATCAATCCGCCGCCCGGCGCGATAGTCGTCAATATCGGCGACATGCTTGCCCGCATGACCAACGACGTCCTGCCCTCAACGACCCACCGGGTGGTCAATCCGACCGCCGAACGCGCGGGCGTCGCGCGCTATTCGACGCCGTTCTTCCTGCATTTCCGGCCGGACTTTCTGATCGAGACCCTGCGGAGTTGCGTCTCACCGCAGCGACAGGACCGCTATCCGACGCCGATCCTGGCCTCCGATTTCCTGGCGCGGCGATTGAAAGAGATCAAGCTGGCGTGACCCGTCATCGCCGATTGGACGGAGGCGACCGATCTCTATCTTCCGGTGCGACCGCGTTAGTCCATGGCATGCCTGCTTCCGACCCCAATGAGACATTCCAGTCAGTTGGGGATACGATCTGCGCGATGGGATGGAGACAGATGCAAGTAACGCAGCCGCTGCTCTATGGCGACCTCGTCCTCTGGTATCGGTTGATCGATCCGGTCGATGACCACGCAGAAGAAGCGGCGGCCATTCAGGTCGCGATCGAGCGCGCCGTGGAACCCCGACCCGAAACCCTGTTGGAGCTCGGCGCCGGAGCGGGACATAACGCGTTTCATCTGAAGAGAAGATTTCGCCGCACGCTCAATGACCTTTCCGAAGCGATGTTGGGATTGAGCCGCGATCTGACCCCGGACTGCGAACACGAACTGGGCGACATGCGAACCCTGCGCCTCGGCCGCCAATTCGACGCCGTACTGATCCACGACGCGATCATGTATTTGACGAATGAAGGTGACGTGCGCGCCGCGGCCGAGACGGCGTTCGCGCACACTCGACCGGGTGGGGCGGCGGTGTTCGCGCCAGACGCCGTTCGAGAGACTTTTCAAGAAGGGAGTGAAACGTTCTCGGCCCAGGACGGTGTTCGTTCAATGCGAGGTCTCGATTGGTCTATGGACCCCGACCCCACGGACGATACCTTCGTGACGGAGTATGTCTTTCTTCTCCGCGAGGGTGACGTTGTGAGCCTCGTTCACGACCGTCATATTGAGGGGCTGTTCAGCATCGAGACTTGGCGCAGAATCCTCATGGGCGTCGGATGCGATGTCGCGACGTTCAAACGACCCGTCGACGATCACGGCGAGACGGATGAAATCTTCATTTGTCGCCGACCGGAACGCTGATTGCGCGGAACCGTCGACCAGGGCTCGCCGTGTGTGAAATCCATCTAACTCAAAAAGCCCAAGTCCGCGGCAACTGCTCGACTCCCCGCCCTCAGTTCGGCGCCGCCGGGCCCGGGCTGGGCGGTGGGACGCTGGGCTCGTCGGACTCGCTGGGCGCGCTCGACTTCGCCTTCGCGCCGTGCGGCGCCGTCAGGTCGTAGGGGACCGGATAGGGCGGCTCGTCCGGCTTTTGCCCCTTGGGCGCGAAATCAGTGGCGCTGGCGCCGGATTTCGCGGGATGGCTCGCCGACGGCGGCTCGCCGAGCAAGGTCCCGACCAAGGCGTTCATCCCCCTTGGCCCGTAAACGCAGGCCGCCAGCCCGCCGCGCGCGACCGAATCGGCGCGGGCGTCGATGCGGCCCGTCCGGCGCTGAACATAGGGACCCGGATGCACCACCTTCCACTTCAAGGGGTCGGGCAGGATGGCCGTCAGCCGACTGGACTCTTGGGGCGACAGGTCAACGGCCGCCTTACCAAAATACCGCTCGGACGCGGATTCGACGCCGTAGACGCCCGGCCCCATCTCGGCGGTGTTGAGATAGACCTCCATGATCCGCCGCTTGCCCCACAGCGTCTCGATCAGGACGGTGAACCAGGCTTCGGCGCCCTTGCGCACCCACGACCGCTGCGGCCACAGGAAGACGTTTTTCGCGGTCTGCTGGCTGATCGTGGAGCCGCCGCGCATCTTGTTCGGGCGCGCCTCATTGTGCCTCAGCGCCGCGCTGATGGCGTGAAAGTCAAAGCCCTCGTGGTCGCAGAAGTTCGCATCCTCCGACGCGATGACCGCCCGCGTCATCGACGGCGCGATCTGCGACATCGGCGCCCACTTGTGATCGATCCCCTGACCCTGAAGCAGCCGTTCGATCATCAATATCGTGATCGGCGGCGGGACGACGCGATAGATCGCCACCCAGATCGGCGGCACGATGACCAGCAGCAGCAGAATGCGCAGGACAAAATCCCGCAGTCCGCGAAGCCAGCCGACCCCACGGCGTATCGGTCGTCGGCTGGGCGCCACGGTGATGGGCTTGCGACGCACGGGTTGCTTGCCTGCCATTCTACAGGCTTGCGTCGACTGGGGGCTTTGGGTCAAGCGTCATGCAGGATTTTCGAAGAAGGGTTTGCCGGAATGACGAGCGTTAGTGAAGCGGTGGCGCGGCGCATGTCGGTGCGGGCGTTCCTGCCCGATCCGGTGCCGCAGGATCTCGTGCGCGAAATCCTCAGCGCGGCTCAAGGCGCGCCGTCAGGCGGCAATCTGCAACCCTGGCGGGTCTACGCCCTGGCCGGCGCGCCCCTTGCCGAGCTGAAGGCGCGCGCCGCGTCCGACCCGATGCAGGAAACCGAATACCCGGTCTATCCGGACAATCTGTGGGATCCGTTTCGCACCCGGCGCTACCAGTGCGGCGAGGACCTGTACGCGTCGATCAACATCGCGCGGGAGGACAAGCCGGGGCGTTATCGCCAGCTGGCGCGAAACACCCAGATGTTCGGCGCGCCCGTGGGCCTGTTTTTCTGCATCGACCGCAAGCTCGGCGCGCCGCAATGGGCGGATGTGGGCATGTATATGCAGAGCGTGATGCTGCTGGCGATCGAGCGGGGCCTGGACACCTGCGCCCAGGAATACTGGGCGCGATACCATCAGACGGTATCCACGTTCCTGGACCTGCCAGCCGACCACATGGTGTTCAGTGGCATGGCGCTCGGCTATCGCGACCCGGACCACCCGATCAACGGCTGGCGCACTCGCCGTGACCCCTTCGAGGTCTGCTGCGACATGCGCGGGTTTGCTTAAAAGGCGCTAGACCCCGGCCGGGGGCTTGAGCGCGCCGGCCATCGCCGCAAGGTTGAGGTCAACCACGGGCGTCGCCGTCGCGCGTGACAAAGGCCGGCGGGAGCCTCCAACGCGCGCCCTCCGACGTTCCCGCCATCGGCCGGTTCGCGGTCGCGGCCGACCCGCGGACTGGACTCGCAGGGCGCCAATTTCGTCCTGGTCAGTGCCGACGCCGGAACGCGCGCGTCAGAGTTGCGGGCGAAAAACCAGCAGGGCGGCCTTGTCGTGTCCGGCGCGCGCGGCCACGATTAACCTGTCCCACGCCGGCACGAACACGCCGGTCCGGGCGCCTGGGCGTGTGTTGATCCGAAATAGACGATCTCCACGTCGCTGATCGAAGACATCCACGACGCCGTCGCCGCAAATCACATAGATACGGTGACGGAATGTGTCGATCATGACGTCGTCGGCGTCACCGCAGGTGGATCGGCTCAGAGTAACGGCGCCGGTCGCCGCGTCGCGCAACTGCAATCGGGGCGGGAAGCGATAGACGATGGCCAAGCTCCCCGTTTTTGCGTCCTCCGCCATCGGAAAGTTCCAGAGCGGGGCGGCGGGCCAGCTTGCGACGATCCGTCCGGCGCCCAGGTCGCCGACGATGATCCGCCGGGCGTCAGGCAGGTTGACGAAGACCCGATCCCCGTCGAGCCAGAAGCCTTCCGGATGCGCCGGCAGGAGGAGTTTGGCGCCGACCGTTTTGTTGACGGGATTGATCACGGCCAAGGCGCCGCCGCCAAAGCCGACGACGACCCGCCCCGACGTATCGACGCGCAGGTTGTCGGCGTCGGGACCGATCGTAATCATGCCCTCGGGGGCGAGGTCGGCCGACCGGTAGAACCGCACCGATCCATCCCCGCCGTTGGCGACTACCACCTCATCCCGCGTGGGCAGATAGGCGACGCCCTGCGGCGTCTTTAACCCTGAGATTCGACCCAGGGACGCGCCACGCGTGAAGTCGATCGCCTCGACCGACCCGTTCCCAAGCTCGGCGACGAACAGCCGTTTTCCCTGGATATCCACGGCCAGATGGTCAATTCGTCCAGCCACGCCGTTCAGCGGAATGATCCGTTCAAGGACGAGATCCGGTACCGCCTCGGCGTGTGGGCGCGGGCCGCACGCGGCGGACCCCGCGAGAAAGAACAGGCCGGCGGTTAACAGCGCCCGGGGGGTCATCATTTTTCGGTCCGCCAAAGATGGCAGAGTAGGCTTTCGTGGAGGGTGGTCAAGACGATCAGAGAGGTCTAACTTGTGGGTGGTCGGGCCCTCGGCGGGCGCCCGGCTCAAGGCGGCTCGCCGCTCAAGTCCCGCTCCTTTTGCGCCGTCGCTGACGGATCAGGGGAGTTTGCGGCATGACCACAGTTTCGATTGACCATCGATTGCATGACTGGTTCGGCGCGCGCCGTCCGACCCGTTGGATCACCCGGGAACGCCCCAAGATCGATCGCATCGCCTGCCCGTGGCTGATCCGGCGATTCCTCGATCCGGAGGCGGATATCCTATTTGCTCCGACCGGAGAAGTGCTGTCTGCCGCGACGCGGGAAGGCGCGGTGGCTTTCGATATTCCGGGCGCGCCGCTGACGCACCAGGGTGAACTGTGCAGTTTCGACGCCTTCATCGCGGCGTTTGAGCTCGATGACGCCGGCCTGCGCGTCCTGGCTCCGATCGTGCGCGGCGCGGACACCGATCGCCACGATCTGGCGCCCGAGGCCGCCGGCCTGCACGCCCTGTCGCTCGGCCTGACGGTTCTTTTCGAGGACGACGATGAACTGCTGGCCCAGGGTTTGATTATCTACGACGGCTTCTACGCCTGGGCGTCGCGCGCCCAGGGTCAACGCCACGATTGGCGCCCCGCGGAGCTTCAACCGCAACCTTGAGGAGGAAACCCCATGTCAACGTCCAAACTCGATCGCCGCCAGCTGATCGGCGGCGCCGTTCTCGCCGCGGCGGCCGCGCCGGTCGTCGCGCGGGCCGACCCACCGGCGACCGCCCCGGCGGCGTTTGCGCCCAAACCTGCCGCCCTGCCGTTCGACCCCAAGACGGTCGGCTGGCTGTCTGAAAAACTGCTGACCAGCCATCATGACAACAACTACGCCGGCGCGGTGAAACGCCTGGGCGCCATCACCGCCCAGTTCGCCGCCCTCGATCCGACGACCGCGCCTGGATTCGTCATCAATGGCTTGAAGCGCGAGGAGCTGATCGCCTGGAACTCGATGGTGCTGCATGAGCTGTATTTTTCCGGCTTCGGCGCCCCCAACAAACCCGGCGCCGCCTTGGCGTCGGCGATCGAGCGCGATTTTGGCAGCGACACGCGCTGGCGGGCGGAATTTGCCGGCATCGGCAAGGCGTTGGGCGGCGGCTCCGGCTGGGTTCTGCTCACGTGGAGCCCGCTTGATCGGCGGCTCGCCAACCAATGGGCGGCCGACCACACCATGACCATGGCCGGGGCGACGCCGATCCTGGCGCTGGATATGTACGAGCACGCCTACGCCATGGATTTCGGGGCCAAGGCCGGCGCATATGTCGACGCCTTCATGGGCGGGGTGAACTGGTCGAGCGCCGACGCCCGGTTCGCCAAGGCGGCTGGATGACCAGCGAAGCTGATGCGCCTGCAACCGCGCCACGCTTTGCCGACGCGGTTCGGTTGTGGCTCAAGGTCGGCCTGATCTCGTTCGGCGGGCCGGCCGGCCAGATCGCCATTCTGCATCAGGAACTGGTCGAGCGCCGCCGCTGGGTTGATGAGCGTGCGTTTCTGACCGCACTCAATTTCTGCATGCTGCTGCCCGGCCCCGAGGCGCAGCAGCTGGCGACCTATCTGGGACTCAAGCTGCACGGCCTGCGCGGCGCTCTGGCGGCGGGGGTGTTGTTCGTGCTTCCCGGCGCCGTCGTCCTGTTCGCTCTGGCCTGGCTCGCCGCCGCCCAGGGCGCGTGGCCGCCTCTGCAGGGCGCGTTCAAGGGTATGCTGCCCATCGTCGTGGCCCTGGTGGCGCAAGCGGTCTGGCGGATTGGCGGGCGGACCTTGAAAAGTCCGGCGGCTTGGGCTCTGGCGATCGGCGCCTTCGTCGGTTTGGGATTGCTGGGGATCGGCTTTGTCTGGATCATCGGCGCCGCCCTGGCGATCGGCGTGGTCGCCGACCAGTTTGGCGTTTCGATCGCCCCCGCCGGACACGCCGCGCCCGCCGCCGATGGTCCGGCGGCGGTCATCTCCCGGCACCGCGCGGCCGGGCGGTTCGCCCTGCTGACCCTGATCTTCGCCGTACTTTGGGCGGCGCCGATCGCCTTGGTGCTCGCCGTGGCCGGGCCGGCCCCGTTCGGCGATGTGGCGATCTTCTTCACCCAGGCGGCCTTCGTCACCTTCGGCGGCGCCTACGCCGTTCTGCCGTTTGTCGCTCAAGGGGCCGTCGCCCACTACGCCTGGCTGTCGCGCGCCGAAATGGTGCACGGCCTGGCGCTGGCCGAGACGACGCCGGGACCGTTGATCCTGGTCACCCAATATGTCGGCTTTTTCGCCGGTTGGAACGCCGCCGTCGCCGGCCATGCCGGTGGGTTGACCCCGCTGCCCGCCGGCGCGACGGCGGCGGCGCTGACGACCTGGCTGACCTTTCTGCCGTGCTTCTATTTCGTGCTTGCCGGCGCGCCGCTGGTCGAACGCCTGGCGCGGCACCGGCGCGCCCACGCCGCCCTGTCAGGCGTCAGCGCCGCGGTGGTCGGGGTGATCGCCACCCTGGCCCTGAGCATAGGCCACGAGGCGTTCTTGCCGGCGGCGGGCGTGGACGGCCTCGCCATGGCCGTCGCCCTGGCTGCTTTCATCGCCGCCTGGCGGTTCAAGGTCGGGGCGCTATGGCTGGTGACGGCGGGCGCGACTTATGGCGTCGCCCGCTTCGTCCTGGCCCCGGCTTTGACCTGAGGCGGTGGGCCTGGTTAGGGGGCTCGTCCGCCGATCCGGACGCCGGCGCGCTATTTGTTCGCGTCGGCCTTGATGTCCGTGCCGGCCTTTTGCATCGCCGTTCCGGTGGCCGCCGTGGCCTTGTCGGCGGCCGCATCGGCCTTGGCGGCGGCGGTCTTGGCGGTGTCCGCGGTCGCCCCGGCGAGGTTATTGACCGCCGAACCGCTGGCGTCGGCGGCGTTGCTCAGGTCGGAACCGGCCTGTTGCGCCTTGGGGTTTTGCGGGGAACAGGCGGCGAGGACCGCAACGGCGGCGAGGGCGAGAATAGCGCGCATGGGAAAGGCTCCTGCAATTCGCGGCGCCGACGGATAAATCTCCGCCGATCACACGCTCTTGATCTGGCCTTAACGCCTCATTCGCGCGATCGATCCCTGGGCCAATTGTTCGAGGTCGTTCGTCGCCAGTTCAGGCCGCCGCCGCGTCCCGCGCGGCCAGCCCGGCGCAAATCTCGGCGTGGCGGCGGGCGTCGAGGGCGTAGCCGATGTAGCAGGCCGCGCCCAGCATCACGAACACCACCGGGCCGAGAAGGTAGACCCATTCCATGCCGTGGATCGCCGCGGCGGTGTTGTGCGCGCCATCCTCGGCGCGATAGCCGATCCAGCCCAGGACCGTGAATGACAGGCCGATGCTTAAGGCCAGGGCGAGTTTCTGGACGGTGGTGATCATCGAATAGAGCAGCCCGACGCGGTTGTGACCGGTTTCCAGACGCACCGCGTCGCCGACGTCGGCGACCATCGCCCGGTCGAGCGGGACAAAGCCGGCGGCCACAAAACCCATGATCGACATGAACAGGGCGGCCAGCGGGAAATCCCCCGGCGGCAAAAAGGTCACCGCCAGCAGGCCGAGCGAATAGCCGACCGCGGCCAGCATTTGCGTGCGGTGCTTGCCGAGGCGCTGGGCCAGGGCGCTGAGCGCGGCGGCGCCGATCACCTGGGCGGCGATATAGATCAGCAGCAACTTGCTGGCGTCGGCGATGGTGAAGCCGCGCGAGTCGTGGAAATAGAACAGGTAGAGGGCCGACATCCATCCGGGGCCCATGGTCAGGCAGAAATCGGCGACGATGATTCGTCGCATGTCGCGGCGGGACGCGAGTTCCCAATAGTCGCGCAGCCTGAAGGTCTCGGTTCGGTGGCGAGCGACGATCCGTTCGGGGGTGAGGGTCGCCGCCAGCAAGATTCCCGCCGGCGCGGCGATGAAGATGAATCCTCCCATTAACAGAAGGTCGTTGTTCGGCGACCCGCCGAGGGCCGCCGATGCGACCGGCAGGACCAAGACCGCCACCGCGCCCAGCACGCCAACGATCTGGATGGTCCCGAACACCCGCGATCGCTCATGATAGTGGCCGGCGATCACCGAAGCCCACGATGTGTGGGAAAGCACGATCAACGACCAGCCGACATAGTAGGCGAGCAGCCAGCCCACGAGATAGGTCACGCTGACTGGCAGGGGCGGGGCGAACAACATATAGATCGGCGCCATCAGCATCGGCGCGCCGGCGATCATCCACGGCCGGTAGCGCCCGAGCGCGGTGCGGGTGCGATCCATCAGCACGCCGATGACCGGATCGATCAACATGTCGAACAGGCGCACGGCCATGAACACCGCGCCGACGGCGCCCAGTCCCAGTTTGAAATGACCGGCGTAATATCGAGGCAGAAACACCGGCACGGCGACCGCGACGGCGCCGATGCAGACTCCCGGCAGGGAAAAAGCCACCAGACGCAGCCAGGTGAGCCGGTCGGCCTGTCGGACGTCTTGATCGCCGGCCGTCACGCGCGGGTGTTTCCCGAAATTGGCCTCATAGCGCCTCCGCTGGAATGCCGGCCGCCCTTCTTACGTGACGACCGAGGCGCCAACAGACCCCGGCTCGACACGTCGCGCAAGCCGCAATCGACGCGTCGCTCGGCGGTTTAGCCGCCGCCCATCTTGCGGAAGAACTTCTGCATCTGTTCGCCGCCGCCGGCGTAGGCCGTCTCGCCGGCGGTGTCGGTGATGGCGGCCCAGTGGTCGCGCACCGATTCGGCCGACGGCGCGTCGCCGACATAGGCCCCTTCGGTTTCGTGCAGCCGCGCCACGGCGAAGGCGCCGCCGCCGGCGGTGAGGATGGTTCCGGTCGGCGCTTCTTCCGAACAGAGGAACACCACGCCCGGCGCGATCATCGCCGGCCCCATCTTCGCCAGCACGTCCGGCGGCATCAGGTTTTCGGTCATGCGCGTGGCGGCGACCGGGGAAATGACGTTGACGTGGACGTTGTTCTTGGCGCCCTCGATCTTCAGCGTGTGCATCAGGCCAACGATGCCGGCCTTGGCGGCGCCGTAGTTGGCTTGGCCGAAATTGCCGTAGAGCCCGGTCGGCGAGGTCACGCCGATGATGCGGCCATAGTTCTGCGCCTTCATGATCTCCCACACCGCCTTGACGCATTTGACGGTTCCCATCAGGTGCACGTCGATGACGAACTGGAAGTCCGGGATGTCCATTTTCGAGAACGACTTGTCGCGCAGGACGCCGGCGTTGGCGATCAGGATGTCGATCCGGCCCCAGGCGTCCATGGCGTCCTTGACCATGCGCGCGACGCCGGCGTCGTCGGTGACCGACGAGCCGTTGGCGATCGCCGTCCCGCCGGCGGCGGTGATCTCCGCCACCACCTTGTCGGCCGCCTCGGACGATCCGCCCGAGCCGTCCATGGCCCCGCCCAGATCATTGACCACCACCTTGGCGCCGCGCGCGGCCAGATCCAGGGCGTATTGACGCCCAAGACCGCCGCCCGCGCCTGTCACGATCGCCACCTGGCCGTCGAAGCGGATGTCCGCCATGGGAAGTTCTCCTTGAAAAATCGCGCGCGCGTTGTGCGCGACGGCGCGGGCCGGGGTCAAGGGTCACGTTGGGGTAGGGGGTCCGGGAGGTTTCGTTGGCTCTAGGGTGGCAACGCGTCAATTCTCGACGTTGATTTCCTGCTCGCGAGATTAGGCGCCCAATGGCGAAGCTAACGCCCCGGCTTCGGACGGCCTTGCGAACGGAGCGCGGACGTCCTCGTCCGCATAGCGCGCGAAGCGCGCTCGTCTTCACCTGCGCGGCCATATCGTCGCGATAGAACACCCATCGCGCTGGCGCGCGATTTGCGGACGAGGATGTCCGCGCTCCGTTTGCCGGCCGTTTCAGTCAGCCCAATCCCAGCACCTTGCGCGCGTTCTCTTGCAAAAACTTCGGCCACACGTCGTCCCTGAACGGGACGCTTGCCATGTCGCCCATGATCCGTTCCAGCGACAATCCCATCGGGAAATAGCCGGCGTAGAGGATCTTGTCGGCGCCGCGGGTGTTGGCGTAGCGGACGATGGCTTCGGGATAGTGCTTCGGCGCGAAGGCGGAGGTCGAATAGTAGAGGTTCGGCCATTTCAGCATCAGCTTGACGATCAGATCCGCCCACGGCTCGCAGCCGTGGCGGGTGACGAACACCAGGTCGGGAAAATCATACATCACCTGATCGATCAGCCGCACCTCCTGTGGCCAGGCCGGCACGCGCGGGCCGGGCACGCCAGCGCAGGAGAAGATCGGCACGCCCAGCTCCACGCACTTGGCGTAGATCGGATACATCTTGGCGTCGCCGATGCCGACCTGTGGGTTGTAGCCGCAGTTGAAGGCGGTGAAAGCCCGCACGCCATACGCGTCGTGCTGGCGGACCATGTCGCGGATGCCCGCCATCCCCTGGTTGGGATCGACCTGGCCCGAGGCGATGAACCGGTCGGGATGATCCTTAAGGGCCTTGGCGCTGACCTCGCCGCCAACGCCGATCATGCCCATGTCGATCCCGTGCTTGTCCATCTCCCTTAAGGTGAGAGCGATCGGGTCGCCGGCGCCGTAGAGTTCCTTGGGCACGGCCTTGAACATGTATTCGACCGGAAATTCGAAATCCTTCGAGCCGTCATTCAGCTGCGCGCGAATGAAGTCGTACATTTCGAAATCGTCGGCCGGAAAGCCGATCATGGTGTCGATGACGCCGATCCCCTTGGGCATGGCCATGTTCAGGCGTCCGCCAGCGCGGTCTGGAACAGATAACAGGACGAATCGCGGGGTATGGCGTCGCGGGGAAGGGGCGTGTCGATCTGGTCCGGCGTCGGGCCGTATCGCGCGGCCATTGGCCGCAGCTTGTCGAGGTCAAAATTGTAGAGCGCCGCGGCGTTCTCGCCGAACAGCCGGCGGCGGAGCGGGTCGGACACATCGGCGAAGGTCAGGCGCAGGGATTCGAGGTTGTAGGGAAAAGTGCCCTCGTAGTGCGGGTAGTCATTGCCCCACAGCACCCGGTCCTCGCCGACCGCGTCTATGCCGTCGAGCTCGGCCTTGCTGGGAAAGCTGGCACCATACCAGCAATTGCGCGCGGCGTAGTCGCTGGGCCTGTCCTTGAGCACCCATTCCATCCCTCCATAGTTCATCTCGCCGATCGAACCGCGTTTGAAGCCCATGTGGATATTGTCGAGCTGGGCGAGCATCGGCGCGACCCAGGCGCAGCCTGATTCGGTGAGGATATATTTGAGCTTCGGGAATTTCTCATAGGCGCCGCTCATCAGAAGGTGACGAAAGCCCGCCTGACAATAGAAGGTCACTTCGGACATCCAGATGGCCTCGCCGACGGCGCCCCCGCCATAGTCGGGCGAGCCCTGGCCGGAGTGCTGGTTGATCACCAGATCGTGGTCCTGGATCGCCGCGTAGACCCGATCCCACGCCGGATCGTAGAGCGGTTTGAGCCAGGTGCAGTCGGGTGGGATCAGCGGTAGCAGCACCCCGCCGCGCAGGCCCGCCTTGGCGATGAATTCGATATCCTTGATCGCCTCGTCGAAGTCGTTGGGCAGAATGAGGCCAATGCCCGCCCGCCGCACCGGGTCCTCGGCGCAGAAATCCTTCAACCAGCGATTGTGCGCGCGGATACCGGCGAGAGTCCGTTCATAGTGCTCCGGCCGGGGCGGCTGGGCGGTCACGACGCTCTTGGGGAAAAACGGCGGCACGGTGTTGGGAAACACCACTTCGCCGACGACGCCCTGGCTGTTCTGGTCGTCGCTGCGCACGTCGAGGTCCCAGTTGCGCAGCTTCTTGCGCCCGAAATGCTCCAGCGCCGGGTTTTTGTAGCCGCCGCGCCATTCGTCGAACGCCTCGCGCCATGTCGGATCAAGATACTCGCGGTATTGCGAATGGCTGCCGCCCGCGTGGGTGTCGGCGGTGATCAGAATATACGGCTCGTTGCTCATATCTCGCGGCCTCCCGAGAATGTATTTGGGTCGACGGTATGGGCAAAGTCCGCCGCCGTCACGCCCCCTCTTGCGCGGCGGCGAACATGCGCGGACACTCGCGGTTTCAAACAGACGTTCTTGAGACCCGATGCCCGAAGCCGCCGCCCTTCCAATCGCGCCCGACGCGTCGCACGATCCCGAGCGGGAGGCGGCGACCAAGGCCGCCATCGTCGGCGCGGCGGAGCGTCTGTTCGCCCTACATGGTTTTGGCGAGGTTTCGGTGCGCGACATCACCGCCGAAGCCGGCGTCAATCTCGCCAGCATCAACTATCATTTCGGCTCCAAGGACGCCTTGCTGTTCGAGATCTTCCGCCGGCGGACCGCCGAGCTCAACCGCGAGCGGGCGCGGATGCTGCACGAGGCGGCGGCCAAGCACATGGGTAAGCCGACGGTAAGGGCCATCCTCACCGCCCTGATCGAGCCGCCTCTGCGCTGGTCGGCGCCCACGCACGACCGCCGCATCGCCTTGCAATTCATCATCCGCGCCCGCAGCGAGGGCACCGAGGCCATGCGCGAGGTGCTGAGCACGGATGTCTCGCATCTGCGCCGGTTCGCCGACGCCCTGATTGCCGCGCGACCGGATCTGCCGATCGAGGCGGTGTATTGGCGCCTGCATTTCGTGCTCGGCATGATCCACAACAACCGTTTCGCCGAGCTCGATCGTCTGGACGTCCTGTCGGAGGGCGTGACCCGCCAGAGCGACATCGAGGCCCTGCTTGAGCGGATGGTGGATTTTGCGGAGGCGGGATTCGCGGCGTGAGGCGGCGCCTTGGCGCATTGATTGCGCGGGACTAGGCTTGCCCGGACGCCGCCGCCAGAACGGTTGATCGATCGAGGAGGTCGCTCGTGCCCTACGTTGAAAACCGCATCATTCACGACGCCGACTCGCATCTCATGGAGTTGGACGATTGCCTCGACGATCACATCGAAGCACGGTTCAAGGCGCGCTATCATGATCTCGCCTATCTCAAGCACAAGATTGGCTCGCGCGCCTGGGCCAACGAGGCCCGCCGCATTCAGGCCGACCCGGCCTTCCGCGCCGAGGAAGACGCCAACATATTGTCGCGCAAGAACTATCAGGCGATCGGGGCGTTCTTGCCCGCGGATCGGCCCAAGGCCCTGAACCTGCTGGGATTTGCCAGCCAGCTGGTGTTCACCACCTTTTGCCTGGGCAATTTCGGGCTTGATGAGGGCGCCGAGAGCGATCTCGCCTACGCGACCGCCCAGGCCCACAACCGGATGATGACCGATTTTTGCAAGGTCGATCGGCGGTTTCTGCCCACCGCCTACATTCCGCTGATCGACTTCGACATGGCCCTGCGGACCGCGCGCGAGGCGATCGATCTTGGCGCCAAAGCGCTGCTGATCCCGTCGCGCTGCCCGCCCGGTCATTCGCCCAGCCACATCGGCCTCGATCCCTTGTGGGCCCTGGCTCAGGACGCGGGCCTGCCGATCGTGTTTCACGTCGGCGGCGAGTTGAAGATGAACCCGGACTATGCGGTCAACGGCCTGCCCAGGGTGAAGGATTTCCACGGCGGCGAGGAGAACTTCACCTCGGTCAGCTTCATGGCCATTGCCGGATCGGTGATGCAGACCCTGGCGACGATGATCTTCGACGGGGTGCTGGATCGTTTCCCTCGCCTGAAGTTCGGCGCCATCGAGCTGGGGGCTTCGTGGCTGCCCAGCTGGATGCGGTCGATGGACGCCGCGCACGGGGCCTTCGTCAAGCACGAGGCGCGATTGCGGGACCTCACCATGCGGCCCAGCGACTTTGTTCGCCGCCAGGTGCGCGTCACGCCCTATCCGCACGAGGACGCCGGGTGGATCATCGCCAATTCCGGGTCGGAGATTTGCCTGTTCTCGTCCGACTTTCCGCACGTCGAAGGGGGGCGAAATCCGCTCAAGCGGTTTGACGATTCGCTCGTCGGGACCCCGACCGCCGACCGGGACCGCTTTTACTGCGAAAACTTCATTGACCTTATGGGCGAAGGCCTTGCCGCCGACCTGCGTCATCCGGCGTACATGGTCGCCGCTTGACGTCCGAGCGGGGATGGCCTTGAAGACGCCGCTTCCCGTTTAGGAGTTTATCTGCATGTCGCTCGGCGTCACCGGAACCATCGCCGTCGTCGCCCTGGCGTTCGGGGTCTTCTGCGCCTGGCGCGGCGCGCGGCCGTCGCCCGTGCTCGGACACCCGCGCATGGTCCCCTGGCGCTTCATGATGCTGGCCTCGCTGGCGCTGGTCATTGTCGCCCTGGTTCACGTCGTCGCTTTGGTCAGGGGCGCTTGAGCCTGATCGCCGGCGCGCCCGAGGGCAGGGGGGCGTCGGGGTCCTTGATGAAGGACAGGATGTCGGCCCAGACCGTCTCGGCTTGCCGGTCGCGCAGCAGCAGGTGCCAGCCGTTGGCGTAGTAGGCGGTGCGGTCGCTGGGCGGCAGATGCGTCACGGCCCGGGCGGTCGCGCCCTTGGGGATGATCTGGTCGTGGGCGCCGTAGAGATAGAGAACCGGGCCGTGAATCTGACCGGTCTCATCCCGGGCCGCCTGCATGGTGTCGACCAGGCCATAAAGCGCGTCAAACCGCGCCCCCCAGACCATCAGGGGATCGCGGCCCATGACCTCAAGCTCGGCCTCGTTGTCGGTGGGGGAAATGTGGCCGGTGAGCCAGCGCGGCGGGGTGATCACCTTACCCGGCGCGACGCGCGCGGCGAGCCACAGAGCGACGCGGTTGGGCAAGGCCTGGCTGGACCAACCCCACACAGCCGGCGCCGCCAGAACCACCCGGTCGGCGGCGGGCGGGCGGGTGGAGGCGAAGGCCTCTATGGTTACCGCGCCGCCGAGGCTTTCACCGACCACGGCGAGGGTGGCGTGCGGATAACGCGCCCGCGCCAGGGCGACCAGAGTTCGCAGGTCCTCCGTGCGCAATGCGTCGGGCGCCCAGACGCCGCGTCCCGGAGATCGACCGAATCCGCGCTGATCATAGGCCAGGGTCGTCACGCCGCGCTCCGCCCACCACGGCGCCGCCAGGTGAAAGGCGGCCGCGTAGTCGTTCATCCCGTGGACGCCGATGATCACCGCCCACGGCTCGGCTGGCGCTTTCGCTTCCCACCGCGTCAAGCCCAGCCGCGCGCCGTCGAAGCTGACGAAGGCGTGGTCCTCGAGCCGAGGCCCGGTGAACCCGATCTCCGGGCGGCCCGCCAGTTGCAGGGTCGGCGCGCACGCGGCGGCCAGACAGGTGAATGCGAGCGCGGCGAAGACCGCAAAACGGTGGTGTTTCGTGGCGTGCGCCGCGCGTTTCACAAACATCTACCGTGCTAGAAAAGCCTTCTCCTGGGCAATGATGGGGGCGAAGGACGGGCGGGCCAGGATGGCGTCGACATAGGTCCGGGTCTTCGGGTGCGTCTTTGCGTCGACCTCGATGCCGACGTGCGAGAAATTCACGAACGGGCTGGCGACGGCGAGGTCAGCCAGGGTGAGACGGTCGTCGACCAGGAATCCCGACGCCGGAATGATCCCTTCGAGATAATCGGCCAACGGTGGAAACTCATCCTTTTCGGCGGCGTCGGCGACGGCCTGATCGCCCGGCAGGCCCAAGAACCTCGGCGCCACGACGCGGTTGAAGAACACCTTGCCCATACAGGCGATGAGGATGGTGTCGGCGAATTCCTCGTACCAGATCGTGCGGGCGCGACTGGCCGGATCGGCTGGAACCATCGACGGCGTCGGATGCTTGGCTTCGAGATAGGTGATGATCGCGGTGGAATCGGAAATCGAGAAATCGCCGTCGCTGAAGCCCGGCATCTTCAGGAACGGACTGGCGGCGCGAAATCCGGGATTCGGATCGCCGAATCCGACCGGCACAATCTCAGCCTTCAGGCCTTTTTCAGACAGAAAGGCCATGGTCTTGCGAACAAAAGGCGACATGGACGAACCGTAGAGGATCATGGAGGTCTCCGGGTTTTCAAGCGGCGCGCCGTCGCGCTCGTTTCCAACCTTAGACCGGTCAGCCGCGCGAGGCCAAGCGAACGAAGATCCCGATCATCGCCACGCCCAGCACGGTCGCCACGGTGGTCCAGGCGCGCGGGTGACGGTGGTGGCTGTCCGGGAGCAGTTCGCTGGCCCCGATATAAAGAAAAAAGCCGGTGAAGGCGGCGATCACCAAAGCCAGACGATCCGGGGCGACGACGATCAGCCGGCTGGCGGCTATGCCGATCATCGGCGCAACCGAATCGGCGAGCAGCCAGCGGCGGGCGATCCTGGGGTCGCCCGTGCCGCGCAGGCTCAGATTGACCGTGTTCATACCGTCGGCCAGATCGTGCGCCAGGACGGCGACCGCCAAAATGGCCCCCACCGACGCCGAAACCTGAAATCCAAGCCCGATGCCGAGGCCGTCCAGCAGGCTGTGCGCGGTCAGGCTGCCGGCGCCGAAGTGGCCGCGATGGCCCTCGCCGCCGCCGGCGCGTAGCAGAAACAGCCGATCGACGACCAGATAGGCGATGAACCCGGCGGCGACGATTGCGGTGATGGTCGGGGTTCCCCACGCCGGTCCGCCCAGATCGATCGCTTCGGGCAGCAGGTCGAGCAGGGCGACGCCGATCACCGCCCCGGCGCTGAAGCCCAGCACCAGATGCACCTTTTGGGCGTGGCGTATGGCGAGCGAGCCGCCGATCCAGGTCGCCAGACCCGTCGCGAGACCAAGCGCGATCAGCAAAAGCTCGCCGTGATGCGCGAAAATGGGTCCAGCCATGCCTTCGCTTAACCGCGCGAAGGTCTAGCGTCCATGGGCACCTATTCGGCGGTGAAGCTTCCCGCCGCCGTGGCCGGATGGGCTTCGCCCATGAAGGCGTAGGTTCCCGGCTTCAGGGGGCCGACGGTGAAATCGGTCCGACCGTGCGGCGTGACCTCTTCCTCGACCTTCAGATCGCCGCTGTCGAACTCCTCCATCGCCCCGTCCTGGTTGATCAGGCGCACATGAATCTTGCGACCGGCCGGCAGGGTGAGCTTCGCCGGTTCGAAGCGGTGATTCTTCAAGGTGAGAACCACGGTGGGGTCCGCCGTCGGCGCCGCCGTCAGAACGCCGGGAAGGGCGAGCGCGACGAAGGCGAAGAGGGCGGGCTTGATCATCGGAGTCTCCAAACAAAAAGGGCAGGCGAGCTATAACTGCAATTGACAATCTTTCGCAACAACGAATATGCAAACGCCTCGCAAAAACAGGAGTGGATATGAATCGGTTGATGGCTTGGGCGGCGGCCGGATTTGTGTTGATGGCCGCCGGCGGCGCTCTCGCCGATCCGCGCCTGGATGAGAAGGTCTATGCGCCCTATGTCCAGAAGGGCGTCGGCGAGTTCGAGCTGCGCGAGGGCGGCGAAGTCGGCGGCGGAGCGCTGTCGGGGGCGGCGACCACGGTTTGGGAAACCGAATACGGGGTGAGCGACCACCTCAGCCTCGCCGTGGTCGGCGTGATCGCCAACGCGCCGGGCGGACCAACGAAGATGACCGCGATCGGCCTTGAGGCGGTCGATTATCTCGGCCAGATCCCGCGCATCGGCGTCGATACCGGGTTGTATCTGGAATATTCCCGCGGTCTGAACGGCCAGGATGACAAGGTCGAGGGCAAACTCCTGTTGGCCAAACGAGCCGGGCGGTTCGAGGGCCTGTTGAACCTGATCGTCGAAAAGCCCCTGTCCGCGCCGACCGGCGAGGGCATTGCATCCTACGGTTACGCCGCCTCGGCGACTTGGCGCGTCTTTGGACATCTTCGGCTGGGCGCCGAGACGTTCGGCGACTTCGGCGACGATCACGTCTTTCTGAAAGCTCAGGGCGCCTACCTCGGTCCTCAGGTCAAATGGAGCGGCCATCCGCGCGGCTCGCCGGTCGAAATCGAGATCGACGCCGGCTGGCTCGCGTCGGTTGGCGCCGACCGCGCCGAATCGCGTGGTCAACTGAGATTGGGCGTGGAGCTGGAACGGCGGTTTTAGGTTATTCGACCTGCGCCGCCAGTCGATGTCGAGATGACCGCGTCGAACATCGAATAGAGGCCGCGCTGCAGCGTCCCGAAATCCCGCTTGCGCCCGCCGGGGCGAGCGTCCATCCCGCGTTCAACCACCGGGTGGCTGTCGTCGCCCTCGAACCAGCGAGCCGTGGCCGCCTTATCCGTAAGGTCGTGAAGCACATGTGCCGGCAACGGCGTCGAAGTCGCGCTCAATGGGGAATGTGGCGTGCGCGACCGACCGCTCGTGACTCGCGTCGCCCAAATTCCGATGGACACTATCGCCCTCCCGGCGCCAGAACAGGCCGGTGTTTGGCGCGGGGCGACATGACATGCAGAGTTTAATCCTGGACCGTCGCGCCTTGCTGCGCCTCGCGGGCGCGGCGGCGCTGAGCGCCCAGACTCCGATGGCCCTGGCTCAGCCCGCGCAGCTCACGGGCGGCGCGCGCAAGCGTGTCGTCATTCTGGGCGCCGGCATGGCGGGCCTCGCCGCGGGACTGGACCTGGTCCAGGCCGGTCACGAGGTCATCATCCTTGAGGGCCAGATGCGTCCCGGCGGCCGGGTCTACACCCTGCGCGCGCCGTTCTCTGACGGACTGCACGCCGAGGCCGGCGCCGGACGCATTCCCAGCACCCATCACCTGACCTTGAGCTATGTCGAGCGCTATAAGCTCACGCTTGATCCGTTCCTTCCGCAATCGGGCGCGGGAGTGTTCCTGTGGCGCGGCGCCCGTCAGGTGACCCCATTCGGCGGCGCCCCGGATGTCGCCAAGCTCAATGTGGATTTCAGCTCCGCCGATCGCGCGGTGGGCTTCGATGGCCTGGCCCACAAATATTTCGGCGACCTGCTGGCCCAGATCCAGAGGCTGCCGCAGGACGCCTGGCCCCTGCCGGCCCTGGCGCCCTTGGGCCAGATCAGCATGGCCGACTATTTACGCGCCAAGGACGCGACGCCGGATGTGATCGCCGCGCTGTGCACCGGCTTCGAGGGCGACAGCGCGCTTGATTTCGTGCACGATGCGGTCAGCCACGCCGCGCCCATGCTGTGGAAGATTCGCGGCGGCAATGACCTGCTGCCTCACGCCATGGCCGATGAGTTGAACGGGGTGATCCACTATGGCGCGCGGGTGACCCGCATCGCCCAGGACGACCGGGGCGTGTCGATCACCTACGCCGGCGCCGCCGGCTCGCACACGGTGCGCGCCGACCGGGCAATCTGCACCCTGCCCTACACCGTGCTGCGCGATATCGAGGTCGCGCCCCCCTGGAGTCCGGCCAAGGGCTACGCCATCCGCAACCTCTACATGGGCCCGGTGGCGCGGGTTTACGTCCAGACCGACACCCGGTTTTGGGAAGCCGACGGCCGCAACGGCTTCGCCACCGTCGATCAGCCGATGGAGATCTGGAGTCCCACCCTCAAAGAGCCTGGTCGTCGAGGAATCCTGATGTCCTACATCTACGAGGACCTCGCCGCCGACTATTCCCATCAGAGCGAAGACGAACAAGTGCGTCGCTCCCTGGCCCTGTTCGAACAAATCCATCCGGGCCTCCGCGACCGCGTCGAGGGCGCGACGACTTGGTCATGGCTCAACCACCCTTGGTCCAAGGGCGCCTACACGGTCATCCGGCCGCAGGATTACAAGACCGTGCTCCCCCACGTGGCGACGGTCGAAGGCCGCGTCCACTTCGCCGGCGAACACACCTCGCCGTGGATGGGCTGGATCCAAGGCGCCCTTCACTCGGGCCTGCGCGCGGCGCGGGAGGCAGGGGGCGGGTAGGGGCCCCGTCGGTTAGCGACGGCTATGCGACTCCTGTCGCCCGTTCCAGCGCATTGCTCCATTCGAGCCATTCAACGCAAAGAGGACGCCCTCGCGGCGGCCGGGAAGAGCCCTCCGTGCATCCTACCGGCGTCCGCCTTTCCTTTCCCCGACAAATGTGAGTTTTTACCTGGAGTTATTGTGGGAAGCCGGGGTTGTGAACGCGGTGCTCGGGTGGTTTCTGCAGACCAGCGTGCTGGCGCTGGCCGTGGCGCTGTTTATGGTCCTGACCGCCACATGCGAGGCGGGCTATCGCCTCGGGCGCTGGCGGGCGCGGAGAGTCGGCGGCGGCGACAGAGCCCACGCCGCCACCGCGACCCTGGCCGCCGCCATGCTGGGCCTGATGACCTTCATGCTGGGGCTGTCGATCAATTCCGCCCAGAACCGTTTCGAAGCGCGGCGGGAGTTGGTGGTCACCGAGGCCAACGCGATCGGCACCGCCTGGCTGAGGGGCCGGATGGTGGGCGGCGCCGACGGCGCCGCGATCGCCGGGCTGATTGACGACTACGCCAAGACGCGGCTGGCCTTCACCCTGGCCAGGTCGGAGCCGCTGGCCGAAACGCTCAACGCGCGCGGCGAATCCCAACAGAACCAGATCTGGGCGCGGGCGACTGTGGTGGCCCGCGCGTCGCCCACCGCCGTCAGCGCAACCTTGATCAGCGCCCTCAATCACATGTTCGACTCGGCCCTCTCGCAGCGCTTCGCCTTCGTCAGCGAGCCGCCGAGCGGCATGATCGACGCCATGATCCTGGGCTCCATCCTCGCCGTGGGCGCGATGGGCTTTGAGATGGGCCTCGAGAGCGGACGTCAGTGGGTGCTGCCCTCCCTGCTCATGCTGATGTGGGCGGGCCTGATGTTGATGACCATGGATCTTGGTCGAGCCCGGCTAGGCGCGGTCCGCGTCGATGCTCGACCGCTGGAATGGACGATCCACGGATTTGAAACCGCGCGCGCGCCGCCGCCCGACCCGGGGCCGCCGCGGCGGTGACGAGGATCGGCGACCGGGGGCCGCCCGAAAGACCCTACCGTTTCTTGCCAAGTTCGGCGGCGATGTCCTTGACCATGCGACCAGCCTTGCGATGGGCGCCGGTGAGCTGGTCGCGGGTGACGCCCCAGCGCTTCATCCAGTATTCGACCGCTTGCCGCTCGGACAGGTCGAGCCGGTCCTTGTCGATGAAGCCGCGTTTATCTTTCAGGCCGGCCATGCCGCTTGCCTCCCGCTCGTGCGCTCACGCGCCTCAAAACGCCCCATAACCCCGCGCCATGGCGGCGGCGAAGGCCGGCAGCACGGCGAACAGCGCCGTTTCCGTCCACAGGAACCGGCGGACGCGCGCGATCTGATCGTCCGCGGGCGCCGCGCCGGTCCGGCGCCAGCCGATAATGGCGAGGGTCGGCGGGATCGACAGCAGGCCGATGACGAGAAAGGTCGCGATCTTGGCCCAGAAATAGGCGTTGTGCGAATAGTAGGCCCAGCCCTTGGCCGCGAACACCGCCCGCGAAAAGCCCACCGCGATGATCAGGCCCGCCAGAACGCCGTACCAAAGATCGATGCGCGAAATGCGTGTGACCGCCTCGACCGTCATGCCTGCGCGCACGCTGATCAGCTCGGCGAACAGCACGCCGAACAGGCCGAAGATGAGCAGATGGTGGGTGATCGCCAGCGTTAGGTCGAGCATTCTCGGTCCCCAAAATTTCGACCGAGCGTATATATCTAAAAACTCTTCGTCACCCCGCCGAAGAATCCCCGCCTCGCACCGAACTGTGGGGCGCCGACGCCGACGCCGGTGCCGTCGCGGATCTCGTAGACGTGGTCGAGCGCATTGACGACGTCGAAGCGCAGGGTGACGCCGCCCAATTGGCCGGTCTCGAAATGGTGGGACAGCGAGAGGTTGACTTGGACGTAACCGGGCAGGTGCGCGCCATTGGGTACGCCGTCGGGGCCGGTGGCGCGCAGACCGCTGCCATGGATCAGGTCCCCGCCGACCCGCGTCCCCCGCCACAGATATGAGGCGCCGGCCGAGGCGCTCAGCGTCTGGTCGTGGTCGAGATAGATGAAGTGGTTGTGGATGTAGGTCAGCTTGTCGGCGGCGAAGTTGAACTGGCTGGTGTCGATGTCCCGGCCCTGGTTTTTCACATAGGCGAGGTTGGCGTAGGCGGTGAACGACCCCTGATTGTAACCGGCGGTGAACTCGACGCCGTACTGGCGCCCCTGCGCATAGTTGAATGGGGTCAGGATGATCGGCGCGCCGAACTGCCCCTCGTCGATCAGCTCTTTGGAGCGTTTGTAATAACTGTCGATCCCCAGCGTCATGTGTCGGCCGAGCTTTTGCGACACGCCGACGTCGAAATAGTTGGCCCGTTCGGCACGCGGCGTGTCGTCGTGGGTGACTGGCGAGGCGGCGGTGGTGCCCGCGAACAGGCCGATGGTTCGGGCGCCGACCAGCTCGAGCGGCGGCGGCGAGAAATAGCGCGAATAGCCGGCGTGGACCGTCGTGCCGCGCACCGGGGTCCACACCAGATTGACCCGGGGGCTGAACTGGTTCTCGTGGCGAAAGCCGTCGAACTGATCGAAGCGGAGGCCGTAGTTTACGATCAGCGAGTCGGCGAGCTTCCACTCATCCTGTAGATAGACGCTGGCGGTGAAGGCGGTCGTGCCGCCATTGTCGACGATGCTGATCGGCTGGTCGCTGATCTGGGCGCCCGTCGCATCGAGCCCGATGACCCGCGATGTCGTCGCGCTGGTGGCGTGATCAACCTCAACCATTACGCCCCCGCGCAGGGTGTGGGCTTCGCCGAGATGATAGACCCCCTCGGCCTGAACCCCGCCCGTCGTATCGCGCTTGTGCGCCGCCTGGGCAATGCCGTTGAAGAGGAGATCGCCCAGAGGGTCGGGAATGAAGCTCAAGGCCGAATAGCGCGCGAATAGGGAGACCTGGCCGGTGAAGACGTCGGTGGTGTGCAGATAGCTGGCCACGCCATAATAGGTGGCCTCCTTCTGGCTCTCATTGAGGGCGAGGCTGGGGAAGGTGGTCTGACCGTTGACGACCAGCGGCTGATCGCCATTGGGTCCGAACAACAGCGACGGCGTCAGTCCAGGCTGGTTGGGTATCTGAAACCGCTCGTTCGACGCGCCCAGAATGAGAGCGACCCGGCTGGAAGGATCGACGATGTCCTCCAGATAGGCGAAGCCCTGGAATTGATCAGTGCGATCGTGGGCCGGGGTCGACAGGGCGTCCGGAGATTCGATGCCAAGCCCGGAATGCTGATAGCTGCCGGATACGAACACGTTCAGCGGCCCCGAGCTGCCGCCGCAGGAGACGCTGGGCTCGATCTGGTCGTGGCTGCCGCCGTAGATCGAGACCTCGCCGCCGTTCTGATAGACGCCGTTGCGGGTGGTGATGTCGATAATCCCTGCCGTGCGCAGGCCATATTGCGCAGGCAGGGCGCCGGTGATCAGCGACACCTTGTCGGCGAGCCGGGGGCTGAGCGCCTGGCTGTACACGCTCAGCCCCTCGGGCAGGGTGACGCCGTTGAGTCGAAACTGCAGACCGTTGTGCTCGCCGCGCACATGCAACTGACCGAACGAATCCTGGGCGACTCCCGGCGACTGCAGCACTACCTGGTTGAGGGCCACATTGTCTCCGCCCGGCATGGCCGCGATGGCCGCCTTGTCGACGGTGTAGACCGAGGCGCCCAGTTCCGGCTGGATCGCCGCGCGCGCCGCATTGAGGCGCCGGGCGGTGACGACGATCGTGCCCTCGGGGTCGGTTATGTCCGCGGCGGCGGCGGCCAGTGGCGCCGCCGCGCCGAGCGCCAGCATGGCGCCCGCCGACAGCCGCCGCTTCCATCGTCGATCTTGCAAAAGCACAACTCCGGCCACGCGTCTCGCGGCCGCAGAGTAAAAGGTCGGGTCGGCAACACCCATGGATGGCGTTCCCGTTATCGTCGGGAATTCTTCCCGAAATCCGCGCCCCCATGGGCGCGAGGCGCGCGACGCATTAAGGATGACGCCCATGTCGCTACGTCTTCGGGTTGTCGTCGCCATCGCCATGGTGTTTTTCTTCGGCGCCGTGGTGGGGACGGCCGTGGCCGGATGGCAGGCCAAGCAGGTGCTGCGCGAAGAGCTGGTCGCCGCCCTGGCCGGGGGTCGGCAGACCTTGTCCGGCGCCTTCGAAACCCTGCCGCGATCGGATCACCCGGCGCGCGATTTGACGCGATTGATCGCCTCGTTCGACGGCAATCGGCACGTCGCCGCCGCCTGGATTGGCGGTCAGGGCCAGCGGATCGCCGCATCGGCGCCCCTGCCAGCGCGCCCGCCGCCGGCCTGGTTCGCCGACCTGTTTCATCCGCCGGTGCAGTCGGTTCAGGTGGCCGTGCCTGGTCCTGACGGCGGCGGCTCGGTGGTTCTCGCGCCGGTGTTCACCAATGACGTCGCCGGCGTTTGGGCGGAATTCATCGATCTCATAAGTGTCTTGAGCGTCTCATTCCTGCTCGGCGCGGTCGTGGTCTGGTTTACCGTCGGCCGGGCCCTGCGTCCCTTGTCCGAGTTTTCCGCCGCCTTCGTGCGCATCGGATCGGGCGACTACAGCGCGCGTGTTCGCCAGGCCGGCCCACTGGAGCTGATGCGGCTGGGGTGGGGCGTCAATGACATGGTCGACCGCCTGCGCGCCATGCAGGCCAAGACGCACGCGCTGGAGGATCAGCTGCGCAATTTGCAGGATGAGGAACGCGCCGATTTGGCGCGCGACCTGCATGACGAAATCGGCCCGCATCTGTTCGCCGCCAATGTCGACGCCGCCATGGCGCGCCGATTGATCGGCGAGGGCCAAAGCGCCGAAGCCCTGGTTCAGGTCGAGGCGATCGAAGGCGCGGTCGCCCACATCCAGCGTCTCGTGCGCGATATTCTGGGCCGTCTGCGGCCGACCGAGCTCTTCGAACTGGGCCTAGCGGCCGCCATCAACGAACTGGTGGCGTTCTGGCGCGCCCGCAATCCGGCGATCCGTTTTGAGGTGAATGTTCCCCATGACGAGAGCCTGACGATCCCCGATCGGGTGCGCGAAACGCTCTATCGCGTGATTCAGGAGGCGCTCAACAACGCCGTCCGGCATGGACGGCCGAGCCTGATCGAGATCGAGATAGGCCGCGGCGCCGGCGACGTCGTTTTCGCGCGGGTCACCGACAACGGCGCTCCGGTCGATAAACCCGATGGTGTCGGCTTCGGCTTGATCGGCATGCGCGAGCGAGTCGCCGCCGCCTACGGCAAGCTGACGGTCTCGCGCCGGACAACCGGCTGGGAGCTGACGGCGCTGCTGCCCCGGAGCGAGCCGGCCGACGATCTCGAGGAGGCGGACGCCGCGTGACCATCCTCATCATCGACGATCACGCCCTGATACGCGATGGCCTGAAACGCCTGCTAGCGCCCTTGGCGGACGGCGACATTCTGGAGGCGGCGAATGGCCGCGACGCCCTGGCCATTCTGGCGGGGGTCAGACCGCGACTGGTGATGCTCGACCTCAACCTGCCGGGCCTCGGCGGGCTGGAGTTGCTGCGGCGGATGATCCAGAAGGGCGCGGGCCCGATTCTGGTGCTCTCCATGCACGCCGAGCCGCTCTACGCCAAGCGCGCCCTGGAGGCCGGCGCGGCGGGCTATATGACCAAGAACGCCTCGCCCGACGAGCTTCTGGTCGCAGCGCGCAGGGTCATGGCCGGCGGTCGCTATGTCGAGGCCGAGCTCGCCCAGGCCCTGGCGGCGCCTGTTCTGGGCGGCGGCCTGCCGCTCGACGCCCTGACGGTGCGCGAACTGGAGATCATGCGCCTGCTCGCCAAGGGCGCGGGCCTGGCCGAAATCGCCGAAGCCGTCGGCGTCGGCTATAAAACCGTCGCCAACAACTGCAGCCAGATCAAATCCAAGCTCGGTGTCTCGCGCACGGCCGATCTGGTGCGCCTGGCGATCGAGACCGGCGTTACTTGAACCCCGGTCCGCGCCGCGGAATCACCCTTGGCGCTTCCAACCTGACCAGCGATAAGTTAGGGATCATCCCCCAATTAAGCAGGTAGGAGACGTCCCGATGAAGGCAGCGGTTTTGCGAGAGGTGCGCACGCCCCTCCAGATTGAGGACGTCCAGATCCACAAGCCCGGCCCGCATGAAGTGTTGATCCGCACCGCCGCCGCCGGCGTCTGCCATTCCGACCTGCATTTCATCGAAGGGTCCTATCCCTACCCCCTGCCGGCGGTGCTGGGCCATGAGAGCGCCGGCGTCGTCGAGCAGATCGGTTCGGAAGTGCGTACGGTGAAGGTCGGCGACCATGTGATCACCTGCCTGTCGGCCTATTGCGGCCATTGCGAGTCATGCCTGACCGGCCGGATGAGCCTGTGCGTCAGTTCCGACACCAAGCGCGGGCCGGACGAGGCGCCGAGGCTCTCGAACGCCAGCGGCCCGATGACGCAGTTTCTCAATCTTTCCAGCTTCGCCGAGCAGATGCTGATTCACGAGCACGCCTGCGTCGCCATCCGCAAGGACATGCCGCTCGATCGCGCCGCCCTGATCGGCTGCGGCGTGCTGACCGGGGTGTGTTCGGTGTTCCACACCTCCAATGTGCGCCCCGGCGACACCGTCGCGGTGATCGGCTGCGGCGGCGTGGGTCTGGCGGCGATCAACGGCGCGGCCATCGCCGGCGCCAGCCGGATCATCGCCGTCGACATGTCGCTGGGCAAGGACAACCTCGCCAAGCAGTTCGGCGCCACCGACTTTGTCTGCGCCGCCGATGGCGACGCGGTGAAGAAGGTCGTGGATATGACCGGCGGCGGGGTGCAGCACAGCTTCGAGGCGGTCGGCCTCAAGGTCACCACCGAACAGGCCTTCGGCATGCTGCGGCGCGGCGGCACCTGTAATGTGATCGGCATGATCCCGGTCGGTCAGTCGATCGAAATCGCCGGTCATCTGTTCCTGGGCGAAAAGAAGCTGCAGGGCTCGCTGATGGGCTCCAACCACTTCCCGGTCGACATGCCCCGGCTGGTCGACATGTACATGGCCGGCAAGCTCAAACTCGACGAAATGATCTCCCGCCGCATCAAGCTCGAAGACGTCAACGACGCCTTCGCCGAGATGAAAACCGGCCAGATCGCGAGGTCGGTGATCGTGTTCGAAGCTTAGGAACAGAATCTCCCTCCCCTTTATGGGTAAGGAGGATTGTCGCCTCCGGGTCGCGCGAAGCGCGCGCCCGAGGACAGGCTCCGCGACAAGACGGGTGGGGAGCGATCGTAAAGCGCGATGGCTTTGGTGATGGCGGAGACTTCCCCACCCCGGACTTCGCTCCGCTCCGTCTCGACCCTCCCCATAAAGGGGAGGGAGGGTCACCCCCGCGCCAGCCTTATCGCCTTCTCCGGGCAGGCGGCGACGCACAGGCCGCAGGCGTGGCGCTGATCGGGCCGGACCACGAGGGCCTGCCGGCCGCCGTGGGCCGCCACCTTGAACCTCACCATCCACGGGAGGGCGCGGTTCTCTTCCGGCGTCAGCTTGCGGATCTCGAACACGTCGAACGGGAAGACGTTTAGGCAATCGGCCTTGCCCTCGCACCGGTCGCCGTCGACAACCGGCCGGGCGACGCCGGCGGGCTGTCGGCAGACGTCCGCAACGGCGCCGTCGGTCATGGGCCTCAGGCGCTCTTGGGTTCGTCGCGCTCGATCTCTTTCACGGCGGCGTCGAGGGCGGCGGTGATGCGCCCGACGTCGGCGTCGGCGAGTTTGCCGCGCTCGAGCTTGAGCCTAAGCGCCATGCGCAGGTTTTCCATCGCCCGGATGATCTGCGGCGCGGGGCCGCCGCCAACGCGCTCGGCGATCGCCGCGATGCGCTGGAAGATCGAGTCCACCGAAGCGGAATTGTCCGCCAGCGCGGTCGCGCCTTCGGGGGTGATGCTGAAGGCCTTCTTGGCCCCGTCGCTCTGGGCGGCGGTGATGTAGCCGAGGTCTTCGAGCAGGGTCAGAGTAGGATAGACCACGCCGGGGCTGGGGCTATAGGCGCCGCCGAGGCGTTCTTCGATCGCGCGGATCAATTCATAGCCGTGGCTCGGCTTTTCGCTGATCAGCTTGAGGATGACCCAGCGCAGATCGCCCTGGTCAAAAAAGCGTCCGCCGCCGGCATGGCGACGGGTTCCGCGCATGGCGCGATCGTGCAGGTAACGTTTGAAATGGTCGCCTCTGGAATGCATGACGCCGCGTTCGCGGAGTCCTGGTTTGCAGTGATGCATTGGTTTTCGTATCTTTCAGAATCCTCCGAGATATATCGGAATGATTGATATATCGAACTTGTGTCGAACTTTGCAAGCCCCTTTTTTGAAAAATAATCCCCCGGCGCATGTGGACGGGGCTTTTGACGCGGTGCGAAGCTGCTTATTCCGTCTTGAATATATAGTCCCCTATAGTATATTGCGACACTCACCGACCGCGGCAACCCTTGTTGAGGTCGCGGGTTTGCGGAACCGTCATTCATGAACGCTAGAGTGCCGATTTGATCGCAATCAAACTCATTCGCGAGCGCATCGGCGGTCACGCCGCGCGGCTTTTGGCTCTGGCGACGGTCCTTCCCGCGCCCGTGGCCGCAATGACCGCCGAGCCCGAGGCGCCGCCGCAGTATTTCGCCATCCACGCCCAGTCGACTTTCGAGGATCAGGCGAACTTGGCGTTCACGTCGCCCTATCGCGGCGCCAACAGCCTGGATCCGGCGGCGCGCGGACGCGAGACCTTCGACGCCACCTTGTTCGTCGGCGCGCGACCGTGGCGCGGCGCGCAGATCTGGATCACGCCGGAAGTCGATCAGGGCTTTGGCCTGAGCAATACGCTCGGCCTAGCCGGCTTTTCCAGCGGCGAGGCCTACAAGGTCGGCAAGGCGGCGCCCTATGTGCGCCTGCAGCGCGCCTTCATTCGCCAGACCATCGACCTGGGTGGCCAGAGCGAGGCGGTCGATGCCGATCCCATGCATCTGCGCAGCCGGCAATCGGCCAATCGCCTGGTGATGACGCTCGGCAAGTTTTCCGTCACCGACATCTTTGATGCCAATGACTTCGCCCACGATCCGCGCGGCGATTTCATGAACTGGTCGCTGATCGACACCGGCAGCTTCGACTACGCCGCCGACGCCTGGGGCTATTCCACTGGCGGCGCGGTGGAATGGTATCAGGGACGTTGGACGGCGCGGGCCGGCGCTTTTAACCTGTCGGTGGCGCCCAATAGCGAAGTGCTGGAAAAATCGTTCGGCCAGTTTCAGATGCTGGGCGAAATCGACCACCGCCATACGATCAGAGGCAAGCCGGGGACATTGAAGGTCACCGGCTTTCTCAGCCGCGGAAGGATGGCGACCTTCGATGGCGCCGTGCGGCTGGGCCTGGCGACGGGCGCGACGCCGAACGTCACCGATGTCCGCCATTATAGCAGCCGCGCCGGCGTCAGCGCCAATCTCCAGCAGCAGATTACCGACTCCTTGGGCGTGTTCGCCCGCGCCGGGGTCAGCGACGGTCGGTATGAGAGCTATGAATTCACCGATATCGACCGCACGGTCTCCGCGGGTGTGTCACTGAAGGGCGCCGCGTGGGGGCGCAAGGCCGACGCGATAGGATTCGCCGGCGTGATGAACGGCATTTCCGACGCCCATCGACGCTATCTCGCCGCGGGGGGTCTGGGCATTCTGGTCGGCGACGGCCAGCTGCCGCATCCGGGCCCGGAGGGTATTCTGGAGACCTACTACAGTTTTGCCCCGGTCGGCCCCGCGCGGATCACACTCGACTATCAGTTCGTCAATAGCCCGGCCTACAACCGCGACCGCGGCCCGGTGTCGATCGTCTCGGCGCGGGTGCACGCCCAGTTTTAAGGGGTGTGATCACCAGGTCAGAGTGCGCGTTCCCACCAGAACGGTTGATCCGGACCGATCCCAGGCCATGACGCTCGGCGGCATGGCGGGCAGGGGTCTGGCGTCGACGGGCCAGTGGTCCAGCACCATGCCGTAGTCGAGGCTGATCGCGCCGGGCCCGGTCGGTCTGAACGTCAGGGTTACCCCCTCGGGCGCGGCCTGCCAGCGCAGGTGCGTCCATTCGCCGGGGTGAGTAAGGCCGGCTGTCGGCTTGCCGGCGACGGTGACGCCGGTGACGGGCGAACTCACCTTCAGGTCGAGGTTGAGGGCGGCGGCGCCCGGCGGCGGGACGGCGTGGACGGTGACGGTTCCGTCCGCGCCCCGCGTCACGGTTACGTCGCGGGCCGGCGTCGCCACGGCGCGGGCGGGCGCTCCGCCAAATTGGGCGGAAGGGACGCCGGGTACGGACACGCCGGGAAAGGCGCGCTCTTCATAGGCGCCGCCGTCGGCGACCAGAACCTTCATGGTCCACGGGGCGAGGGGCCGGGGCGCGACACGCCAGGCCTTGCCGCTTTCTTCGACGACATAGAGCGGCTCGGTGGCGTCGGGGTGGCGCGGCGTCCACGGCGGCGTCAGATTGAGCCAAAAGGCGACGCCCAGCCCGCCGGCTAGGGCGAGCCCGGCCGGGGCCCAGCCCCAGGCGCGTTCGGTTTCACCCAGCTGGGTCAGGGGCCAGATCAGCATGGCCGCCAGCCAGACCACCAGGGCGGGGCCCTCGGCGACGTCCAGGCCCTGCAGCAGGGCGTGAAACAAGCCGCCCAGCCAAGCCAGGCTCAAGATAACGATGATCAGCGCGGGGAGTCCCGTCGTAACGCCGCGCCGCGTGCCCCAGCCGGTCAAGGCGGCGCACACACTTGCCGCCAGCACCGGCCAGGCGATAACGAAGGCCGCCGTCGGCGCGATGATCTGCACCGTCAGGGCGCCGATCAGGCCGGTCAGGGTCAGGCCAAGCCAGGTTCCCGTGGGTCGTCCCGGTCGACCGACCACCAGCACCGTCAGGACCGCGATGACGGCCCCGACGATCAGGGCCGCGGTGTCAAAATCGCCCAAGGCCCAAGCCGCTCCGGCCGCCACAAGGGCGCCGACGCCGAGCGCCAGCCGCATTTCGCCGCGCTGAACCGCGGCGCCGACGATCAGCAGGGCGGCGACACCGGTCAGCGCCATCGCGATCTCGAAGGGCGCAAAACGGGCCAGTAGCGGGCGGTAACCGAGCCAGCCGCCGCCCACGCCGGTGACATGGCGGGTCAGCAGTAACAACAGGGCCGCGCCGGCCAGGAGCAGGAAACCCGCGCCGACGCCTTGCAGGACATCAACCCATGAATCGTCCGCCTCCAGGGCGGCGCGGCGCCGGCCGACGATCATCAGGCCCACGGCGGCGGCCAGGACGAGCCATCCGCCCCAAGCCGGATAGGCGACGACGACGAGGCCGAAAAGATCGCTGTAGACGGCGTCGGGCGCCTTTCCGGGCAGCGTCGCCGCGAACGCCAGCGCGCGGGCGGGGCCGATCGCCTGATCGCCCATCTGTTGCACCGAGCCCTGATCGAGCGCCGCGACGGTGGAGCTGGGCGAATGATAGTCGAACTGCCGACCGGTGAAGGCGTAGTTCAGGCCGGTCAGCTCGTGCGCCCGCGCGACGCTGAAATCGGTGTCGTTGGGCAGGAGCTTGTAGACATAGGCGGTCAGGGCGTTGGCGTTGGACGACGACGCCGTGCGCCCAAAGAGATCGATCACCGCGCCATTGTCCGCCCCAGTCTCGAACATGGCCGCGCGGCCGCCGCCGCCGCGCGACTCCAGATTCATGACGATACCGACGTGCTTGGCCACGGGATCGGCTGCAAAAAAGGCCCGCGCGCCGAGCAGTCCGGCCTCCTCGCCATCGGTGATCGCCACCACTACGTCACGCGCCGGCGTGCCTTGCGCCTTGATCGCGCGCACAATTTCGAGCAGGTCGGCGACGCCGGTGATGTCGTCCGCCGCGCCGGGCGATCCGGGCACACTGTCATAGTGCGCCATCAGCGCGAGCGCCGGGGCGGTGGGGTCGCGCCCGGGCAGAAGGCCGATGACATTCTCGACGTCGGCCCCCGAAACATAATCGGCGCCGTTGAACCGCCGCGCGCCATGGCTTTCGGCGCGCATCACCCGCGGCGAGAGGCCGATCGCCGTCATTCGTTTCACCAGATAGTCGCGCACCTGAGCGTTGGCCGGCGAGCCGATCGGGTGGGGAACCTGCGCCATGGCGGCGATATCGACCATGGCCCGACCTGCGGAAAATTCGGTTTGTGGCGCGTTGGTCGGTTTCGGATCGGGGGTTTTAGCGGCGACGTAGAACAGCGCGAACGCGACGGCTAGGACGCCGACGAAGGTGAGGATTCTGGTCATCACGATCCTTCTCTCTTCCCCCTTTGGGGGAAGTACCGCCGAATGCGGTGAAGGGGCCCGTCTTGGCGAGGCCGACGCAGCGACGAAGTCCCCCTACCGCTCGGCGGCAACGAGTCGCTTCCCCCAGAGAGGGAAGGGAGGGATATCTCTGAGCCCCTTAAGCCGCCGCCTTGGTTTCCAACGGGTCGCGCAGCACATAGCCGCGGCCCCACACCGTCTCGATGCAATGGTCATCGCCGGCGCCCTTGAGCTTTTTGCGCAGCTTGCAGATGAACACGTCGATGATCTTCAGCTCCGGCTCGTCCATGCCGCCGTAGAGATGGTTGAGGAACATTTCCTTGGTCAGGGTGGTGCCCTTGCGCAGGGAAAGCAGCTCCAGCATCTGGTATTCCTTGCCGGTCAGGTGCACGCGCACGCCGGCCACTTCCACCGTCTTGCCGTCCAGATTGACCGCGATGTCGCCGGTGTGGATGATCGACTGCGAATGGCCCTTGGAGCGGCGCACGACGGCGTGGATGCGCGCGACCAGCTCCTCGCGGTTGAACGGCTTGGTCATATAGTCGTCGGCGCCGCCGCCGAGGGTCTTGACCTTGGTGTCGATCTCCGAGCTGCCGGAAAGGATCATCACCGGCGTATCGATCCGGGCCGCGCGCAGGGTGCGCAGCACCTCCATGCCGCTCATGTCGGGCAGATTGAGATCGAGCAGGATCATGTCGTAGTCGTAGATCTTGCCCAGATCGACGCCTTCTTCGCCCAGATCGGTGGTGTAGACGTTGAAGCCCTCGGCCTTCAGCAGGAGCTCGATGCCGCGCGCCACCGCCCGGTCATCTTCAACCAACAGAACCCGCATAACCCTGTATCTCCTCACCGCTTGCCAAGAGCGCCGCCGTTAACCCGCCAAAAAGGTTAACAACCGATTCGCTAGGCCGATTTGCCCCCGGACGCCAAGAGTCAATCCGAGCGAGATGCAAAATAATGTGATGACTCTTTCGTGATGAGGCGAATTGCGCGTGATCCGTGGCGCGTTCGCGCCTAAGGGCGCTCCGGTCGCTAGGGCAGTTTGGTCTTGGCCGGGTCGACTTCGGCGGCGCGGCGCAGGGCGGCCAGGTCGTCGCCGATGCGGAAGATGGCGACGTAGAATTCGCAGAACGCCCGCCACAGCAGACCGGCCACGCCGACGATCAGCAGGCCGACGACCAGCACCGGCAGGGCCAGCAGGATCGCGATCGGGCTGCCCTCGCGGAACGCCACGCCGATCGAGGCGCCGACGACCGAAAAGGCGGCGACCATGATCACGCCGAGGCCCGCCCAATACACCAAATGGATGACCGGGCCGGTGATCATCCGCTCGAAAGTCAGAACGTCCCACATTCGGGAGTGCTGAGGCGCCATGCGTCGTCGGATCTGGTCAACCATCGCCATGTCTCGCGTCTCTCCGCCGCCCAAATCCGCTTGAGGTTTCAGCGCAGGGCTATCAGCGCGCGGGGCTCACGGCAATGGCAAGCTGGCGGCTTGGGCTCGCCAGAATGGCTCCGAACCCTTACATGGCGTCGGCGATTGGAGTTTCCTTAAAGGCACGATGGTTATCGACACGACCCTTCTTGACCAGGCGGAGCACGCGGCGCGGCTGGCGACGGGGCTGGCCCCCGGCGCGCGCGTGGTCGCGGCCATGTCCGGCGGGGTGGATTCCACCGTCACCGCCGCTCTTCTGAAGCGCGCGGGCTATGACGTGGTCGGCGTCACCCTGCAACTCTACGACCACGGCGCGGCCGTGCGACAGAAGGGCGCCTGCTGCGCCGGCCAGGATATCCTCGACGCCCGCGCTGCCGCCGAGACCCTCGGCATCCCGCATTATGTCCTCGATTACGAAGCTAAGTTCCAGGCGGCGGTGATGGAGGATTTCGCCGACGCCTATGTGCGCGGCGAGACGCCGATCCCGTGTGTGCGTTGCAACCAGACGGTGAAGTTCCGCGATCTGCTGGACGTGGCGCGCGATCTGGGCGCGCAGGCGCTGGCCACGGGCCACTATGTGCGTCGCGACGTAGGGTCCGGCGGCGCGCGGCTGCGCCAGGCGCGCGATCCGGGGCGCGATCAAAGCTATTTCCTGTTCGCGACCACCCGCGACCAGCTGGACTATCTGCGCTTTCCGCTCGGCGATCTGGAAAAGCCGCAAGTGCGGGCGGTGGCCGCGCAATTGGGCATGGCCGTGGCCGACAAGCCCGACAGCCAGGATATCTGCTTCGTGCCCGAAGGCCGCTATGTCACGGTGGTCGACAAGCTGCGCCCGCGCGCCGGGGCGGGGGGCGAGATCGTTCACCTGGATGGTCGCGTGCTCGGGCGTCACGACGGGGTCAGCCGCTACACCGTCGGTCAGCGGCGCGGTCTCAATGTCGCCGTGGGCGACCCGCTGTTCGTGATGAAGCTGGACGCGGCCCGGCGCGAAGTGATCGTCGGACCGCGCGAGGCCCTGCTCGCCGGCGGTTTGGTTCTGCGCGAGACGAACTGGCTGGGCGACGAAGCCTCGATCGAGGCGGCCGCCACACTGGGCAAGCCGGTTCTGGCGCGGGTGCGCTCCACGCGACCGCCGTCGGCCGGACGATTGATGCTCACCGACGATGGCCTCGTCGGCGTCGCGTTCGACGCGCCCGAGGAAGCGGTTTCCCCAGGTCAGGCCTGCGTCCTGCATGACGCCGAAGATCCGGGTCGCGTTCTGGGCGGCGGCTTCATCGGCGAAACGCGCTAGACCCCGCGCTCGAATCACAAGTGATAGGCCTGATTCAGCGTTCAGATCTGTTCCGCCTGAACGCATCAGGCTTTAGAGCCTGGCGATGTCGCCAGGCTCTAAACGCCTAAGTGTGTAGCGGCGGCTATTGCCGACCATCGTCCCGCCGGCGGCCCTCGACGCGGGGTTGAGCCGGTTGCGCCGGACGCTCCGCGGGATGGGCCTGACGTTGCATCTGCGGCGGCGCGACGAAAGTCTGGCGCGGCGGCGGCTGCCCCTGGAACCCCTGCGGTCGGCCCGTGAAGCCGGCTTGCGGGGCGTAGGTTTGACGCGGGCCGCCGTAGGTTTGCGGCGTCGCCGGCGCGCCACGATCCGCGCCACGCCAAATGTTCGGCGCCGTCACCGGCGCGACGCCGGTGTTGTGCGGATGCTGGCCCGAACGATCAAAGCCGCCGCCATTGGCCGGCGGGTAGGGCTGCCGGCCGTTGAACTGGCCAGGTTCTGGACGGACCACCACGCCGCTGGCGCCGCGCGTCCAACCCTGTTGCGGCCGCACGACAACGCCGCCGGCGCCGCCGCGATTCCAACCTTGCTGGCCCTGGATCGTCGCGCCATTGCGATTGTGGTCGTCAAAGCGATGATCATTCCCTCGCGCCCAGCCTTGGCCGCCGTCGTGGTGGTCGGACCAGCTGCGGCGGTCATGATCATGGTCACGGTCGTGGTCGTTGTCCCACCGCCGCTCGTAGACCTCGTCGAAATCATGGCCGCCGAAATTGTTCGCCCAGCGATTGTAGTAGAAGCGGTCGTTGTTCCAATAGCCGCCATCGTAGCCATATCCGCCATAGCCGTAGCCATAGTTAATGCCGCCATAGTAGCCGACCTGGGGACCCCAATAGCCGTCGATGAAGACATATTGGTCGCCGTCATAGTCCCAGTATCCCGGCGTCCACAGATATCCGGCGTGGGGCGGTCGGACCCAGCGGCCATCGACCCAATAATATTGGCCTTGGTCATCGTCCCACGACCAATACCCGGGGATCCAGATATAGCCGTATCCCGGGATTGGGGGCTGGTCGTACACCGGCAGGGGCGGCGGTGCGAAGCCGACGCTGAACTCTACACTGGTGTACGCCTGGGCGGCGGCCGGCGCGACGGTGGCCACGGCGCTGACACTCATCAGCAGCGCGAGGGAGAGGGACGGAAGAACACGCATTTTGGGCTCCGGGCGGATGATTCGCGTTTTTATATGTATGATGGTTCCTGAATGACCTTTGGATGGTGCGTTCATCTGACGTTCATATTTGGCTCTGGTGCGAGCCGATGCAACACGAACGCCAATTTGAGGCTCAATTTGGGGCATGGACCGGATCCGCCGCCCGATGATCGACGCGCGGGATTGAGGTCTTGGCGCGAGACGATAGAGTGAGAGTGTGATCGCTGTTCCCCCGCATAAAGTCCGTCGCCCAGCCGCCGCGCTGGTCGGCGCCGCGCTCATCGCGGGCGCGCTTTGGGGATGCGGCGCCAAATCGACGCCGCCCGCGCCCGCGCCCACCGTCACGGTTGCCACGCCGCTACCGATGAATGTCATCGACTGGGACGACTATGTCGGCCAGTTCACCGCCATTGATTCGGTGGATGTGCGCCCGCGCGTCACCGGCTATCTGCTGGCGGTGGGGTTCAAGGATGGCGACCTAGTGATCAAGGGCCAGACCCTGTTCACCATCGATCCGCGTCCCTATCAGGCGGCGGCGGCGCAGACGGCCGGGCAGGTGGCGCGCGCGGCCGCAACCTTGGTCAACGCCCGGGGCGAACTTGCGCGCGGGCGCACCTTGCTGGCGGCGCGCGCGATCAGCCAACAATCGTTTGACCTGCTCGTCGCGGGCGAGCGCCAGGCCGCCGCCGACGCCCAGTCGGCGCGGGGGGCGGCGCGGGCGGCAAACCTCAATCTTGGATTCACCAAGGTTATCGCCCCGATTTCCGGTCGGATTTCGGATCGTCGGGTGGCGCCGGGCAACCTCGTCACCGCCGACGTCACGGTGTTGACCAATATCGTCAGCCTTGATCCGATCCGGTTCGCCTTTACCGGCTCGGAAGCGCTGTATCTGAAATACCAGCGCGAAAATCAGGCCGGCACCCGCCTGTCGTCGCGGGTCATGGCCAATCCGGTGGAAATCCGCCTGCAAGACGAGCCGACCTGGCGCTGGAAAGGCCATATGGATTTCGTCGACAACGCCCTGGATACGGGGTCGGGGACAATCCGCGGTCGCGCGGTGATCGCCAATCCCGACCATTTTCTCACGCCGGGCATGTTCGGCCACCTGCGGCTTTTAGGATCCGGCTCCTATTCGGCTCTGTTGATCCCCGACGCCGCGGTGGTCACCGACCAGGAACGGCAGATTGTATATGTGGTCGGCGCGGACGGCCTCACGCGTATGCAACCGGTCGAATTGGGCCCGCTCGCCAACGGGCTGCGCGTGGTGCGCAAGGGATTGAAGAGCGGCGATTGGGTGATCATCGAGGGCGTTCAACGCGCCCAGGCCGGGCGCGCGGTCAAGATCGTTCGCGGCCGCATCGCCGCCACGCCGGACGGTCCGTCGCAACCCGCCGTCGGCCCGGTCGCGTCGACGGCGACCGCGGCCGGCCCGGCTCGGTAAGGCCCGCGCGCCGATGCGGCTTTCGCATTTTTTCATCGAGCGGCCGGTGTTCGCCGCGGTGATCGCGATCCTGATCACCCTGGTCGGGGCGATCGCCTATCCGAACCTGCCCATCGCGCAGTATCCGCAGATCGCGCCGCCCACCGTCACGGTGAGCGCCACTTACCCGGGCGCTTCGGCCGAAACCCTGGCCGACGCCGTCGCCGCGCCGATCGAGCAGCAGATCAACGGCGTGGAAAACATGCTGTACATGTCCAGCCAGTCGACCGGTGATGGCCATGTCACCATCACCGTGACGTTCAAGCTCGGAACCGACCCCAACCAGGCCCAGGTCCTGGTGGAAAATCGCGTAGCGGCGGCGACGCCGCGCCTGCCGCCGGAGGTGGTCGCCTCCGGCGTCACCGTCCGCAAGGCGACAAACGATATCCTGATGGCCGTGCACAATTTTTCGCCCGACGGCTCGCTGGATCAGAAATACATCGCCAACTACGTCGGTCTGCACACGCGCGACGCCCTGCTTCGGGTTCCGGGGGTGGGCGATATCGGCAGCCGGGCCTCACGCGACTACGCCATGCGGATCTGGATCGATCCGGATCTGGCCGCGGCGCGCAACCTCACTGTCGATGACATCGTCGGCGCCCTCAAGGCGCAGAACGTCCAAGTCGCGGCCGGGGCGATCGGCCAGGCGCCGGGCGCGTCGATCGCCAGCGCCCAGCAGGTCAATGTGGAGGCGCTCGGCCGGCTGACCACCGCCGACCAGTTCGCCAACATCGTGGTGAAGTCCGACCTGCAGGGCCGCGTGACCCGCGTGCGCGACATCGGACGGGTGGAGTTGGGGGCGCAGGACTACACCACCAACGCCTATATGAACGAGAAGAACGCCGTCGCCCTGGGCATACAGCAGCAGCCCGGCTCCAATGCCCTGCAGGCGGCCGACGCGGTCAAGGCGACGATGGCCAAGCTCAAGCAAAGCTTCCCGCCGGGGTTGGACTATCGGATCATCTACAATCCTACGGAATTTGTGCGCGCCTCGATCAACGAGGTGGTCAAGACCCTGTTCATCGCCGTGGGACTGGTGGTTTTGGTCGTCCTGGCCTTCCTGCAATCCTGGCGCGCCGCCGTGATCCCGATCGTCGCTATTCCGGTGTCCCTGATCGGGACCTGCGCGGTTTTGGCGGCGTTCGGCTATTCGCTGAACAGCCTGTCTTTGTTCGGCCTGGTTCTGGCCATCGGCATTGTCGTCGACGACGCCATCGTGGTGGTGGAGAATATCGAGCGTCATCTGCGCGAAGGCATGGCGCCGCGCGAGGCGGCGCATCGCACCATGGACGAGGTCGGCGGGGCCCTGGTGGCCATCGCCCTGGTGCTAATGGCGGTGTTTATCCCGACCGCGTTCATCAACGGCATCTCCGGCCAGTTCTACAAACAGTTCGCCTTGACCATCGCCTCGTCGACCCTGTTGTCGCTGGTGGTGTCGTTGACCCTGTCGCCGGCGCTGGCGGCGCTGATCATGCGCCCGCACAAGCCGGAGGGAACCGCGCGTCGGTCCGGCCGGCTGGCCGGATGGGCCGACGCCTTCAACCGCGCCTTTGACCGGCTGGCCGGTCGCTATTCCCGGCTGACGGCGCGCCTATTGCGCGTCAGCGTGTTGATGCTGGCGCTCTACGGCGTCCTCGTCGCCCTGACCGGATGGGATTTGGCGGCGACGCCCAAGGGGTTCATCCCGGCGCAGGATCAGGGCAATTTCCTGCTCTCGGTCAGCCTGCCGCCCGGCGCGTCGCTCGGGCGGACCGATGCGGTCATGCGCGATGTGACCCACCGCCTGCTGGCCGCGCCGGAAGTCGCCAACGCTTCGGTATACGCCGGGGTCGACGCCACCAGCGGCACGACGGCGTCCAACAGCGGACAGGCTTATCTGATCCTCAAATCGTTCGATGAACGGGCGCGGTTTGGCATGAGCCTGAAGGAGATCCTGGCCGATCTGCAGGCGCGCGTGGCCCCGATCACCGGCGCGGACATCAAGATCATCCAGCCTCCGCCGGTGCGCGGCATCGGCTCGACCGGCGGGTTCAAGCTGGTCGTCGAGGACCAGGGCGGTCACGGGCCGCAGGCGCTCGAGGCGGCGACCAAGGCCCTGGCCGAGGCCGCCAACCAATCGGGCGACGTCAGCAAGGCCTTCGTCACCTTCAACACCAAGACGCCGCGCCTCTACGCCGACATCGACCGGGACAAGGCGCGCATTCTGGGCGTGCCGGACGGCGCTGTATTCAGCACGCTGCAGACCTATCTGGGGTCGACCTTCATCAATGATTTCAACCTGTTTGGTCACACCTTCCAGGTTCTGGCGCAGGCCGACGCGCCGTTTCGCGATGACGAGTCGCAACTCTCCGAGCTCAAGACCCGCTCCACATCCGGCGCCATGGTCCCGCTGGGCTCGGTGGTGAACCTCAAGCACGTCACCGGCCCCTACCGGGTGCTTCGCTACAATCTGTTTCCGGCCGCGGAGGTTCAGGGCGAGGCGGCGCCCGGACGCTCCACCGGGCAGGCGCTGGACACCATGGAGCGGCTGGCGCGAACGACCCTGCCGCCCGGTTACGGTTTCGAGTGGACCGAGCTGGCGTATCAGGAACGCTTGGCCGGCAATACCGGCCTGGTGATTTTCGGCGCCGCAGTGGTGTTCGTCTTTCTACTGCTGGCGGCGCTCTACGAGAGTGTGACCCTGCCGTTCGCGGTCATTCTGATCGTGCCGATGTGCCTGCTCGCGGCCATGGTCGGGGTCAATCTACGTGGTCTGGACAACAATATTCTCACCCAGATCGGCCTGGTGGTCCTGATCGGCCTGGCGTCGAAGAACGCCATTCTGATCGTCGAATTCGCGCGGCAGGGCGAATTGGAGCACGGCCTTGATCGCTTCGCCGCCGCCGTCGAAGCGGCGCGCACGCGGCTGCGGCCGATCCTGATGACGTCGTTCGCCTTTATTCTGGGCGTGATCCCCCTCGCCTTCGCCACCGGCGCGGGGGGGGAAATGCGCCAGGCGCTCGGCGTCGCGGTCTTCTTCGGTATGATCGGAGTGACCGGCTTCGGCCTGCTGTTCACGCCCGTGTTCTACGTGGTGTTCCGCGCCCTCGCCGCGCGCCTGCCGCAATGGCGCAAGACCGCGCCGCGGCCGGAAACGCCGTGATGGGCCACTGTCTGGAAGGAGCCGGTCTCTCGCCGCCAAGACGCCAAGCCGCCAAGTTCGGTTTGACGCCTCGCGCAACGCGCACCGGTACGCCTTGGCGTCTTGGCGTCTTGGTGTTCAATGGTTTGGCTCTCACCGGCTGCGCCGTGGGTCCGGCCTACCATGCGCCGCCAACGCCGCCGACCGCATCGGCCGGGTTTATTTCGGGGGGTCCGGTCAGCGCCGCGGCCCAGCCCCTGCCGCCGTTCTGGTGGCGGCTTTATCAAGATCCGATTCTGGACCGGCTGGTCGGCGAAGCCCTGACCGCGAACACCGATCTGCGGGTCGCCGCCGCCAACCTGGCCTATGCCCAAGGCCTGCTTGACGAGGCGCGCGCCGGACGTTTTCCGACCACCACGGTCACCGCAGGGGGAACGGAAGGGCGGTCGGCGCTGCAGGCCCTTCAGGCCAAGCCCGCCGGTTTCGCCTACAGCGCCGGCTTCACCGCCGCCTTTCAGGTGGATCTGTTCGGGCGGGTGCGCCGCACCGTCGAGGCGGCGCGCGCCGACGCCGAGGGTGCGGCGGCCACCGCGGACGCGGTGCGCGTGACCGTGGCGGCGCGGACGGCGGGCGCCTATGCCGACGCGTGCGGCTATGGCGAACAGCTCGCCGTAGCGCGCCATTCCCTCGATCTCACTCAAAATTCCTTTGATCACAGCATGATCCGGCGCAACGCCGGCGCCCTGTCGGACTTCGACATCGACCGCGATCGCGTGACGCTGGAGCAGGCCAAGGCGGCCATCCCGCCGCTGGAGGGCGCCCACCGCGCCGCGCTTCTCAGTCTCGCCGCCCTGACCGGCGGGACGCCGGCGGAAATACCGGCCGACGCGGCGGCGTGCGCGAGCCCGCCGCGCCTGACCCAGGCCCTGCCGGTCGGCGACGGGGCGTCCCTGTTGCGGCGGCGTCCCGATATTCGCGCCGCCGAGCGCGCGTTGGCCGCCGCCACCGCGCGGATCGGCGTCGCCACGGCGGATTTCTATCCCACGATCACGCTGGGCGGCGGGGTGAGCAACGCCGCCGCCCAGATCGCCGGCCTCGGCAATGCGTCGACGGGTTCCTTCAATATCGGACCGCTGTTGACCTGGTCCTTCCCCAATATTCTCGTCGCCCGCGCTCATGTGAAGCAAGCGGGCGCCCAGACCGCCGCGGCCCTAGCCCGGTTCGACGGCGTGGTGCTGCAGGCCCTGCGCGAGACCGAAACGGCGCTGACCACATACGACGCCGAATTGCGCCATCACGCCGCCCTGACCGCCGCCCGCGTCAGCGCCGACGAGGCGCAGCGTCTGGCTCTGATTCAGTTCAAGGCCGGAACCGCCAGCATCCTCGATCTGCTGACCGCCCAGACTGCCGCCGTCGCCGCCGACCAGGCCGTCGCCGCCTCCGACCAGGCCATCGCCGACGATCAGGTCGCGGTGTTCGAAGCCCTGGGCGGGGGATGGGAGCGCGAGCCAATCCACTGATCGTGTCATGCAGAAGCGGGAAGCGAACATCCGAGCTTACCCGAACCGCCGATGAACGGGAGATGGACAGGACATTCAGGCGCGCTTCAACCCGACTGTGGCGTAGTGGCGATCGTCCCCAAGGTGAGGACGAACCTGGAGTTGGACCATGAGAAAGATTTTGATCGCCATGATGGCGTGCTCGGCGTTGGCCGCCGGTCTGCCGTCCGCCGCGCTGGCGCATGATGACGAATACGGCGCCGTCACCGCCGACAACGACTGGGACAACGGCGGCGCGACCTACGGCCAGTTCAATCAGGAGTATCAGCATATCTGGGACGGCATCCAGCATGGCCTCAGCGACGGTTCTTACAGCCGCAGGCAAGCCTGGCAGTTTAATCGCGAGATGCGGCAAATCCGGGCTCGGGCCGACTGGGACGAACGCTACGGTCGCTTCGACCCGCAGGCGACCCAGGCCCGGCTTGAGAGCCTGCACGAGAGAATGCACGTGGCCCACGAACGCGGCCACGCGCGCCTGGACTATTACGGACAGCGAACTTATGGCTATGGCCAGCAGGGCTACAACAACGGCTACGGTTACAGCAACGGATACCGCAACAACAACGGTAATGGATACTACAACGGTTATCAGAACAACAACGGCTACCGAAACAACAACAACGGCTACGCATACGACAACGGCGCCGGCTACAATCCAAACTAAAGGCGGCCGCGCCCGCACAGGGACGTCGCGCGTCGCGCCGTCCCTGTGCGCCGTTCGTCGCCCGCGATGGCCGGGCGAGGCCGGTCGTTTCACCCTGGGTTCATGCCGAACCCTGTCTTCACGCCCATCCGCGGAGCGGCGAATTGAGTCGCATTCCATCGCCGCATGCATCCCTCGCTGGATTTGCGCGTTCCTATTTCCGATGAAGCAGAATTTGGAGTTGAACCGATGAACAGATGGATGGTGATGACAAGCCTCGCGGCGGCGTTGACCCTGCCGGTTCTTCTTTCCCCCGCGACGGCGTCGGCGTCCTGTTACGGCCGCAAGGTGACCGGCACGGTGGTTGGCGGGGTGGGCGGCGCTCTGATCGGCAATTCCATCTCCCATGGCGGCGGCGGCGCGGTCGTCGGCGGTCTCGGCGGCGCGGTTCTGGGTCATGAGGTGGCCCGCAGCACCTGCGGCGGCGAGCGGCGCGGTGAATACCGCAGCGGCTATTACAGCCGGAGATCACGCCACGGTTATCGCCAGAACGCGCAGGATCAGCGCAATTCCTACTCCGACCCGCGCGGCGGGGGGGCGTATGCGGCCAACTGCCGGACGGAAACCCGGTCCTACTACGATGACCGCGGCGCCCTGGTGCAACGCCCGGTGCAGACGTGCGGTCGCTGATCATGTCGGGTTCGCGAGATGGAAGAGCTCGAAACATGATGTCCAACGCTTTGCCGTTAACCTTGGCGCTCACGGCGATCATCCTGGCAGGCTGCGATGACCATGACGGCCGGATGGTCAACAGCAAGATTTGCGCCGACTTCACGGCGTCCAAAACGGCCCCCGCCGGGGCGGTCGTGGCGGCGGAAGACGCGGCGTCTCCGGTCGACGAATGCGTTCGTCGGTGGGCCTACAGCCTGGCGGGCGCCCACGACGGCGCCGATGTGGTCGCCAATGCGGCCGTGGCCGCCTGCGGGACGGCCTTGACGCGTTGGAACCAGGCCAGCCTGGACCAGCCGCCGGCGCAGGACAGCAGCGGCGCGCCCGTGGAGACCGTTAACCTCGACACGGGCCAGCCCACCAACGCCATGGCTGAACACACCGCCTTCGCCCACCGTCAGGCGCTGCTCTACGTGGTGCAGGCCCGCGCGGGGCGCTGCAAGCCGCCGCCGGCCACGAAAGGCGCGCCGAACGGGATCTAGAACCGCTTCCCTCCGTTCCCGGGCCCTCGTCACAAGGGTTCAATACGAGAGTTCCGTTAAGGACCGTGGCGGCGGCGGCGCTGTCAGTTTCCATTCAGGCAGCCGCGAGTAGGCTGTCGCTTTTGCAATCGCCCGCCTGACCCATGATCGGCTGAGCGATCGGCATGAAAACAACCGTAAGGAGTTGCCATGCGCAAGCTGTCGCCCGTGTCCCTCGCCGTTCTGGTGGCCCTTGGCATGGGCGTCGCCGCGGCGCCGACGCTGAGCCGCGCCCAGGTCAGCATTGGCATCAGCGTCGGGTTTCCGCCGCCCGCCCTGCCGATCTATCGCCAGCCCCCTATCCCGGGTTACGGATTTATTTGGACTCCGGGGTACTGGCTGTGGGACGACTATGACCAGGACTATTTCTGGGTGCCCGGCACCTGGGTGCGACCCCCGCAAATCGGATATTATTGGACGCCCGGGTACTGGGGCTATCGCGGCGGCGACTACGAATTCTATGAAGGCTACTGGGGGCCGGTAATCGGCTACTATGGCGGAATCAACTATGGTTTCGGATATAATGGCTACGGCTATGAAGGTGGTTATTGGAGAGATAGAGATTTTTATTACAACCGTTCCGTAAATAACATTTCCAATACGAATATCACGACGATCTACAATCGTACGGTCGTCAACCAGACGACGATAAACAATATCAGCTACAACGGCGGAGCCGGCGGCATCCGTGTCCGGCCGACGTCGCAACAACTCATGGTGGCGAGGCAACAGCATTTCGCGCCGACCCCCGTTCAGGTTCAGCACGTACAACTGGCCAGATCGACGCCCGTTCTGCGCGCCAGCGCCAACCACGGGGCGCCGCCGATCGCCGCCACCTCCCGGGCCGCCCTGATGCGAGGTCCCAACATCGTGGCCGCCCGCGCTGGCGCCCCTTACCGTGCGCCGATGGCGAACGCCCGCGGCGGGCGTGGGCCCAATGGTCTCGCGCCGAACGCCGATCGAGGCCCGAACTCGCAAATGAACTCGCGGATGCCCCCGCGCCCCTTCACCGCAACCCCCGTGCAGCCACGTTCGGCGGCCGGCGGGCAATTTCGTTCCAATGCTGAGCGCCCCTTGATGAGAGGGCCGGGCTCCAACGCCTCGCCCTTAGGGGCCCAATCGCGGCAGGGTTCACAAGCGCCGCGACAGGATCGCGCGCCGTACGGTGGGATGTCTCCGCAGCGGCCCACTCAGGAGTTCCGCGCCCCGCCGCGCCAGCCCCAGGAATTCCGGGCGGCGCCGCGTCCGACACAGGAGTTCCGCGCCCCGCCGCGTCAGTCCCAGGAGTTTCGAGCCCCGCCCCGCCAGATTCAGGAATCGCGGCCCGCGCCCCAGGCTCGACCAGCGCCCCAGGAACGACCGGCGCCACAAACCAAACCGGATAGCCGAGGGCAGGATCGGTCGCCAGGACAGTAGCTTCGATCGGCGAGGACAGGCGCGCGCTGTTTCAGACGCTCCGCGCGACGGGCGGGATTTCCACTTGGCGTCTTGGCGTCTTGGTGTTCAAAAGGTCGCTCCGTTTACCCATTCGTCACCCTGAAAGCCTCGCCCATGAAACGCGCCGCCATTGTCTCGCCCATCCGCACCCCGGTTGGGAAGTTTCAGGGCGCGCTGTCGAGCATGACCGCCGGCGATCTGGGCGCGGTAATTCTCAAGGCGTTGGTTGAGCGCACAAAGATCGATCCCGAAAGGATCGACGACGTGATCTTCGCCCAGGGCTACGGCAACGGCGAAGCGCCGTGCATCGCGCGCTGGTCGGCGCTCGCGGCGGGCCTGCCGATCAGTGTGCCCGGCTATCAACTGGACCGGCGTTGCGGAAGCGGCCTTCAGGCCGTCATCGACGCGGCGATGATGGTGCAGACCGGCGCCGCCGATGTCGTCGTGGCCGGCGGCGTCGAGAGCATGAGCAATGTCGAATACTATTCCACTGATATGCGCGGCGGCGCCCGGTCCGGCTCGGTGGTCATGCACGACCGCCTGGCGCGCGGACGGGTGATGAGCCAGCCGATCAGCCGCTTTGGGGTGATTTCCGGCATGATCGAAACCGCCGACAATCTGGCCCGCGACTATCAGATCTCCCGCGAAGCTTGCGACGAATACGCCGCCGCCAGCCATCAGCGCGCCGCCGCCGCCTGGGCCGCCGGCAAGTTCGACGACGAGCTGGTTCCGGTCACCGTACCGCAGAAAAAGGGCGATCCAGTTGTGTTCGCCCGCGACGAGGGCGTGCGCGCCGACGCGACGGCGGAGAGTCTGGGCAAACTGCGGGCCCTGGAAAAAGACGGCGTAGTCACAGCCGGCAACGCCAGCCAGCAGAACGACGCCGCCGCCGCCTGTCTGGTGGTCGCCGAAGACAAGCTCGCGGAACTGGGTCTCGAGCCGATGGGCTGGTTCGTCGGCTGGGCGGCCGCGGGGTGCGAGCCCTCGCGCATGGGCATAGGCCCGGTCCCGGCGGTCGAGCGCCTGTTCGCCCGCAGCGGCATGAGCTGGGACGATATCGGTCTGGTCGAACTTAACGAGGCCTTCGCGCCGCAGGTGCTCGCGGTGCTCAAGGGCTGGGGCTGGGGCGCCAACGACGAACGGCGCGACCGGCTGAACGTCAACGGCTCGGGCATATCGCTGGGCCACCCCATCGGCGCGACCGGCGGGCGCATCCTCGCCAATCTGCTGCGCGAGATGAAACGCCGCGACGTTCGCTATGGACTTGAAACCATGTGCATCGGCGGCGGCCAGGGCCTGGCGGCGGTGTTCGAGGCCGCCTGAGGCAAGCGGCCGCGTGGCGCTCGCATGATACCGACCCTGGACCACCTCGATCCCGCGACACTCGCCGCGTTTGACGACATCATCGATGTGCGCAGCCCCGCCGAATTCGCCGAGGACCATGTTCCGGGCGCGATCAACCTACCCGTGCTGGACAATGACCAGCGCGCGCGGATCGGCGCGATCTATGTGCAAGAGTCCCGCTTTCTCGCCCGCCGGATCGGCGCGGCCCTGGTCGCCCGCAATATCGCCGGCCATCTGGATGAGGCTCTAAGGGACAAGCCGGGCTCTTACGCGCCGCTGATCTATTGCTGGCGCGGCGGCCAGCGGTCGAACGCCATGGCCACGGTGCTCTCACAGGTCGGTTGGCGGCCGACCGTAGTTGCGGGCGGCTACCGGACCTATCGCCGAAGGGTCACCGAGGCGCTCTACGATACGCCCGCCGCGTTTCGCGTCGTGCTGCTGGACGGCTTCACCGGCTCGGCCAAAACCGAAATTCTGGGTCGCCTCGCCGATCTCGGCGCTCAAATTCTCGATCTGGAGGGACTGGCCGACCATCGCGGTTCCCTGTTCGGCGGTCACGCGGCGCGCGCGCAGCCCGGCCAAAAGCTGTTCGAATCGCGCCTGCTCAACGCCATCGAGGCCCTCGATCCCGCCCGTCCGGTGGTGGTTGAAGCCGAGTCCAGCAAGATCGGCGAGATCAATCTGCCGCCCGGCCTGTGGAAGGCGATGCTCGCCGCCCCGCGTATGGAGATCTGCGCGCCGAGGGCCGAACGCGCGCGCTATCTCACGGAGGCGTATGGCGACATCGTCGTTGACGCCGAGGCGCTAACGAACGCGCTGGCCAAGCTCCCGCGTCATCACAGCGCCGAGCAACGCGCGGCGTGGGGCGCGATGGCGCAGGACAAGGACTTCACCGCCCTGGCTGAAAGCCTGATCGAACACCACTATGACCCCGCTTATGAACGCTCGCGCCGCCGTGATGCGCGGCCTTCGTTGGGAATCGTGACCGGTCCGACGCTTGACGCTCGCGGCCTGGAGCACGCCGCGCGCCGCCTTTTGATGCTCCTCGAAACCAGTCCGGAGGCACCATGACCGACGATCCGATCCGCCTGACCTCGCTCGCCCATGGCGGCGGCTGCGGCTGCAAGTTGTCGCCGGGGGTGTTGCGCGGCATTCTCGCCGGCATGCCGCTCGTGGGCGGCTTCAAAGATTTGCTGGTCGGCGCGGAGACCAGCGACGATGCGGCCGTCTGGCGCCTGAACGACCAGCAGGCCCTCGTTGCGACCACCGATTTCTTCATGCCGGTGGTCGATGATCCGCGCGACTTTGGGCGGATCGCCGCCACCAATGCCCTGTCCGACGTTTACGCCATGGGCGCGACGCCGATCTTCGCCCTGGCCATCGTCGGCATGCCGGTCGGCAAGCTGCCGGTGGAAACCATCGCGGCGATATTGGAGGGCGGCGCTTCGGTATGCGCCGCGGCCGGAATACCCGTGGCCGGCGGCCACTCCATCGACAGCGTCGAGCCGATCTACGGTCTGGTGGCGCTGGGTCTGGTTCACCCGGATCGCCTGTTGAAAAACAGCACCGCCCGCGCCGGCGACGCCCTGATCCTGACCAAGGCGCTGGGCGTCGGCGTGCTCAGCGCGGCCTTTAAACAGGGCCGGCTGGAGGCGGTCGGCTATGACGCCCTGATCGCCTCCACCACCCAACTCAATACGCTGGGCGCCGAACTGGCCGGGTTCGAGGGTGTGCACGCCGTGACCGACGTCACCGGGTTTGGCCTCCTGGGCCACACGCTCGAAGTGTGTCGCGGCGCCGGGCTCACTGCGGGCATCAACGCGAACCCGCCGCTCCTCGCCGGCGTCGAAGCTCTGGCCCGCGCCGGCGTGCGCACCGGCGCGGCGACGCGCAATTGGGAGAGCTATGGCGCGGCGGTGCGCTGGGATCCCGGTCTCGAACCCTGGCGTCTCGATCTCTTGTGCGACCCTCAGACCAGCGGCGGCCTGCTGATCGCCGTCGACCCGACGCGGCAGGACGATCTCCTCGATCTGGCCCGTCGTCGCGGGTTCTATGCTTCGGCGCGGGTGGGCGGGCTGACGGCGGGTCCACCCGAGATTCTCGTCACCGGGATGGGCTAGCGCAGAAGGCCAAAATGGCTTAGCGATTTGGTCACCAGCGGTGCTGGAGTCCTCGCTCGTCATTCCAAAGGGTCCACCATGAAATCCAAGCTGATCATCGCGACGCTCGCCCTTGCGCTCTTGTCGAACGGCGCCAACGCCGGCTGCCTCGGCGGCGCCGTTGTCGGCGGCGTCGCCGGTCACATGGCCCATCATCACGCCTTGATGGGGGCGGCCGCCGGCTGCGTCGTCGGCCACGAACTGGCGGTACACAAAAAGAAGAGACTTGCCGAACAACGCCGGGCCGCGGCCATGGCCGCCGCGCATCCGGGCGCCATGGCGCCGGCCCACTAAATCGCTGATTGAGCGCTTGCGACGAACGGGGCGGCGCGAGACCGTCGCCCCGGTCACGCGCTTCCTCGGGCCGCTGACGCCATGCTGATGTTACGACCCAACTGCGAGTGCTGCGACACCGACCTGCCGCCGGATAGCGCCGAGGCGCGCATCTGCACCTTCGAATGCACCTTTTGCGCGGCGTGCGCCGATGACATTTTGAAGGGCGTCTGCCCCAACTGCGGCGGCGGCTTCGTCGCGCGTCCGATCAGGCCCGCCGCCATGCTGGCCAAATATCCCGCCTCAACCGAGCGCGTGCGGCGGAAGGAGCCGTGTGCGGCGGCGTAAGCGATCGACGCTAACTACAAACCGTAACTTCCCACTACCGTCTTCCGCGCGAAGGCGGGGACCCAGTCTTCCGTTCGCTTCTCAACGTAAACCTCTCGGGTCATACCCGTCGTTGAGCCGTTGAATTGACAAGAGTCCTTACGAAGACGTCTGGATCCCCGCCTTCGCGGGGAAGCCGGTTTGGGGGTCACCGGATGGTCGGCCTTCGACGGCGCGCGCTTCACTGCGCGAGCTCTTGATAGAGCGCGCTAAATGGATCGTGGCTGGTTTGATAGGCGTTGATCACCGACCCACGCGGATCATTTCGACCTTCTGCAACGGGACTCGAGTTGGCGGCCGTATGCAAATCTTGCCATTCAGTGAGATCCGGCTTGTGCATCCATGAATGAAACCTGCCCGATCGATTGAAGGCGAAAGTCACCACCTCAATGAACATTGCACGGACCTTGTTGTCCGATAGCGGTTGGAACCGCCTCATAAACAACATGCCATCCGCTTCGTTGACGTGGACGATTTTCCAGCCTGCGACCGCCTTGACGGCTGCAATGGCGTCCACGGGGAGGTCTATCCGCACTTCGACTTCGTGATCCCTTGAGCGATCCAATCCTTTTGTGTGGCGGAAAGCCCAATAGTACGAATCCTTGCGGTAGACTCGGTTGATGACTTCACTAAGATCGCGCGTTATCATCACCCCGCCCGCCGCGTCAGCATCGCGAACCGCGCGCCCATCGCCGCCGCCGCCGCCGCCAGGGCGACGCACAGGCCGATCCAAATGCCCAGGCCCTGCATGTGCAGACCGATGCCCAGGAACACACACACCGGCGCGCCGATCAGCCAATAGCTGGCCGCCGCCAGGATCATCGGCATGCGCGCGTCTTTCAGGCCCCGCAACGATTGCGCGCCGACCACCTGCACGGCGTCGAACACCTGGAAGGCGGCGGCGACTTTCAGGAACACCGCGGCCAGGGCAACGACCTGCAGGTCGTCCGGCGTGCGTCCGCCGAGATAGAGACCGGCGATCTGCGCGCCGCCGAGCGCCATGGCGATCCCGCACAGGCTGACGAACCCGACCCCCATGGCCATGGCGACAAGGCCCGCGCGCCGCGCCGCGCGCTGGTCGCCGGCGCCGACCGCCAGTCCCACGCGCACTGTGGAGGCCATGCCGACGCCCAGTGGAACCATGAAGGTCACCGAGGCGAAGTTGAGCGCGATCTGGTGCGCCGCCAGCGATGTCGCGCCGAATGTGCCCATCACCAGGGTCATGGCATTGAACAGCATGGCCTCGAAGATCATGGTCATGCCGATGGGCATGCCGAGGCGAAAGACCTCGTTGAGTTTGACGCCGACGGGCCGGCTGAACCGGCGAAAGGCGCGATAGGCGCGCAGTTTCGGCGTCACCTGCATATAGACGACCATGCCGAGAAAACTGAACAATGACGACAGGGCGGTCGCCATCCCCGAGCCGACGATGCCCAGACGCGGCGCGCCGAAATGGCCGAAAATCAGTGTGTAGCCCAAAAGAGCGTTGACCCCGATGCTCGCCCCCATCACCCACAGGCCGGCGCGCGGCCGGCCCAGCGCGGTTGTGAAGTTGCGCAGCACCAGAAAACCCAGCGAAAACGGCAGGCCAAACGTCAGCATGCGGAGGAACTGCCCCGCCGCCTCGGCCAAGGCCGGATCCTGGTGCAGGGCCAGCAGGATCGCCCCGCCGAACCACATCACCCCCATCATCGGGATCGAGATCAGCGCGATCGCCCACAGGCCCATGCGCAGGGAGGCGCGCACGCCGCCGCGGTTGCCGGGGCGCGCACCGACGATGTGCGCCACCATCGGCGAGATCGCCGCGGCAGGTCCCGCGCCCATCAGCCAGGCGAAGAAGAACACCGTATTGCCGATCGCCGCCGCCGCCAGGGCAAGCCGGCTGAACCGGCCCAAAAGGATGACGTCGGTGGTCATGATCGCCATCTGGCCCAGCTGGGTCAAAACCAGGGGCGCGGCGAGGTGGGCGAGCGCGCGCGCTTCGACGATCCAGGCGTTGTGGCCTGACCGTGTTGCGCGGCGGGTGTTGGTCTCAATCAGATCGATCACCGACGTGATCCTTCAGGCAAATCCCGGACCTTGCGTCGCGTCGGGCGGGTCAAGCCATGAAAAACCCCTCCGAAGCGCCTGAAGGCTCGGGAGGGGTGAAAACACTTTAAGTCTCCGTGAGTGGGAAACCTTAGGCGGATATCTCCTCGCGAGCGCACGACCCGTTGCCGACGCCCGACGGCGCGGCCTCGAATCGCTGCATGAGTGTGGGAGTGATGTTCAACATCGACCACTTCGCTCTAAAGAAGACGGGACGATCCCGCCGGAGGGGTGTCTGGCTAATCCCGCGCCCGATCAAAGTCAATCACCCCCCGCCGATCTTGGGGATCAGCACCACTTCGCTGGTCGGCTTGAGCGGTATGTCGCCGGCGTCCTGATGGATGTCGCCGTCAACCGCGATCGCCAACTTGCGCCGGATGTGTTGGCCAAGGCCTGGATACCGAGCGTCGAGGACGCCGATCATGCGGCGCACGGTGTCGGCCTCCACGTCGAACGCCGACACGCCGCCGGTGAAGGGCCGCACGCTTGAGCAGGTGGCGATTATGTGAGGCATGGTGAGGGCCCTACCGCCCGACGAACTTCGCCGGACGCTTTTCAAGGAAGGACGCCACGCCCTCCTTGTGGTCGGCAGATTTGAAACAGGCCGACAAGGTCTCGACGTGCGCCTGCATGTGCTCGGCGACATCGCGCTCCAGGCCGCGCCAGACCAGGGTCTTCATATGGCGCAGCGAGAACGGCGAGGAGCGCAGATAGCGCCGGGCCTCGGCCCGCGCCGCGTCCATCAGGGCTTCCGGCGCGACAATGTCGTTGGCGTAGCCGATCTCGCGCGCCTCGGCGGCCTCGAGGAAACCGCCGGAATAGAGCAGGCGCAAGGCCCGCGACGGTCCGATCAGGCGCGGCAGCAACCAGGAGCCGGCGCCGGTGTCCGGCACCAGGCCGCGATGGGCGAAGTTCCACGCAAACCGCGCGCGATCGGTGATGATGCGCACGTCGCACTGGCTGGAGAATTCCGCGCCCATGCCGACCGCATGGCCGTCGATGGCCCCGATCACCGGCTTGGGGCAGGCGACGATCGGCCACCACACATCATGCTCATGCGCGCCGCCGCGCACGCCGCGGGTTTCGCCCGGAATGGTGGCCAGATCCGCCAGATCGGTGCCGGCGCAGAAGGTCCCGCCCGCGCCGGTGATGATCAGAACGCGCACGCGATCATCCTCGCCGGCCTGCCGCACCGCGTCGATGAACGCGCTCAGCATGGCGTAGGTCATGGCGTTGCGTTTTTCGGCGCGATCAATGGTGATCACGCCGATCGCGTCGTCCTCGATCTCGAAACGGATGTGATGCGCGGTCATGGGCGTTCCTGGTTGATCAAAGTCTATACGCTGGATTGATCACTGTCCGACCCGTAGACTCAAGACGCCGCGCGAAATTTAGGGAGGGCGACATGGAGCTGAAAGCGACCCGCTATTTGGTGGATGATCGCGTCGCCGTCATCACTCTGGCGCGGCCGAGACGGCGCAACGCCTGGACCGGGCGGATGCACAGCGAATATCGCTGGCTACTCGCGCGCGCCGATCAGGACGCGGAGGTCCGCGTGATTGTCGTCACCGGCGATCCCGACGGGCAGGCCTTCTGCGCCGGCGCGGATCTGGGCGCGCTTGAGGGCCACGCCGAGAAGGGCCGCTATGATCCCGGAACCGACGACGACATCGCCAGGCCGGGGTTTGGCGTTGACACACGGTTTGATGCGACCTTCGCCTACCATTTCGGTATCGGAAAGCCGGTGATTGCAGCGATCAACGGCGCCGCGGCCGGCGTGGGTCTGGTGCTGGCCGCCTTCGCCGACCTGCGTTTCGCCGTGCCCGGAGCCAAGTTCACCACCGCGCACGGCCGCTTCAATTTTCCCGCCGAGTTCGGTCTGTCGTGGGTCCTGCCGCGCGTCATCGGCCTGACCCACGCCAACGATCTTCTGCTTTCCAGCCGCGTGTTCACCGCCGAGGAAGCTTATCTCATGGGTTTCCTCAACAAGACCGTCGCCGCCGACAAGCTGATGGACGAGGTCATGACATATTCGCGCAACCTCGCCGCCTCGGTGTCGCCCGGCTCGGCGCGCGAGACCAAACGCCAGATCTACCGCGACCTGCATCGGGACGCGGCGACCGCGGTCACCGACGCCGAACGCCTGCTCGACGAGATGATTCGCCACCCCGACTACGGCGAGGGCGTGCAGGCGTGGATGGAAAAACGCGCGGCGGATTGGAAGGGCTAGGGCCGAAGTTCCAGCACCATGTTGAACGGGGTTTCGGTCGCGCGGCGCACGCGGGTGAAGCCGGCTTCGTGCGCGACCTGGGTCAGGCGCGCCTCGCCGGCCTGCGCGCCCAAGGCCAGCGCCACTTCCTGGCTCATCGACGCCGGCGTGCAGATCATTGTCGAGGCCGAATAGAACATCCGTCCGAGTGGGTTGAGGTTGTCCTTGAGGTTGTCGCAGGCGTTGGGCTCGACCAGCATGAAGGTTCCGTCGGGGGCGAGGCTCGCCTTGATATGCTGCGCCGCGCCGACCGGATCGCCCATGTCGTGCAGGGCGTCAAAAATGGTCACCAGACCATAGCCCGCGCCGGGGAAATCCTTGGCCGACGCGGTTTCGAACCGCGCGCGGTCGGCCACGCCTTCTTTGGCCGCCAGCAGGCGGGCGCGCTCGACCGAGGGGCCGTGATAGTCGAAGCCGACGAAATGCGAATTTGGAAACGCCTTGGCCATCAGGACGGTCGAGGCGCCGTGGCCACAGCCGACGTCGGCGACGGAGGCGCCCTGGCGCAGTTTGGCCTCCACGCCGTCCAGCGCCGGTATCCAGGCGCTCACCAGATTGGCGTTGTAGCCGGGGCGGAAGAACCGCTCGGTGCCGCGAAACAGGCACGGACAATGTTCATGCCAGCCCATGCCCCGACCGGTCTTGAAGGTCTCGCCGACCTTGGCTTCATCCTGGAACATGGCCGAAATGACGTCGAAGCCGCCGGCCATGAAGGCGGGGCTTTCCTCATTGGCGAACACCATCGTCTGCTCGGCGTTGAGGGAGAATTTGGAGCTGACGGCGTCATAGTCGACATAGCCCGACGCCGCCTGCGCGGCGAGCCATTCGCGCAGATTGCGCTCGTTGACCCCGGCCTTGGCGGCCAGGCCGGCGCTGGTCGACGGCCCGGCGTCGGCAAGCGCCTTGTAGAGACCGAGCCGATCGCCGAGTACGACCAGCGACGCTGACATGGCCGCGCCCATGTCGCCGGCCATCTTGCCCATGAATTCCTGGAGTTTGTCGCCATCCGCCGCCATCGCCGTCCTCCGCGCGTGTTGGACCACGACGCTGAGGAGCAACGGGCGTTGCACAGTTACGCGCCGTTTCCGAGCGTCAGACTGGCCGTGTGGGTTATCCCGGAGGCAGGAAGATACGATGACGCGGCGGCGTCAACTCAAATCAAATGGCGCGCCTCAAACCGCCGCCAGAGCCTGTTCGAAATCGGCGATCAGGTCGTCGGGATGCTCAACGCCGATGGAGACACGGATCAG
>JANXUA010000182.1 GCA_025352085.1 Caulobacteraceae bacterium | reverse complement strand
GCCTTCGCCGAACAGGCGCTGCGCGCTCGTAGCTCAGCTGGATAGAGCACCAGACTACGAATCTGGGGGTCGGGCGTTCGAATCGCTCCGAGCGCGCCATTTTTTCCAAAAGCCCAATAGAAACAAAAGCCGGTTAGTCGGTGGGCTCGAAAGCGGCGTTACCTTGCAATCACATGCAAAATGCGACTTCCTCAAAACACTGAAACAGGTGCAGGACGGGGGATGGCCATAGATCGAGAGAGCGGTATTGGCCGAGCTGGCGGAGTCCATCGCCGACAGGCCCAACCGATAGAAAGAGGAGACTGGAGCAAGTCCGTGCCACGGCCTTCCCGCTGGTTTGCAGGCGTGCTCGTGCTTCTGTTGGGCGGGTTGACCTTGCTGGGTTGCGATAAGTCCGATGCGACGAAGACAGAGACGACGCAGGTCCCGGCTCAGTCGTCCGCTCCATCGTCGGCGCCACCGCTCCAAAAAGGGGCCTACGAGACACCACCTCCGACAGGACAAAAGCCACCGAAACCATATGCGATTGTCGGTCGTGACGACTCGCTCACGCCGGTGCAGGACGCTTTGAACGCGGGCGATGTGGATCGCGCCACCTCATTGCTCTACCTGCCTTCAATCACGGAGGAGCGACGGCAGCGACCCGATGGAAAGGCGCTCATAGCAGCCATCCAATCTGAGTCCGACCGCCAGATTGGTCTTGATGCCGGGAGCGAAGAGGCAAGCCGGATTAAGTTAGATTGGCAACCCACGCTCGATGCAATCCCGACTAGGGTGCCAGAAAGCGTGGACGATCTATGGAAGCGGGTCAGCGATTTCGAAGAGGCCGCCAGACAGCTAGAAGAGACAGCGAACATCCAACTGAAGCCGCCCGAGCGGCAGTTGCGAGATCATTTCAAGGCCAGCATCATCGCAAAACAACGCTTGTTGTTCCCCGTCCTGCGACGCGCATATGGGCAGATCATTATACCATCGATGTCCGACATGGGGATCAGCGGACGGGTGGGGGGTGCAGGCAATCGCGCCGTGACTTGGACGGCGGCTGCTTTCGTCAATCAGGTTGAGATCGAAACCGCCCAGAGGGGTATGAGTCCGAACCTAACCAAACTCCGGTTCACTCGATCGGCGTATGAGTGGGCGCGGGGCATTGGGGGGGTGTATACCTACTCGATGAGGCCACCCTCCGACGATGTCATTGGATATTGGGAAGGTTTCGTTTTCAAACCCGTCCAATAGCAGCCAACACTCTTGTCGCCGCCCGCTAGTCGGCCAAACCCATCACAAAGGCCAGGGCGACATTGAGCCGGCCGATATCGCCGGCGCCGAGACGACCGATTGTCTGACCAAGACGCTCGCGATGCACCGTAACGGGCTTGTCGGCCATAATCTGGGATGGCGCGCGCAGGCCATTGTCGGGGCTCGACTCGATGGTGACCCGAAAATCGGGTGCGTCCGACACCTCCGAGGTCATCTGGCAGATCACCACCGATGCGTGCGTCTCTGGAAACGCGTCGGTCTGAACGATCACCGCCGGGCGAGGTTTTCCATAGTCGCCCGCCGCCGCGACGATGACGACGTCACCGCGTTTCATGCGGTGTGTCGAAGTCCGAAACCGCCTCGATCCAGGCTAGCGCCGCATCTTCATCGCCGCGCCGAAGCCCGGCGACCTGAAGCGCGACCCGGCGTTGAACCGACTGCAGCCGCGAGTCCGGGAGCGCCAGGCGCACTTCGCGCACACCGCGAGCGCGGCGCCGCTCGCGCATCGCCTTCATCCGCTCCGCTGTCGCAGTCATGGAAACTGTCTCCGCATAAGCGCGGAGATGTAACGCGTTACGAAATTGCGGTCAAGAATCTGGTTGAAGGCAACGGCGCGCCGCAAACCGGGGCATCGCGCGCCGACGCGTTTTTGCCCTTCACCCGGCCGCCACCTTGGTCTCCATAGTCACCTTGCCGGTTTCGAGGAGCGACTTGAGGTTGGAGAGGATGCGCGGCCAGCCGCCGGAAACCGCTTCGATGAACTTCGACTCCGGCCGGTCCATCGTGTGGGTAATCGAGAGCTTCACGGCCCCGTCGACCGTTTCGAGCGCCATCACGCAGCGCGAATAGCCTTCGGACTTCAGCTCGGAAAACTCGTTGCGCCATTTGTGGACGAGGCGACGCGGCGGATCGATCTTGACCACCTCGCCGGCGTCGGCGACGCGCGATTGCCGTCGCCATATTGTCCAAACCCTAGACCTTGCGCCGCTTACCCTCTAATCGCCGCGCCATGACGAGCGATGAGACCCTTCGGCCCAAGGCGCGGGCGCCGCGTGGATTTCAGGATCGGCGCGCGGCGACGCTCATCGCCGAGCGCGCGATCCTCGACGCCGTGTCGGCGGTCTATGAATCGTACGGTTTCGAGCGGCTGGAGACCGGGGCGTTCGAATACGCCGATGCACTGGGCAAGTTCCTGCCCGACGCCGACCGCCCCAACGAAGGGGTGTTCGCCCTGCAGGACGATGACGAGCAATGGATGGCCCTGCGCTATGACCTGACCGCGCCGCTGGCCCGGTTCGCCGCTGAGAACTGGGATTCTCTCGCCAAGCCGTTTCGCCGCTACGCCTTTGGCTCGGTGTGGCGCAATGAAAAGCCGGGGCCGGGGCGGTACCGCGAATTTTTGCAATGCGACGCCGATACGGTCGGCTCCGAGCGGCCCGAGGCCGACGCCGAGATCATCGCCATGGCGGTGCAGGGCTATGCCGCCGCCGGCCTGCCCGCCGGGGCGTGCACGCTGAAAATCAACAACCGCAAGCTGCTCAACGGCCTGTTGGCGGCGGCGGGCGTGGAGGATACGGGCCAGAAACTCGCGGTGCTGCGCGCGGTCGACAAGCTCGACCGGCTGGGTGTCGACGGCGTGACCGCCTTGCTGGGCGCCGGTCGCAAGGACGAATCGGGCGCCTTCACCAAGGGCGCCGGGCTGGGAACGGCGGCGGCGGGATCGGTTCTGGCCTATCTGGGCGCCGGCGGCGGCGGCCGGCAGGCGACGCTGGATCGCCTGGCCGGGGTGATCGGCGGCTCGGCCGAGGGCGACGAGGGCCTCAGCGAACTCGGCAAGATCGGCGAAGCCCTGACGCGTCTGGGCGTCACCGACGAGCAGGCGGTGTTCGAACCGTCGGTGGTGCGCGGACTGGAATATTACACCGGCGCGGTGTTCGAGGCGGAGATCGCCTTCGCCGGCGGTGAGGGCGAGAAGTTGGGGTCGATGGGCGGCGGCGGACGCTATGACGATCTGGTCGCCCGCTTCACCGGCCAGCGCACCCCCGCCACGGGATTTTCCTTCGGCGTTTCGCGTCTCGCCGCGGCCCTCGCGGCCGGCGGTGCGGCGGCGGCGAAGGTCGCGCGCGGTCCGGTGGTGGTGCTCGCCTTGGACAACGGTCAGATGGGCGAGTATTTCGCCATGGCCGCCGAACTGCGCGCCGCCGGCATCGCCGCGGAGGTGTATCTGGGAACCTCCGGCATGCGCCCGCAGATGAAATACGCCGATCGCCGAAATGCTCCGGCCGCCGTGATCGTCGGCGGCGACGAGATCGCGGCGGGAACGGTGACCATCAAGGATCTCGATCTCGGCCGCGCCCTGGCGGCGGATGTCAGCGACAATCGCGCCTGGCGCGAGGACCGCCCCGGCCAGGTCACCGCGCCGCGCGCCGATCTGGTGTCGGCGGTGCGCAAAATTGTCGAGGCCGCCGGATGAGGCTCGAACCCCCCGTTCCGGACGATGTCCTGGCCGCCATCGCCGCGCCGTTCGCCGAAGTTCCGGCCCATGTTCTGGACGCGCCGGTGCTGCAGCCGCTCGGGCTATTGCTCGATATTGCCGGCGAGACCCTTCGCGACCGCCTGTTCATCGTCCAGGCGCAGGGCGGCGCCGAAGCCTGCCTGCGCACCGACTTCACCCTGCCGGCGGTGCAGGCGCACATCGACAGTGGCCACTCAAGCGGGCGCTATTTCTACAGCGGCCACGCTTTTCGCGTCGCGCCGCGCGGCGTGGAGCGCGCCGAGGAGTTTCCGCAATTGGGCGTGGAGGCCTTCGAGCCGGGCGATCCGGCCCTGGCCGACGCCCAAATGGCCGCCCTCGCGTGGCGCGCGGCGGCGGCGGGCGGGCGCGATGACCTGACGTTGTTGATGGGCGATATCGGCCTCTTCGCCGCCTTTGTGGGGGCGCTGGATCTCGCGGCGCCGCTGGCCGCGCGCCTGACCCGCGCCTTTTCCAGCCCCCGCCGTCTGCGCGCGGAACTCACTCGCATTGGCGCCGACGCGCCGGTGGCGGCGGCGCGCGGCGGCGACAGCCTGGCGGCCATGCTCGCGGGCCTATCCGAAGACGCCGCCACGACGGTGCTGGAGGACGTCTGGAGCCTGGCCGACATCGAGCCGGTCGGCGGCCGGTCGGCGGCCGAGATCGTGCAGCGCCTCGCCGAACGCGCGGCCCTCGCCGACGCGCCGCGCCTGACCGAGGCCCAGGCGGACCTGATTACCCGCTTCCTTGCTATCGCCGATACGCCGTCGACCGCTCTGGACGCCGTGGCAAAACTGGTTGGGGTCGCGAGCCCGGCGCTCGACGCGGCGCGGCAGGCGTGGGCGCGGCGTCTTGACGCCCTGGTCAAGGCCGGCGTGCCGGAGGGTCGCCTGCGCTTCTCCGCCGCCTTCGGCCGGGCCTTCGGCTATTACGACGGCGCTCTCTTCGAAGTGCGCAGCGCCGCCCTGGGCGATGACCAGCCGGTCGCCGCCGGCGGGCGTTACGACGGCCTGCCCGCGCGTCTGGGCGGTCGGCTCGCCACCGGCGCCGTCGGCTGCATGGTCCGACCCGGCCGCGCCTGGGTCGGAGCGCCCGTAAGATGAGCGAGCCGATGATCATCGCCATTCCCTCCAAGGGCCGCCTGAAGGAACAGGTCGAAGCCTGGCTTTCCGACTGCGGCTTCAACCTGCGCGCCGCCGGCGGCGCCCGCGGCTATTTGGCGACACTGGACGGCTTTGACGACGTGCAGGTGCGCCTGGCCTCGGCCAGCGACATCGCCGCCGGCCTGATCGACGGCGAATTCCATCTGGGCGTCACCGGCGAAGACCTGCTTCGCGAGGCGGGCGAGACGATGGAGAGCCGGGTCATGCTGCTCGCGGCGCTCGGTTTTGGCCGCGCCGATCTGATCGTGGCCGCGCCCAAGAGCTGGATCGATGTGGAGACCATGGCCGATGTCGATGACGTCGCCCACGTGTTCCTCGCCCGCACCGGCCGGCGCCTGCGCGTCGCGACCAAGTATCTCGCCCAGACCCGGGCCTTCTTCGCCAAGCACGGCATAGCCGATTATCGCTTGGCCGAATCCGGCGGGGCCACCGAGGGCGCGCCGGCCGCCGGCGCCGCCCAACTGGTGGTCGACATCACCACCACCGGCGCCACCCTGGCCGCCAACGGTCTGAAGATCCTCGCCGACGGGGTGATCCTGCGCAGCCAGGCGCATCTTGCGGCAGGGCTTACGGCGCCGTGGGACGACGCGCGGCTGGCGACCTGCCGGCGGCTGATGAGCGTGATCGAGGCGCGCGCGCGCGGCAAGACCATCGCCAGCCTGGTCTGGCCGGGCGAGCAGGACAAGGCCGCCCGCGCCGCCGTCGCCCCTTTCATCGCTCCCGGCGAAGCGGCGCGCGCCAATGGCGTTCTGGTGAGCCAGACCAATCTGTTCGCCGCCGCCGAGGCTCTCGCGCACGCCGGTGTAGGACCGGTCAGTGTCACCCACCCGGCCTATGTGTTCGAATCGCGCAGCGACGCGGTGGATCGGTTGGCGGCGGTGCTATCGGCGTAAAGGCGTCTTGGGACTTGCAAGCCAAGGCGATCGATACGGAGGCCAAAATCCCGCCGGAACCGCTCACCAGGCTGTGATTTCAAGGCCGTTGGGGGCGATTGGCGTGAGAATTTGGGTTGTCCGGGGTCTTTACGCGAGAATTGTTGACATTAGAAAAAATTAATCGTTTTGTCGGATTCCGAGACAGCGCCCGGTCTTACAAGGGTGCGTTTCCGGCGTTTTGGGGAGAAAACGCCCCTCTCTTTGGTCCTGACGGGGGCCGTCGCGTTGCGCGGCGGCCCTTGGTCGTTGAGGGCCGCGCCCAGTATCCTTCGTCGGACTCTGTAGTCGGCGGGCGCGATATGTTCCTATAACACCCCATGACGATTGACCCCGCTGTCCTGGGCGCCATGAGCGCGCGCATGGTCGAGGACACCCCTCAGGCCAAGGCCCTCGGCATGCGCCTGGTCTCCAGCGCGCCGGGCGACGCGGTGATGGCGGTGGCCTGGCGCGCCGATCTCGTCGGCGATCCGGCGACCGGCGTCCTGGCCGGCGGGGTGATCACCACCCTTCTGGACCACGTCTGCGGCCTGGCAGTCGGCGGCGCCGGCGCATGGGGCCAGCCGGTCGCGACCCTGGATTTACGCATCGACTATATGCGCCCCGCCGAGCCGGGTCGTGAAATCATCGCCCGCGCCCAGTGCTATAAAGTCACCCGTTCGATCGGCTTTGTTCGCGCCACCGCCTTCGAGATCGACGAGGCCGACCCGGTCGCCACCGCCCAGGGCGCTTTTGTCCTCGCCGGCGCGAACCCCGCCCGATGAGCCAGACCGAATCCCGCCGCCTCGCCGCTATCTTGGAGAGCATGCCGTACATCCGGTTTCTCGGCATGAGCGTGGACCTCGCCGGCGACGAAATGACCGCTATCCTGCCGTTCAAGCCGGCGCTGGTCGGCAATATTCTCCTGCCGGCCCTGCACGGCGGCGTGCTGGGGGCGTTCATGGAAATGACCGCGCTCATCCAGCTTGGCGTGCGCGAGCCGGCGCGGCGGCAACCGCGCACCATCGATGTCACCATCGAGTATCTGCGCCCGGGTCGGGCGCTCACCACCTACGCCCGAGCCGACGTGCGCAAGGTCGGCCGCCGCATCGCCAATGTGCATGTCGAGGCCTGGCAGGAGACCCGCGCCTCGCCGGTCGCGGCCCTGCGGGGGCATTTCATGCTCAGCGCGGACGAAGCGTCTTAGAGCAGGATGATTTCATACGGAACCGTCCAAAATCTGACTCAGATTCTAAGGCCGCGTCACCGCTCGGGTCCGCAGATCAACGCGGTAGCGGCCGCCGCGCTCGTCGGTGACCAGAAGGGCGCGGCCGTGGCCCACAAGCTTGAGGCCGGCGATGAATAGATCCTGCTTGTCCTCTTCCATGTCCGGGTCGTGTGGCGTGACATAGACCTTGAGCAGCCACAGCTCGCGACCGCTGGCGACGTCCAGGGCGGCGATATAGCCGCCGTTTTGATCCAGGCCCCGGCGCCGGCCCATGGCGACGGCCTGGTAACGCACGCCCCTGACCGTGATGGCGGGCGCCGGCGGTGGCGGGCCGCGCTTCTTGCTGGGCATTTCGTGCAGGGGCGTCAGCGGTGAAGCGAGGGTCTGGGCGCAGGCCGCCGTCGTCATGGCGCCGACCAGCGCCGCGGCGAGAACCCAAGGCGCCAGCCGCGTCACGCCGCTTGGACCGCGTGCGATGCGAGGTCGATCACGTATCTCCGCCCGCGCTCATCCTGTGCTTTCAGCTTGCGACGGGTGAGATTGAGCGACAGGTGTTCGACATAGATCTCCTGTTTGTCGCGCTCCATCTCCGGATCGAAGAGGATGTCGTACAGCTTGGCGCGCCACAGCTCGGCGCCGCTATCGACGTGCATCGCCACCACGAAGGCGGCGGCGGTGTCGGGCAGGGGGTCGGAGCCCCAGGTCGGTTCGCTCCACAGCATCGCTTCGTATTTGACGCCCTTGAAGATGACCGGCTTGGCCTGGATCGGCGCCGCGCGTTTCTTGGCCGGCCTCATGACAGCACCTTGCTGCGGTCCGACGCCGACAGCATGCCGCAGATGTCGGCGGCGAAATAGCCCCAGCTGTCGGCGTTGTTGAGGGCTTTGGCGAAGGGGAGGGTCGCCGTCGGCTTGAGGCCGTCATAGTCGTAACGATTGTCGTTGGTGCCCAGAATCTTGTGCGTGAGCTCGTGGATGATGGTCAGGGCGCACATGGTCTTGTTGCCCGAATTGCCCGCCTTCACGAACGCGCCCTGCAAATAGACGACATTCATCGCCTCGGACTTGTAGACGAAGGCCCAGTCCTTCCAGCCGCCACTGGTGCGGTCGCCCGGCTCATCGGAAAAAATCAGCTGACCCGAACGGCACACCGTGTCCAGCTTCTTGAAGCCGGCTTTCAGCGTGTCGAGCGCCTGGGTCAGATTCTGCGGCGTGGCGGCGGAGTCCATGAACCAGGCCTTGACCGTATCCTCGCCGCCGGCCGCGGCCATGTTGATCTGCACCTTCTGGCACCACGCGGCGGCCTCCTGCAGGGCGTCGCACATGACGGTGCGCTCGCGGGCGGAATAGACCTCCTTCTCCTGGCGCAGCTTGCTCTTGCTGCCGGAGTCCTCGCCCTTGATCTCGCTGAACACCCAGCTGCGATAGGCCTTCGGCGGCGCATAGATCCACACGTCCTGATTGCCGTTCTTGCGCTGCAGGTAGAGATGCTTGAGCATCTTAAGGGTGGCGGCCTTTTCCCCGATGTTGGCGTCGCGTCCCCCGGTCTTGCACGCCGCCAGGATCACTTCATCCAGGCCGTTGCCGGTGAAGTTGCTGAAAAAGCCTTTCTTGGCCGCCTTGTCGAACCGGGTGCGCAACTTGTCCAAGCCGTCGCCGTGGCTGGCGCTGGGATAGTCGGCGCCCAACACCAGCTTGAGCTTGGCCTCATTGTCGATGAAGGTTTCCCATTCCGCGGCGAATTTTTCGGTCTGGATGACGTCGCGCGCCTGGCTGTAGGCTTCGCTGAAATTTCCCACTGAACGACTCCCTCTATGCCGCCAGGGGTCGGTTCGCTCCGATCCCGTTAAGACTTTACAGAACCATGGGCGACGACAGTATTCAACCGGTCACGTCATTAGAATTTCGCCGCCAGGTCCACGAACACTTTTCGTCCCGCCAACAGGTAGAAGGATTGGTCGCCAAATTCGCTGGCGGTGACCGGCGGTCGCCGGTCGCCAAGGTTGGCCCCGTTCACCGCCAGGCTGTAGCGCCCCCAGCGATAGCCGGCCCCGGCGTCGACCGTGGCGTAGGCGCCGGTGCGGGCGGTGTTGGCGATGTCGAGGAAACGGGCGCCGACATAGTTGACCGTGGCGGAGCCAAACAGGCCGCTCGGTGGTGAATAGATCAGGCCCACCGAGCCTAGCCAGTGCGGCGAAAGAGTGAGCTGGTGGCCGTCGGCGACGACCTGGGCCCCACCCTCGGTGGCCGTATAATGGGTGAGCCGCGCGTCGTGCCAGCTGCCGGCGGCCGTGATCGACAGGGCAGGCGTGACATGCCACTGGCCCTCCGCCTCCACACCCTTGAGATGTTCGCCGCCGGCGTTTTCGTGGATCGGATTGCTGTTCGCATCCGCGGTCGCCACCACCAGATTGGAAAAATCGAGGTAAAACAAGCCGACCTTGTAGTCGAGCCGCCCGCCCGACAGCCGGCCCTTGACGCCGGCCTCCCAGCTTTGCGCCGTCTCGGGCTCCAGGATCGCCGGGGTATTGTCAGGCCCAAAATCGAAGGCGGCCGGTTTGAAGGTGTTGCGATAGTCGAAATACAGCACCGCTTCGTCAAGGCCAGCGTCCCAGGCGCGGTAGCTGAGCCCCGCGGCGCCCGAGAGCCGCGTCACATTGCGCGCGCGCTCGTCGAAAGTGTCGGCTGTCGGATCGAAGCCGTCGATATGGGTCGAGCGCTTGCGCTCGCGCGTCTCGTTGAGGCGCAGACCGCCGTTGACGTCCCAGCGCGACCCGAACTTCCAGTCGATCTGAACGTATTGGCCAATAAACACGCGGCGATCATAGACCGCGTTGATCTCATCCACGTGCAGATCGGTCGTTGCCGGCAACGGGCCGCCCTGCAGCACCGGAAAATAGCCGCCGTTCTGGCTGGCCTGGCTGCCCCGACCATACAGGAGGTCGGCGCCCCAGGTCACATTGGCGTCGGGGCCCAGCGGCGTGGTGAAATGGCTGTCGAAAAAATCGTCGTCGATGTTGCGGCCCTGACGCTGGCTGTCGGCGTTGACCAGGTCGGTGCGCAGAAAGCCGCGCACATCGTTGATGTACGCGTAGGACAGAGACGCGGTGGTGTCCCACATCCCCAGCGGCGTTGCGTGGGAATAGCCGATCACGCCGTGATAGCGGGTTTCGTCGATCCGGGCGTCGGTGGGATTGTAGTTGGCGTCCAGCGGCGTGAGGGTGGTGAGGGCCGTACCCTCCCGCTCGACCGGGCTGGGCGGGACCGAGCGGGTCACGTCAATGTCGGCGTCCAGACGCAAGGTCCCGCCGGCAAGGGCCTCGGCGGCGCGATAGAGGCCCTGGAACTTGCCGACATGCTCGCGTGGATCGGAAAAGCCGTCCCTCCGGCCGCTCAGCGACAGCGACTGCTTGAAATTGCCGATCGCGGGCAGGGCGATCGACCCCGCGGCCCGCCACGAATTGTAACTGCCGTAGCCGGCGGTGAGGGTGTTTGAGGCTTGGCCGGCCGGATAGTGGATCACCTGGATGACGCCGACGAAGGCGGTGGCGCCGTAGACCACCGGCGCGGAGCCCTTCAGCACCTCGATGCGCTCGATGTCGGTCAGGTTGAGGTCGGGGATGGCCGGGTTGAACGCCCCGCCGAGCGGGACCCCGTCAACGACCAGCAGGAAGGCGTCGAATTCGTGCAGCCCCCAGAACGACGGCACGGCGCTGGCCGGCCCGGCGTCGCCGCCGGACGGCGCCTCGACGCCGGCGACCAGGGCCAGGGCGCCACGCAGGTCGGTGACGTGGCGGGCGCGCAGATCGTCGCCCTTGATGACGGTGATATAGGCCGGAACGCGGTCGGCCGGCTCGGGAACGCGGGTCGCGGTGACCTCGATCTCCCCGCCTTCGGGGGTTTCCTGCGCCGCCGTGCCCGCAGCGGTGAATAATAGACACCACGCTGCGAACCCGGAGGCCCAAGCAGGTGTTGCTCTCATCGCGCGCTCCGTGGGGCTGCGGTTATCGAGAAGGTGTCGTCGACGACCTATTTGCGACCGGCTTTGCGCGCGGCGTATTTGGCGTCGCGTTTGGCCTTCTGCTCGGCCTTGGTCAGGGCCTTGCGCTCCTTGCGGTCGCCGCGTTTGGCTTCCAGTTCGGCCAACTCCTTGGCTTCGGCCGTCAGGCGCGCCTGTTCCTTGGTCTCCGCGCGGGCCGTGCGCACGGCTTCGAGCTCACGCTCGCGGATCTGTTCGCGGGTCTCGAAGACTTCGGCGGCGATCATGGGTTTGGGGCGAAGTTTCGCCACCAGGGCTTTCTTGGCTTCGGCGGCGGCGGCGAGGCGCTCGGCGTGGCCGGTTTTCAACGGATCTTTCATAAGTCTTTCTAAGGCGAGGACGGACGGCCTCTCAAAGCCGAATTTGTCGCCGGACGCAAGGTGGACCTATTCGCCAAAGCCCGCGCCCGGCGAGATCGGCGCCATGCGGATCAGCCGGCTGTCGGCCACGCCCGCCGTGCGATGTTTGACGTGTTCGCGATACGCGCCGTCGGTCACCATGGCCAGAAACGCTCCGGCGCTGGGGTACTCGGCGATGAAGGCCAGGTCCCAGTGTTCGTCGATCGGCCCGGTGAGTACGCCGTCGGGTCGCCCCGCCCAGATCTGTCGCCCGCCGACCCGCCTGAACACCTCGGCGCTGTCGCGACCATAGGCGCGATAGGCCTCCAGGCCGGTGAGCCCTTTGCCGTGATCGGGATGGTCGGCCGGATAGTCGGCCAGAGGCCTGAGGCGGATCAGGTTGAGCATGTGGATCGGCGTATCGCGCGGCAGGGCCTTGAACGCCTCGAACTGCGCGCGCGTCGGGTCGATCGAGCGTTGGGATTGGGTCATCGGGTGGATCCTCGCGGTAGGGCCGATCCATCATTGGAGGAATTCGGCGGCGATCAAGGCCTGTCGTCGTCCGCGCCTTTGGTTGCGGCGCCGCGAAACGCGTGTTATCAGGCGCGCGGCTTGTGGCGAGGGGGGTAACGCACCTCGGCGCACTTGGGTTTTTTCTCAAGTGTATTCAAGTCTTTAAGGTGATTTCGGACCTCCGTTCGGAATCGGCTCAACCATTACACCGGGCGGTTTTACGTGGCGGATGATTCCAGTGCGACGGATGTGGGTGCGCGCTATGCGCGGGCCCTGTTCGATCTGGCCAATGAAACGAATGCTCTCGCCGCCGTCGAAGCGGAAGTGAAGAGCCTCAAGGATCTGCGCGCCGACAGCGCCGATCTGCGCAATCTTCTGATCTCGCCGCGCTTTTCCAACGAAGACAAGGCCAAGGGGCTGGCCGCCATCGCCGCGCGCGCCGGCTACGGCGACACCACCCGCAAATTCCTCGGTCTGCTGGCCGCCAATGGCCGCACCAACGCCCTGGCGGACATTATCGCCGCCTTCGAGCGCCTCGTCGCCGCCAAAAAGGGTCTGGTGTCCGCGCTGGTGACCACCGCTATGCCGATGACCAGCGCCCAAAGCGCCGGTGTAGCCGCCGCCCTGCGCACCGCGCTCGGCAAGGACCCCCAGATCGAAACCCGCGTCGATCCCGCCATCCTTGGCGGCGTCAAGGTGCGGGTCGGTTCGCGCCTGTATGACGCTTCGCTCAAATCGAAGCTCGATTCCCTGAAATTCGCCCTCAAGAGAGCATAAGACTTAAAGACCATGGACATTCGCGCCGCGGAAATTTCCGACATCCTCAAGTCACAGATCGCCAACTTCGGCGTCGAAGCCGACGTATCCGACGTCGGTCAGGTGTTAAGCGTCGGCGACGGCATCGCCCGTGTGTTCGGCCTCGACCAGGTCCAGGCCGGCGAAATGGTCGAGTTCCCGTCCGCCGGAGTCAAGGGCATGGCCCTCAACCTTGAGCGCGACAACGTCGGCATCGTGATCTTCGGCTCCGACGCGCAGATTTCGGAAGGCGACGAAGTGCGCCGCCTGGGCGAAATCGTCGATGTGCCTGTGGGCAAGGGCCTGCTCGGCCGCGTCGTCAATTCGTTGGGCGTGCCGATCGACGGCAAGGGCCCGATCACCAATGTCGCCGAACAGCGACGGGTCGACGTCAAGGCGCCGGGCATCATTCCGCGCAAATCGGTGCACGAGCCGGTGCAGACGGGCCTCAAGATCATCGACTCCCTGGTGCCGATCGGCCGTGGCCAGCGCGAACTGATCATCGGCGACCGCCAGACGGGCAAGACCGCCGTGGCCATCGACACCATTTTGAACCAACGCAAGATCAACGCTTCGACCGATGAGGGCGCCAAGCTCTACTGCGTCTATGTCGCGATCGGTCAAAAGCGCTCGACCGTCGCCCAGATCGTCAAGACCCTCGAGGAGCGCGGCGCGCTCGACTACACCATTATCGTCGCCGCCACGGCGTCCGATCCGGCCCCGCTGCAGTTCCTCGCCCCGTTCGCCGGCTGCGCGATGGGCGAGTGGTTCCGCGACAACGGCATGCACGCCCTGATTATCTACGACGACCTATCCAAACAGGCGGTCGCCTATCGCCAGATGAGCCTTCTGCTGCGCCGTCCGCCCGGACGCGAAGCCTACCCGGGCGACGTCTTCTACCTGCATTCCCGCCTGCTCGAGCGCGCCGCCAAGCTCAACAGCGACTTCGGTTCCGGCTCGCTCACCGCCCTGCCGATCATCGAAACCCAGGCCAACGACGTGTCGGCCTATATCCCGACCAATGTGATTTCGATCACCGACGGCCAGATCTTCCTGGAAACGGACCTGTTCTATCAGGGCATCCGCCCTGCCATGAACGTCGGCATTTCGGTCTCGCGCGTGGGCTCGAGCGCCCAGATCAAGGCGATGAAGACCGCCGTGGGCTCGCTGAAGGGCGAACTGGCCCAGTATCGCGAAATGGCCGCCTTCGCCAAGTTCGGGTCCGATCTGGATGTGTCCACCCAAAAGCTGCTCGCGCGCGGCGAACGGCTGACCGAGCTGCTGAAGCAACCGCAGTACGCGCCACTGCAGGCCGAGGAACAGGTCTGCGTCCTCTACGCCGGCACGCGCGGCTATCTTGACGGCATCCCTGTCGCCAAGGTGCAGCAGTTCCAGACCGAATTGCTGACCCGTCTCCACAGCGAAGCGACGATCCTGGAAGGCATCCGCACCAGCAAGGCGTTGTCGCCGGAGCTGGAAGGGCAACTCAAGGCCGTCCTCGACGCCGTCACAACGACCTTCGCTTAAGCCCTGGCGACGAGGAGAGTTTCGCCGCATGGCCAGCCTAAAGGACCTGCGCAGTCGCATCACCAGCGTGACCGCGACGCAGAAAATCACCCGGGCGCTGCAGATGGTGGCGGCGGCGAAGCTGCGTCGCGCGCGCGATTCGGCCGAGAACGCTCGCCCGTACGCGGCGCGGATGTCGGCGGTGATCGCCAATCTCGCCGCCGGCGTCAGCGGCGACGGCGCCCCCAAACTGCTGGCAGGGACGGGCTCGCAGCGCAAGGAACTGGTGGTCGTGGCCACTGACGATCGGGGCCTCGCCGGCGGTTTCAACTCATCGATCGTGCGTGCGGCGCGCGAGCACATTGTTTCAGCCGTGGCCGACGGCAAACAGGTCACCATTTTGACCGTGGGCCGCAAGGCGCGCGACCAGCTTCGCCGCACTCACGGCGACAAGTCGGTCGGGGCCATCGAAGTGGGCGCCCCCAACCTCGCCAAGGCGCAGGCGGTGGCCGATGCGATCATGGCCCGCTTCGACGCCGGTGAAGCCGACGTCGTGACCCTGTTCTTCAATCGCTTCGTCTCGGTGGTCAGCCAGGTTCCGACATGCAGGCAGTTGATCCCGGCCCAGGTCGCCGGCGCCGTGCCGATCATCGATCTGAAGGGCTCGGCCTACGAATATGAACCGGACGAGGAAACCATTCTCGCCACCCTGTTGCCGCGCAATCTGACCACTCAGATTCTCTCGGCCTTGTTCGATAATCAGGCGGGCTTCTACGCCTCGCAGATGACGGCGATGGACAACGCCACCCGCAACGCCGGCGATCTGATCAGTTCGCTGAAAATCGTCATGAACCGCACCCGTCAGGCGCAAATCACCAAAGAGCTGATCGAAATCATCTCCGGCGCCGAAGCCTTGTAAGGAAGAACCGATGGCCACGACCACCGTCAAGAAGAAACCCGCCGCCGCCAAGGCGAAGGCGCCCGCCGCTCCCGTGGCCGCCAAAAAAACGGTCGCGCCCGCCGTTGCCGCCGCCGTCGCCACCGGCCGCGTCTCCCAGGTCATCGGCGCCGTCGTCGACGTCGAGTTCGAAGGCCACCTGCCGGCGATCCTCAGCGCCCTGGAGACCACCAACATCGACCAGCGCACGGGCGAGCCCTTCCGCCTCGTGCTCGAAGTCGCCCAGCACCTCGGGGAAAACGTCGTGCGCACCATCGCCATGGACACCACCGAAGGCCTGACCCGCGGTCAGCCGGTGATCGACAGCGGCGCGCCGATCACCGTGCCGGTCGGTCCGGCGACGCTGGGCCGGATCATGAACGTTATCGGCGAGCCGGTGGACGAAGCGGGCCCGATCAACAGCCCGTTCCGTTCGGTCATTCACCGCGAGGCCCCGTCGTTTTCGGAGCAGGCGACATCGGCAGAAATTCTGGTCACCGGTATCAAGGTCGTCGACCTGCTCTGCCCCTACACCAAGGGCGGCAAGATCGGCCTGTTCGGCGGCGCCGGCGTGGGCAAGACCGTGACCATGCAGGAGCTGATCAACAACATCGCCAAGGCTTACGGCGGCTATTCGGTGCTGGCCGGCGTCGGCGAGCGCACCCGCGAAGGCAACGATCTCTACTACGAGATGATCGAATCCAAGGTGAACGTCGACCCGAAGGAAAACGGCGGCTCGACCGAAGGCTCGCGCTGCGCCCTGGTTTACGGCCAGATGAACGAGCCTCCCGGAGCCCGCGCCCGCGTCGCCCTCTCCGGCCTCGCCCAGGCGGAATATTTCCGCGACGAAGAGGGCAAGGACGTGCTGCTCTTCATCGACAACATCTTCCGCTTCACCCAGGCCGGTTCGGAGATGTCCGCCCTGCTCGGCCGCATCCCCTCCGCCGTGGGTTATCAACCGACGCTGGCCACGGAGATGGGCAATCTGCAGGAGCGCATCACCTCGACCAACAAGGGTTCGATCACCTCGGTCCAGGCCATCTTC
>JANXUA010000179.1 GCA_025352085.1 Caulobacteraceae bacterium | reverse complement strand
GACCTTGTCACAGCCTCGCGAATCCTTCGACTAGGTCATATTGTACCAGGTCGCGTGCGGTCGGAAACGACTGGACGTACGGTGGTGAACCGGATCGTGGCAGAATCAAAATCGCTACAGCCGAACGGCGTCGAGCCGGAGTTGATCGACGAGCGCAGTGAATAGCCCCGTCCGCGGCTTCGGAAGATGGCCGTCGCGGACGCCGAAGGGCGCCATGTGACGGGCGTCGAAAGCAAGTTTCACGCCTCGTGAGACGCGGCGATAAAAGCGAATCCGAAGATATTGAACTGTGTCGCGTCACGGCGCCGGCGAGATTCCGGCTTGACAGCGCCGCCGTCTCAAATTGATAGGTTAGGCATGGTGGCGGGATAAACGCGTCTCGTCGGCAGGAGGGAACACAAATGGTGCAAGAGCCCACGTCTCAACCGCGGTTGAATGACCAGCCGGCGCCGATTGATGATCGGGCGCCGTGGAGCCGGCCCCACCTACGCACAATGCCGGCCGTGGAGGCCCAAGGGCCGCACCATAGTGGGTTTAGCGACGGCGTCAGCAGGCAAGGGTCCTAGGCGCGCCGATCGCCACGAGCCCAACATTGATGAACCAAATTGTGCGCCGTTCGGGCGTCGTCTGCGCCGAGGTCGACGGCGAAGTCGTGGCTCTGAACATTGAGCGTGGCGTCTGCTACGGCCTCGATCCGATCGGTTCCGATATTTGGGCGTTGATCGAACAGCCGATGTCTTTCAACGCATTGTGCGCGGCGCTTGAGGCCCGGTATCGGGTCGATCACGCCACCTGCGCGCGCGACGTCGGTGATTTGCTGCGTGAATTGAGCGCCGAGGGTCTTGTGACCTTGGATCCCCCGCCGCCGCCCGCGCCGGACGCCTGAACCGTCGTGTCAGCCATCGGCGGCGTCTGGCGGTTGGACGGCGCGCCCTCGGCCGCCGACGAATGCGCGCGGGTGCTGAACGCCCAGGCCATCTACGGACCGCATGCCTCAGGCCAATGGAATGACGGCGATTTGGCTCTGGGGCGACGACTGTTCCGCCTCTTGCCCGAGGATCGTTACGACACCCAACCTCTGATCGGCGCTTCGGGCGCGGCGCTGGTTGCCGACATTCGCCTGGACAATCGTGCCGACTTGCAGGGCGAGCTCTGCGTCAGCGCCGCCGATGCGCGCGGTCTGTGCGACGCCGGCCTCCTGTTGGCCGCCTGGGAACGGTGGGGCGAAGCGTGCTTTGACCACCTCGTCGGCGTCTACGCCTTCGCGGTCTGGGAGCCGGCGAAGCGGCGGCTGATCTTGGCCCGCGACCCGCTCGGCCAACGACCGCTGCACTATCACCGCACCGCAGGCCGGCTGGTGTTCGCCTCCATGCCGGCCGGCGTACTGACCCTCGCCGACTCGCCGGCCACGCCTGATGAGGCGCGCCTCGCCGAATTCATGGCGCAGGTCCCCTATCGAGGTCCGAGAAGTTTTTACCGGGACGTCGAGCGGGTTGAACCGGGAACCTTACTGGTCTTCGGACAAACCTCCGCAAGGACCCAAACCCACTGGTCGCCCAGATATTCGCCGGGCCTCGGCGTTCGGGACGATCTGGTGGAGGCCCTGCGCGCCCATCTCGATCAGGCGGTAGAGGCTCAGTTGCGCGGCCTGTCCGACACCGTCGGCGCCCACCTCAGTTCAGGCTGGGACAGCACCGCGGTCACCGCGACCGCGGCCCGGCTGGTCGGTTCGCGCGGCGGCCGGGTGGTCGCCTTCACTGCGGTTCCCAAAGTCGGCGCCGAATGGTCGGCGCCTAAGAAACGGCACGGCGACGAAGGCGGTCTTGCCGCGATCCAGGCGGATCTGTTCGACAACATCGAGCATGTTCGCGTGATGTCCGACGGTCGCTCACCCCTCGACGGATTCGACGCCGACGACGTGCTCGGCGGCGGCCCGGTGCTCAACCCGTGTAACCGGGTGTGGGCGTCGGACATCGACAGGGCCGCCCGGGCGCGGGGGATTTCCGTGCTGCTGACCGGCGACTACGGCAACGCCACGCTGACCTACCGCGGGACGGACGGCCTGCGCGACCTCGCCGCCGGGCGGCGATGGAGGCCTTGGCTGCGCCAGGCGCGCGGACTGGTTCGCGCCGGCCACCTGCGCTGGCGCGGGGTCTTCGCCGCCAGCTTCGAAGAGGTGGGGCCCAAGGCCCTGTGGGCGGCCCTGCGCCGTCTTAACGGTGAGTGGGTTGCTCAACCGGGCGCCCATTCGGCCCTGCGCCCGGCGGTGTGGGCGGAGATCACCAAGGGCGCGGGCCCTTCCGGCGACACATTCGAGAGGCGTTTGTCGTCGTTGAATTTGTCTGATGCGGGCGGTTACCTCAAGGCGTCTCTGGCGCGCTGGGGGGTGGACCTGCGCAGTCCATTGGCCGATCGGCGCCTCGTTGAATTCTGCCTTTCGATTCCGTGGGAGCAGATCGTGGCCGACGGCGCGGCGCCGTTCCTGCCGCAGGTCGTGCTGGCGGACCGGGTCGCCCCGCAGGTCCTGTGCGCGACCACGCGGGGTTATCAAGCGGTCGATTGGCATGTCGGCCTCAGCTCCGCGCGCGCGGAGCTGGAAGGAGTTGGACCGTCTGGAACAATGGGCGCCGACCGCCGCCATTCTCGACCTGCCGCGCCTGCGGCGTCTGTTGCGGGACTGGCCGAAGACCGGCTGGGAGCAACAATCGGCGATCACCCACTATCGCGTGGCCCTGCAGCGTGGGGTCGTCGCCGGCCGCTTTGCGCGCCGGGTCACGGGGACCAACGCGTGAGCCGGCCCCGAGGCGTGGCCGCATGGCTGTTGGCGTGCCAGGCCGTGGGCTGGCTGGCCGTGGCGGCCTTCACCCTTCGCGCCTTTTCCTTCAAGGTCGCCATGAGACTGGCCGCTCACCCCCTGCTGCCAGGGCCGTCACGGAGCGAGCCTTCGGCAGCCGTCCTGGCGGCGGATATTCGTTGGGCCGTTCTGGCGGCGGCGCGCCGGGTCCCGTGGCGGACGGTCTGCATTCATCGCGGTCTGGCCGCGCAGATTATGTTGCTACGGCGGGGCGTCCCGTCCCGATTGTACTATGGCGCCCGCTCGAACGGCTTGCACGAGGATGGTTCGCAGGGGTTGGCCGCTCATGTATGGGTGCGATTGGGCGATCAGGGGGTTGTGGGCGGCGAGGGCGCGGACCGGTTCGCGGTTCTGGCGGTCTTTCCGCCGCAACTCGAGATCGAAGATCAGGGCAACGCGGCTTGAAAATACTCATCACCGGCGCCGGCGGCATGGTCGGGCGCAACCTGATCGCCGATCCCAGGCGCGCAAGCCACGATGTCCTTGCGCCGTCCCGCGCCGAGGTCGATCTCACCGACGGCGCCGTCACGGCCGCCTTCATCGATCGCCATCGACCGGACATGATCATCAACGCCGCGGGATTGGTGGGCGGAATCCAGGCCAATTTGGCGTCCGATGCGCGTTTCCTCGCCGAGAACCTCGCCATCGGCCTGAACGTGCTCACCGCGGCGGCCAGGTCGGATGTTCCGCGCCTGATCAACCTCGGCAGCAGCTGCATGTACCCCAAGGATCTGGACGGATCCTTGACCGAGGACCTCCTGCTCAGCGCACCCTTGGAGCCGACCAACGAAGGCTATGCTCTGGCCAAGATCACGACCTGCAAGCTGACGACGGGGCTCGGCCGCGAGGGCGTGGGCCGGACTTGGCGAACCCTAATTCCGTGTAATCTCTACGGCGCGTTTGACCACTATGAGCCGTCCCGATCGCACATGGTCGCCGCGGCTTTGGCCAAGGTCGAGCGAGCGGTGCGCGACGACGCCAGGACCGTGGAGATCTGGGGCGACGGCGAAGCCCGCCGCGAATTCCTGTTCGCCGGGGACCTCGCCGATTTCATCTGGCGCTTCCATGATCGCCTGGCCGACCTGCCCGAGGTGATGAACGTCGGGGTCGGCGAGGACGTCACGATCAATGATTATTATCGGGCCTGCGCCGTCGCCGTGGGCTATCGTGGAGGATTTTCCCATGACCTGGCCCGGCCGGTCGGCATGCGGCGAAAACGCCTCGACGTATCGGCGCAAAGCAAGCTGGGCTGGCGACCGCCAACACCCATGGCGGCGGGATTGCTGGCGACGGTGGCGGATCTGCGCCGCCAATATCCCAATGGAGCGTGAGGCCCGGCGCCATGACGTCGCCATGACCTGGGCGGCGCTCCTGCTCGTCGCGATCGCCGCGATGTTCGGTGGGGCGAGCCGGGAAAACCCTCTGCGTTTGGCCCTGGTGGAGCTTGGCGCCCTGCCGTTGCTGGTTCTGGGTTTGCGCCGCCACCTCGGCCCGGGGTCGCCGAGCGGTTTGGCGATTCCTCTGGCGATCCTCGGCTGCGCTGTCGCCATTCCAGTGATTCAGCTCATTCCCCTCCCGCCCACTCTGTGGACCGCCCTGCCGGGACAGGCGCCGCGTCTCGAGGCCTTGCGGCTCGCCGGATTGGCGCCCGGTTGGCGGCCGATCAGTCTGGCGCCCGACGACACCCGGGGCGCACTCCTGGCTCTGACGCCGCCGGTGGCGATGTTTCTGGGCGCGACCTGTCTGGATCGCGCGGCGCGCGAACGGCTGACCTTCGTGTGGATCAGCGCGGCGGCCATCGGTCTGGCGCTCGGCCTTGCGCAGCTTGCGTCACCCGGCGGCGGATTGGCCTATCCTTACGCGATCACCAACACGGGATCGCTGGTCGGCTGGTTCGCCAATCGCAATCATGAGGCGGGGGCTCTACTCGCCAGCCTGCCCTTCGCCGCCGTCCTCGCGCGGTCCGCCGCCAGGAAAGGCCCGGTCTGGGGCGCCTGGGCGATGGGTGTGTTCGGCCTGGTCGCCGTCGCCGCCTTGGGCGTGATCCGCTCGCGGGCCGGCGTCATACTTGCGGGCCCGGTTTTGGTGGGATGCGCGATCCTGGCCTGGCGGGGCGGCGGCCTGGCGAGCCGACGCGGCGCGCTCGCGGCGTCCTTGGCGGTTCTGGTGGTTGGTCTCGTCGCCTGGTTCGGCGCGTCACCGGTGTTGGACCGGTTCACCGCACCGACCGGAGCCGAATTTCGTCTTGAAGCGTGGCCGATCGTCGCCAGGGCCGCCGGCGACACCCTGCCGTTTGGCGCGGGCCTGGGCGCGTTTGATCTGGTGTTTCGCGCCGTCGAACCCCTGCGACTGGTGGCGGCCAATTATTTCAATCATTCGCACAACGACTATCTGGAACTGTGGCTTGAAACCGGCTGGCTCGGCGCGGCGGCGCTGCTCGCGTTCGCGGTCTGGTTCGCCACGGTCGCGGCGCGGACCTGGACGCGCGGCGGCGGTCTCATCCGCGCGGCGAGCCTCGCGGTCCTGGTCCTGATGGCGCAATCGCTGGTCGACTATCCGCTGCGAACCGAGGCGCTGGCCATATGGTTCGCCTTTTGCTGCGGCGTGCTGGCGGCGCCGGACGAGATGCGATCCGCCCCGTCATGAAGATAAGTTGCGTGATCCCGGCCTACGAACAACGCGAGCTTTTCATTCGTTGTCTGACCTCGGCGTGCGCGCAGACGGGCGTCGACGTGGAGGTGATCGTCAGCGACGATTCATCGACCGACGCGATCCGGACGGTGACCCTGGAGTGGGCGAAGACCCACCCCTTCATTCGTTATGTCGAGGGTCCCCGGAACGGAAACGCGGTCGACAACTGGAACCACGGCCTTGATCGGGCGCGTGGCGCGTTGCTGGTGCTGACGCATCAGGACGAACACTTCGTGGATCCAACCTATCTGCGCCGCGCCGTCGCCGCCATGGCCGATCCGAGCGTGGCGGCGGTGGTGGCCCGCGCCACCGTGAGGGGCGTCAACCGACCATCGCGCTTCGCCCTCGTCGCGCCGATCGCGCGCCGATTGCCGCACCCGATCTGGTGGCTGCCGGTGGTCAACTGGATCGGACCGACCGCCGCCGTGGTCTTTCGCCCGCCGCACCGGTTTGACCGATCCCTGGTGCAACTGGCCGACGTGGAGTTCTATGGTCGCGCCCTCGTCGGCGGCAGGACGGTGATGCTGGACGGCGTGTGCGTCGGCTCGCTGGGGCATCACGCCGATCAGATCACCGCGGCGATCGACCCGATCGCGCTGGCGCGCGAGGAGCTGCGCGCCCTCACCACCCGGACGCCGCCGGCCATCAGCCGCATTCAACACGTCCTCGGTCATCTGGCGACCTATTTGCGATCGCGGGCCCCCTAGATGGCCGACCCCGCCGATTTCGCCGTCCTGGCGCCGGTCCATGCCGGCGATGATCCCGCCCTCTTCGGGGCCGCCATGGCCAGTGTCGCGCATGCCGGCCTGCCGCCGGCCGACTTCGTGATCTGCCAGGATGGCGATCTGCCCGAAGCCCTGCGATCGGCCGTAACGCGCCTTGTGCGGGACAGCGGCGCCCGGGTGATCCGCAACGCCGGACCGCCGGGCCTGGCCCACAACCTCAACTGCGCCATGAGCGGCGTGCGCGCCGCGTGGGTCGCGCGGGTCGATGCGGATGACATCAACCTGCCGGGTCGGTTCGCCGCGCAGGCGGCTTTCCTGCGCCAAAATCCCGGGGTCGCGGCGGTCGGCGGTCGCATCGTCGAGTTCGCCCCTGATGGAACACGCCGTCGCAAGCCCATGCCGCTCAGCCACGATGCGATTGTCCGCCGGGCGCGCTGGCGCAACCCGATCAATCACATGACGGTGTTTTTTCGCGCCGACGCCTTTCGCGCCTGCGGCGGATATCCGACCATTCCCTTAAAGGAGGATTACGCCTTGTGGCTGACCATGATCGGCCGGGGATTTCGGCTGGCCAATCTCGACCAGGATCTGGTCGAGGCGCGCTTGGGCGCGGGGTTCTATGGCCGTCGCGCGGGCGCCCACAATGTCGCGTCCGAATACGCCCTCTACAAATTGAAACGCGACATTCCGGCGATCGGCGGGGCGGCGGCCTGGGCGGCGTGGTTGGCGCGCACGGGCGCCCTGGCGTTTGAGCGGCCGGCGCGTCTGCTCTACGAGCGCGCGCTGCGCCGATGAGGACGGTCAAGATTCAAGGCGGCCTCGGCAATCAGCTGTTCGCCCTGGCGTTCGCCCACTCGATCCGTGTACTGACGGGTGAGACAGTGGCTGTCGATCTGGCCGCCTACGGCGCCGATCGTTACGACCGCGGCTTCGTCTTTCGCGATCTCGTCCAGCAATTGGGGGGGCTGACAACCTGCCATCGCCCCTTCCTGGCCTTCAGGGCCGTGACCGCCCTGGCGCGGCGCGTGTCCCTGCCTCGCTTCGCCAGCCAAGGCGCCCCGCCGAAAACCATCGAAGGGCTGGCCCGTCTGGCCGCCCGCCGGGGTTATTTCAGCGGTTATTGGCAGGATGAAGCCTTCATCGCCGCGCCCGAGGTGTTTCGCGCCGCCGCGCGCGCCGATCTGCTGGCGCGTGGCGGTATAGGCCCGGCGCCCATGGTGGCCATCCACTATCGCACCTACTGGGAGGAACGGCATGCCGACCGCCGGGCCGTTCCCGGCCCGGACTATTTCCGCCGCTGCATCGCCAGCCTAAACGATCGCGGCGTGCGGCCGGACAAGATCGTGCTGATCTCCGACGATCCCCATCTGGCCCAGCAACGGATCGGCGAAATCGGCGCGCCGATCGTGGTTCCCCCCCGCCAGGGCCCATGGCAGGACATGGCCCTGCTGCTGCGGGCGCGCCATCTGATCCTCAGTAATTCCTCGTTTTCGTGGTGGGGCGGCTTTTGCGGCGACGCCGACACGGTTTTCTACCCGGCGCGAGGTCAGCTATTCCACTATCCCCACCCCGCCGCGCGGTTCGAAATTCTCTAACGAAAGTCAGAACTTCAACGCCCGCACTTCCTTGACGTGTGGCAAGGCGCGGATGCGCGAGATCAGGGCGTCGTCGGGCGTTTGGTCGACCCCGACCAGGGCGATCGCGTCGTCCCCCGCCGTCACCCGGCCGAGGTTGAAGGTGGCGATGTTGACGCCCGCGTCGCCGAGCAAGACGCCCAGCGCGCCGATAAAGCCCGGCTTGTCGAGGTTGTTCACATAGAGCATGTTCGCCGAGAAACCGGCGTCGAGCTCCATGCCCTTGACCTCGACAATGCGCGGCGCGCCGGCCACTACCGTGCCGGCATAGGCGCGGCGGCCCATTTCGGTCTGAACCGTAATGCGCATCAGGTTTTCATAGACCGGCGAGTTTTCCTGGCGGGATTCGGAGACGGTGATGCCCCGCTCCCTGGCCACCGCCGGCGCGGACACCATGTTGATCTCCGCTAGCATGGGTCGCAGAACGCCGGCGAGAGCGGCGGCGGTCAACGGCTTGACGTTAAGAGCGGCCACATCGCCCTCGAAGGCGATATCCACGCCCTTAAGTCCCACATCGACCATCTGGCCGGCGAAAGCGCCTAGCGCCTCGGCCAGAGACACATACGGGCGCAGCTTGGGCGCTTCGTCGGCGGTGATCGAGGGGCTGTTGAGCGCATTGCTGACCGCGCCGGTGAGCAGATAGTCACTCATCTGCTCGGCGACCTGCAGGGCGACATTCTCCTGCGCCTCACCGGTCGAGGCGCCCAGATGAGGCGTGGCGATGAAGTTCGGCGCGCCGAACAGGCCGTTTGATTTGGCCGGCTCTTCGACGAACACGTCGAAGGCCGCGCCGCCGATGTGGCCGCCCTCGAGGCCCGCGCGCAGCGCCACTTCGTCGACCAGACCGCCGCGGGCGCAATTAATTATCATCACGCCTTTCTTGGTCGCCGCCAGGGCGTCTGCCGACAGAATATTGCGGGTCTTGTCGGTCAGCGGCGTGTGCAGGGAAATGACATCGGCGCGGGCCAGAAGATCAGCCAGCTCGACCTTCTCGACGCCGATCTCCACCGCCCGATCGGGGGACAGGAAGGGATCATAGGCAATGACCTTCATTTTCAGCCCGTTCGCCCGGTCCGCGACGATGGAGCCGATATTGCCGGCGCCGATCAGACCGAGGGTTTTGGCGTAGAGTTCCACGCCCATGAACCGGTTCTTCTCCCACTTGCCGGCCTGGGTGGAGACGTCGGCGGCGGGGAGCTGGCGGGCCAGGGCGAACATCATCGCAATGGCGTGCTCGGCGGTGGTGATTGAATTGCCGAACGGCGTGTTCATCACCACCATGCCGGCGGCGGTGGCGGCGGGGATGTCGACATTGTCGACGCCGATGCCGGCGCGGCCGATCACCTTCAGCCGCTTGGCCGCCGCGATGACCTCCTTGTCGGCCTTGGTCGCCGAGCGGACGGCCAGACCGTCATAGTCGCCGATCACCGCCAGCAGTTCAGCCTTGGTTAGACCGACCTTGACGTCCGCCTCGACACCGCGATGGCGGAAGATTTCCACGGCGGCGGGCGAAAGAGCATCGGCGATAAGAACACGAGGAGACATGGGGGGATCCTTTAAAGTTTTTTGTCTCCCTCCCCTTCTGGGGAGGGTCGAGACGGCGGAGCCGTCCGGGGTGGGGTTGTGTCGCGAAACGCGTGGTTGAGGATGATCGAGACCGCCCCACCCCGGTCGCTGCGCGACTCGACCCTCCCCATAAAGGGGAGGGAATGAAGTTAGGCGGCGACCATCTCCGCCAGGACCGAGGCGAAGGCCCAGTCGAGCCAGGGGGTCAGGGCTTCAAGGTCGTCGGCCTCGACCGTGGCGCCGCACCAGATGCGCAGGCCCGGCGGCGCGTCGCGATAGCCGCCGATGTCGAGGGCGACGCCCTCCTTCTCGAGCAGGGACGCGAGGCGTTTGGCCAGATCAGCCTGCGCGTCGGGCGCCAGGGCGGTGACACGCGAATCGACTACTTCCAGACACACCGAGGTGTTGGAGCGGCTGGCCTTGTCCTTGGCCAGAAAGGCCACCCACGGCGTCCGATCAACCCAGTGTTCCAGCACGGCCAGATTCTGGTCGGCGCGCCTTTGCAATTCGGCCAGGCCGCCGATGCCGGACGCCCATTTCAGCGCATCCAGATAGTCCTCCACGCAAAGCATCGAGGGGGTGTTGATCGTCGCGCCCTCGAAGATATCGGCGCTGATCTTGCCGCCTTTGGTCATCCGGAAGAGCTTGGGCATGGGCCAGGCGGGCGTATGGCTTTCCAGACGGGCGACGGCGCGCGGCGAAAGCACGATGACGCCGTGCGCCGCCTCACCGCCGAGGGCCTTTTGCCAGGAGAAGGTCGTCACATCGAGCTTCGACCAGGTCAGATCCTGGGCGAAACAGGCGCTGGTGGCGTCGCAGATGGTCAGACCCGAGCGGTTCGCGGCGATGAAATCGGCGTTCGGCACCCGCACGCCGGAGGTGGTGCCGTTCCAGGTGAAGACGAGATCGGCGTCGCCGTTCACCTTGGCCAGGTCCGGCAACGCGCCGTAGGGCGCATCCAGCACCTCGGCTTCGATCCTGAGCTGTTTCACCACGTCGGTGACCCAGTCCTTGCCGAAGGATTCGAAGGCCAGCAGCTGAACGGGACGCGGTCCCAGCAGGGACCACAGCGCCATCTCCACCGCGCCGGTGTCGGAGCCGGGAACGATGCCGATCAGATAGTCGGCCGGCACGCCCAGCACCGCGCGGGTCTGGTCAATGGCCGCCTGCAGGCGCGCCTTGCCGGGCTTGGACCGGTGCGATCGGCCCAGAATGGCGGTGCGAAGATTGTCTGGAGTCCATCCGGGGCGCTTGGCGCACGGGCCGGACGAAAATTCGGGTCGCGCCGGACGCATGCCCGGCTTGGCGAAAGTGTTCATAGCAATGTATCCCATCCTTGCAGATGGACAGCACCCCGTTGGGAGGGCGTGGCCCGCCGCGCAAAAGCCTGCGTTCGCGGCCGGATGCAAGAGAGAATTTTCGCGAGCGACAAAAATTCAGCTGTCGACCCGCGATCGCGCGCCGACCGATTGAAGTCCGCTACCGGCGCGTCAAACCCGATCGATGCGCGCGGCGTAGCAACCACGGGTCGCATAGTGCGCGTGGATGTAGGCCGCCTCCGGCGTGGCGAACAAACGCGCGACCACGACTTCGAAATCGTCCCCGGCGCAAAGCTCCGCCCCGCAAATCATGTCCTCGCCGTCGAAGGCGCGCAGGGACATCTCGCGCGTGCGCATGACCTCGGGAACTTCGTCGATGCGGTCATAGGCCGTCGTCGCCCCCTCCAGAACGAAGATCGCGTGGCGCGACCGATCGGCGTTGTCCGCCGGTTGATGTTCATAATTGAGCAGTGTGACCGTCTCGCCCGGTTCGGCGTCGCGCAATTCGATGCGGTCGGGAAAGCCCGGCTTGATGTCGGCGACGTAGCGCTTGGCGCCCCGCGCGGCGAGATCAGCGTCGGAAAGGCCAAACAGGGCCGTAAACGGCTCGGGGTTCAGGCCGGTGAGGCGAAAAGTCATGAGAGTCTCCTGGTTGATCTCTCAATATCAAGCCAAGCCGCGGGTGACTGGCGGCTTTCGGCTGTCCAATGCGCTTCGCGATCGGCGCTCCCCGTTTACCCGGGAGACGTTCTAAACGGTCAGCATCACCTTGCCCAAGTGACCGCCGACCTCAAGGAACACATGCGCGGCGGCGGCTTCGCTTAAGGGGAAGGTGCGATCGACGATCGGCTTGATCTTGCCCGTCGCGACCCACGGCCAGACCACCCGCTCGATTTCGCCGGCGAGGCGCGCCTTTTCGTCCGCCGAGCGGGGGCGCAAGGTTGAGCCGGTGATGATCAGGCGTTTCTGCATGACCTTCATGATCGGCAGCTCGACCAAGCCGCCGGCCTGCGAGGCGATGTGGACGAGGCGCCCGCCAGTGTTCAAGGCTTCCAAATTCTTGGGGAAATAGGCGCCGGCGACCATGTCGAGGATGACGTCGGCCCCGCCGTTCGCCCGGGCGACCACTTCGAAGTCTTCGGCCGACGCGTCCACAGCGACGTCCGCGCCGAGAGCCGAGGCTTGCGCGGCCTTGTCCGCGCCGCGCGCCGTGGCGATGACCCGGGCGCCAGCGGCCTTGGCCATCTGGATCGCCGCCACGCCGATGCCGGAGGTCGCGCCATGCACCATGAGGGTCTCGCCGGCTTTCAGCCCGCCGTGCTCGAATACATTGGCGTAGACCGTGAACACGGTCTCCGGCAGCGACGCCGCCTCAACGAAGCTCAATCCCGCCGGCAACGGCAGGGCGTGGCGGGCGTCGCAGACGGCGTACTCCGAATAGCCGCCGCCACCCAGGAGAGCGCACACCCGATCACCCGCGCGCCAGCGACCGGCCGGATGAACGACCTCGCCGGCGACCTCCAGACCCAGAGTGGCCGGCGCGCCGGGCGGCGGCGGATAAAAGCCCATCCGCTGCAGCAGATCGGGGCGATTCACTCCCGCCGCCCTGACCGCAATGAGGATTTCACCCTCGGCGGGAACGGGCCGGGCGATCTGAACAGGATGCAGAGCCTCGGCGGGTCCCTTTCCGCCTTCGACCGCGATCGCGGTCATGCCGGTGTCAGCCATGGCGGTCTCCTCAAACTTGCGCGCGCGCTCGCGCGGGGCCAGATAGCGCTTGAACACCCATTGAGCCAAGGGAGTGCAGCGCCATGAGCGAAGAACCGGCTGAGGCGCGACGAGCGCGCGGTCAGAGCCTGATCGATCTGGCGCGCGAGGACCTCGATCTCTACGGCGTCGAGGAATTGAACGAGCGCATCGCCGGCTTGGAGGCCGAAATCGAACGCACCCGCGCGCAGATCCACAAGAAACAAGCCGGACGCGCGGCGGCCGACGCCCTGTTTTCCAAGCCCGACTGACAGCCCGCCTTGCCCATATTTGATCTGACCACGCCGCCCGGTCGCCGGCGGGCCGTCCTCGATTATCTTTGGGAAGACCACGCCTATCTGCGTCTGGGCTTCACCAACGCTCACTGGATTTCCGACGAACTGGTGCGCACCAATCAGCCCTGGCCGTTCCAGCTCAGGGGTTGGGCCGAGCGCGGGATCAAGACGGTGATCAATCTGCGTGGCGGCAAGGAGACCAGCTTTCGGGCGCTGGAGGTCGACGCGTGCCGGCGATACGGCCTCGAAATGGTCGATTTCGTCGTCGCCTCGCGCGATATACCGACCCGCGAGCAGGTGCAGGGCGCGCGGACCCTGTTCGAGGCGGTGCGCTATCCGGCCCTGATGCACTGCAAATCCGGGGCCGATCGCGCCGGCCTGATGGCCGTGCTCTACAAGCATTTCCGCCAAGGTGAGACGGTCGCCCAGGCCGCATCGCAACTTTCTCTGAAATACCTGCATGTCCGCGCCGGCCTGACCGGCGTGCTGGACTATTGGGTCAATCGCTACCTCGCCGAGGGCGAGCCGGCGGGCTTGTCGCTGGAAGACTGGGTGAGCGACCCAACCTACGATCCGGCGGCGATGAAGGCCGATTTCCGCGCCAAATGGTGGGGAACCCTGCTCACCGAGCGCCTGCTAAGGCGTGAGTAGAGTCGTCGCGCGGATCGAGCAGACGGTGGGCGTGGATGATGAAATAGCGCATGTGCGCGTTGTCGACCGTCGCTTGGGCGCGCGCCTGCCACGCCCGTAACGCCGCCTCGTAGCTGGGATAGGCGCCGACAAGGTCGATCTTGGAGAGATCGCGAAACTCGATGCCGGTGACCTCTTTCAGTTCACCGCCGATCACCAGATGCAGGAGTTGTTGGTCGGGCATGACGGGTCCTTTTGACTATTTGCCGGCGATGGCCAGGTCTTCGACCAGGATCGACGGCGCGTCGGCCGCGCCGCGTATCTCGAGATCCGAACCCGGAATGAGGCGCTTGTAGATATCGATCAGATTGCCGGCGACGGTGATTTCGGTGACCGGATAGGCGATCTCGCCGCCTTCGAACCAAAGGCCTGAACAGCCGACCGACCAGTCGCCGGTGTTGGCGTTGATCGACGGCCCGAACATGGAGGTCACCAGCACGCCACGCCCGGCCTGACGCATCAGCGCCGCCTGATCCAAGGCGCCCGGCAGCAGGACGAGGTTGGACGGCGAAACACCCGGCGGCCCGGCGAGTCCGCGCGAGGCGTGTCCGGTCGTCGTCAAGCCCAGCTGCCGCGCGGTGTTGGAGTTGAGCAGCCAGGTGGTAAGCACGCCGTCGTCGATGAGATTCATGGCCTGATTGACCACGCCTTCGTCATCGAATGGCGAAGACGCCAGACCCTTGAGGCGATGGGGGTCGTCGACCAACGTGGTCCCCTTGGCGAACACCGCCTGACCCAGGCGGTCCTTTAGAAACGACACCCCCCGCGCCACCGCCGGCCCGGAAATCGCGCCGATCAGGGGACTGAGCAAAGACACGGCGAGGCGGTTTTCGAAAACGACCGAAGCGGTCATCGAATCGAGCTTGCGCGGATTGAGCGCCGCCACGGCCCGGCGGCCCGCTTCGGCCCCGATACCGGTCGCGCCCGGCAAATCGGCCCGCCAGCGCGTGCTGCGGCCGTCATACCCCTGCTCCATCTGCGCGCCTTCGCCGGCAATGGCGCCGACCGACAGCGAAAAAGCGCTGCCGCGATGGTCGCCAAAAAAGCCGTCGCTGGTGGCCAGGCGCCAGGATGACATCGACCAGCTGGCCGAAGCGCCGTTGGACACCGTGACGCCGTCGACGGCCCGCGCGGCGTCTTCGGCCTCGCGTGCCAGGTCTTCGAGTTCGTCAGGAGTCGGCTCGGCGGCGTCGTAGAGCGCCAGATCGGCGTGCGCGCCGCGCGCCAAACGGTCGGCGGGCGCCAAGCCAACGTACGGATCTTCCACGGCCAGCCGCGCCATGGCCACAACCCGCTCGATAAGCTTGGCGCGGCCCTGCGCCGACACGTCGGAGCCCGAGACCGACGCCTGGCGCCGACCGATCAGAACCCGCAGGCCCAGTTCCCGCGATTCCTCGCGCTCGACTTCCTCCAGCGCGCCCATCCTGACCGTCACCGACAAGGCCTGATGATCGGCGAACGCCACCTCGGCCGCATCCGCGCCGGCGGCCAGGGCGGCGGCGGTGACATCCTGCAACATGTTTTCATCCATGCCGGGCGATATGGGCGAAGCGCGCGGCCGGGGCAAGCGCGCCAGAAGCGTTTCAGGCGCGATTCAGGCGATCAGGTCGGGCGTCAGCCGGTTCTCGAGCTTGGCGATCTGGTCGCGCAGGATCAATTTCTGTTTCTTGAGTCGCGCCGTTCGCAATGGATCGGGTCGCGGCGCCAGCTCAAGGGCGGCGACCGCAGCGTCGAGGTCCTGATGCGTCTGCCGCAAATGAGCCAGGGCCTCTCGTACGGACGCCTTGTCGTCGAACTCAAGTTCGTCGTCGTTCATGGATCGACCCCATCCACCACGGCGACATGCTGGACCAGAGTTGGACGACGATCAAGCATCCGTCATGGGTATTTTGGCGCCAGAGCACGATGACACAAAGCGGGTCGTCTTGTGTCTGGATCGTGCTCTAGACTCAAAAGTGTAGAGCTTGATTCAGATGTCGATACGACGTCATCAAGCGCTATCGGCTCACCTCGACGAGACGCCGCAGGGTTGCGATCGGCGCCGGCGCGCCCCAGATCGCGGCCAATTCCACAAGGGCCGACAGGCCGTCTTCGGTGCTGCCGCCAGGGTCAGGGGTGAGTCGCTCCAGAGCGTCCAGCAAGGCGCGCTCGGCCTCCAGTTCCACCAGGCCCACCTTGCCGTGAAGTTCGGCCCGCACGGCTGCGGCGACAGCCGGCAGGGCGCTCTTCAAGCCCCGGCGCGCCGCGCGCAGCGGTCCCGTCACGGCATGGTCCCAGCGCCGCGCCGCCGCCACGGCGTGCTCGACCACCGCGACATCGACGCCTCGGCGCCGCGTGATCGCCCACAGGCGCCACAACAGCAGCGGAGGCGACTGACCGTGGGTGTCCTGCAGATCAAGGCACACCGCCTCAACGTCAGGCCGGCCCCAAACTTCGGCGGCGTAGAGCCAGAGGGTCAAGCGTCGCTCTCGCCCGCAGGCGCCGTCGCCAGATCCGCCCCCCACCTATGCACGCGCGCCCAGGACAGTCCAAACAAGTCCAACGCCCGACCAACCGACTGATCGACCATGTCTTCAAGACTGGTCGGCCGGGTGTAAAAGGCCGGCAGCGGCGGGGCGATGATCGCGCCCATCTCCGCCAGCGCCGTCATAGTGCGTAAATGGCCAAGATGCAGCGGCGTTTCGCGCACCATAAGCACCAGCCGGCGCGCCTCTTTCAAAGTGACGTCCGCGGCGCGGGTCAGCAGGGACGAGGTCACGCCCGAGGCGATCTCGCTCATGGTGCGCACCGAACAGGGGGCGATGATCATGCCCAGCGTCGGGAACGAGCCGGACGCCACAGCCGCACCGATATCGGCCACGCGATAGACCACCGCCGCCTTGGCGGTCAGCCCAGCCGGCGTCAGATCGGTTTCCTGCGCCAAAGTGATGAGGGCGGCGCGGCTGACGATCAGATGGGTCTCGACGCCAAGCTCGCGGCACGCGTCCAGAACCCGCGCGCCATAGACCACGCCTGAGGCCCCCGAAATTCCAACCACCAGGCGCCGGATGTCTAAATTGCTCATAAATTAGGCTCCCCGCGCCGCCGCCCAAGGCGCCCGAAGGGAGCGACGGCGTGTGCAATTATATGTGATCTGACAGATCGACGTCAGGGGTGTTCAGTGCGGATGTTGATTCATCAAATAGGAGTCTGGAATCATGGCTATCGAAGCTCGAATTCGCGAACTCGGCGTCCGTCATCAGTCGCTGGAACGTGCAATCGAGGACGAGATTAGCCGACCCGCCAGCGACGCGATGCGGGTTAAGGACCTCAAACGACAAAAGCTCCGGCTGAAAGAGGAACTCGAAGGGCTCCGATCAAAGCCGCATTGACCTGATCTAAGGTCGCGGTCGGCTCGCCGCCAGGTCAGCCCTCGGCGTGATTATCGTGCTCGGCCGCCGCCGCCGGTTCGACGTCGCTTTCGTTTGCCGAACGCAGGGCCGCGCCGTCCGGCTGGGCCGCGCCCTTGCGCGCGTCGTCCTTGGCCTTCTTTTCCGCCGCCTTCTTGACCAGGGCATCCAGTTCGAGCTGGCCGATCAGGCCCAGCGAAACCGGATCGACCGGCTTGACGTTGACCGCGTTCCAGTGCGTGCGGTTGCGCACCTGATCGATGGTCGACTTGGTGGTGCCGAGGGTCTTGGCGATCTGGGCGTCGGTGATCTCGGGGTGATTGCGCACGAACCAGGCGATGGCGTCGGGGCGATCCTGACGGCGCGACACCGGCGTATATTTCGGCGCCTTCTTCATTGGCTTGAGCAATTCGGCGTGACGGCTCTTCTGCGCCTTCATGCGGTAGGCGGGGTTGGCCTGGGCCGCGTCCAGTTCCTCGCGCGTCAGCTGACCGTTGGAGATCGGATCGGCGCCGCGGATATCACGCGCCACCTCGCCGTCGGCGATACCCTTCACTTCCAAGGGATGCAGGCCGCAGAAGTCGGCGATCTGTTCAAAGGTCATCGAGGTGTGGTCAACCAGCCAAACGGCGGTCGCCTTGGGCATCAGAATGTCGGTCATCGAGGTTTGTTCCAGAAACAGCGGCGCCCGGCCTTGCGACCGGGCGGGTTAGACTGGCGCGTATAGTCGCTTCGCGCCTGGAATGAAACGGGTTTGCGACAGAAGGCTTCGCCCAGTCTCCAATTTTTCGATCAATCCCGCGTCATCCAGGCGTGGTCGAGCGGCCCGTGGCCGGCGCCGAGGCCCGGCGCGTGGCGGATGGCCTGGGCGGTGTAGTCCCAGGCGCGGGCGACGGCGCGATCAAGGGCGAGGCCTTGGGCGAGGCCGACGGCGCAGGCCGACGCCAGGGTGCAGCCGGTGCCGTGGGTGTGGCGGGTGTCGACGCGCGGACCCTCGAAACTGGTCTCGCCGTCGGCGCTGATCAGCACGTCGATGACGCGGTCACCGGCGATATGGCCGCCCTTCATCAGGACGGCGCGGGCGCCCAGATGCAGCAGGGCCTCGCCGGCGCAGCGCAGATCGTCGGTGGTTTCGACCGCTAGGCCCGTCAGGGCGGCGGCCTCGGGCGCGTTAGGGGTCAGCAGCGCGGCGCGCGGGATCATGAGAGCGCGCACGGCGTCCAGCGCCGAGGCCGCCAGCAGGCTCTGGCCACCCTTGGCGATCATCACCGGGTCAATCACGGCGGGAATCCCGAACGCTGAATCCAACAATCGCGCGACCGCTTCGATCATGGCGACATCGCCCAGCATGCCGGTCTTCATCGCGTCGGCGCCGATATCGTCCAGCACCGCCCGCGCCTGGGCTTCGACCACGGCGGGGGCGACTGGATGAACCGCCTGCACGCCGAGCGTATTTTGTACGGTGATGGCGGTGATCGCGGTGGCGGCGTAACCGCCCAGCGCCGTAACGGTCTTGATGTCCGCCTGAACCCCCGCGCCGCCGCCGCTGTCGGAGCCGGCGATGATCAGGACCCGGCCGCGCGCCTCAGTCATGCGCGGCCGCCTCGCCGATCGCGGCGGCGACGGTCAGCGCCTGCACGGTCTCGCGCACGTCGTGCACGCGCACCATCGCCGCGCCGGCGTGGGCGGCGGCGAGCGCGGCGGCGATCGAACCGCCCAGGCGATCGCCAGGATCGCGCGCGCGAGGATCGAGCGCGCCGATGAAACCCTTGCGGCTGGCGCCGATCAGAACCGGAAAATCCAGCGCGGTGAACCGATCAAGGGCCGCGAGCAGGGCGAGATTGTGCGCGGCGGTCTTGCCAAAACCGATACCCGGATCGAGCCAGATCTTTTCGCGCGCCACGCCCGCAGCCATGGCGGCCTGGGCGCGGGCGCCGAGGACCGCGACGACCTCGGCGACCACATCGTGGTAGCGCGGCTTGACCTGCATGCCGCGCGGATCGCCCCGCATGTGCATCAGCACAATGTCGCAGCCAAGCTGCGCGCAGGCGTCCGGGCTGTCGGGCGACCCGCTAAGAGCGGTCACGTCATTCCACATCGTCGCCCCGGCGCCGATCGCGGCGCGGGCAACGGCGGGTTTCATCGTGTCGATGGAGATCGGCGCGGCGGTCGCGGCGCGCACCGCCTCGACGACCGGGATGACGCGGTCGATTTCCTCGGACTCCGAAACCGAACTCGCGCCCGGTCGGGTGGATTCCCCGCCGATATCGAGCCAGTCGACGCCGTCGGCGACCATCGCCTGAGCCCGCGCCACGACCGCCTCAACGCTTCGAAATCGTCCGCCATCCGAAAAACTGTCCGGGGTGACGTTGAGGACGCCCATGACCAGGGGGCGCTTCACCCCGGAGCGAGTTGCGGGGCGCCGCTCGGGGGTGCGATCGGCCGGGGCGCCAGGGGCACCGATACGCGCGGACCGGGCGGCGCGATGGCTTCGGTCTCCTCGCGGTTCGGCTTCACGCCCTTGATGACATTGACGATTTCATCGCCCGACAGGGTTTCGTATTCGATCAGGGCCCGAGCGACGGTGTGCAGGTCGTCGATGCGCTCCTTGAGAATACGCATGGCGTCGTCGAAACCGGTCTGGACCAGACGACGCACCTCCAGGTCGATCTTCTGCGCCGTGTCCTCCGAGACGTTCTGGGTGCGCGCCACGGAGTGGCCGAGGAAGACCTCTTCCTGATTGTCGCCATAGGAGACGGCGCCCAGCATGTCGGAATAACCCCAGCGGGTGACCATATTGCGCGCCAGACCCGTCGCGGCCTGGATGTCGCTGGAAGCGCCGGAGGTTATCTTGTTCTTGCCGAAAATCAGCTCCTCGGCCACCCGGCCGCCCATCATGATCGCCAGACGCGAGGTCATCTGCTCGAAATTCATCGAGTGACGGTCGCCTTCGGGCAGCTGCATGACCATGCCCAAAGCCAAGCCGCGCGGAATGATCGTCGCCTTGTGCACCGGATCGGCGGCGGGCACCGAGAGGGCCACCAGGGCGTGGCCGCCCTCGTGATAGGCGGTGTTCTTCTTTTCCTCGTCGCTCATGACCATGGATTTGCGCTCGGCGCCCATCATCACCTTGTCCTTGGCGTCCTCGAAGTCGCGCTGCAGAACCATGCGCCGGTTGCGCCGCGCCGCCATCAGGGCCGCCTCGTTGACGAGGTTGGCCAGATCCGCGCCGGAGAAGCCGGGGCAGCCGCGGGCGATCACCCGCACGTCCACATCCGAGGCCAGCGGCACATTGCGCATATGCACGCGCAGGATTTTCTCGCGTCCGCCGACATCGGGATTGGGCACCACGACCTGGCGGTCGAACCGGCCGGGCCGCAGCAGGGCCGGATCGAGAACGTCGGGGCGGTTGGTCGAGGCGACCACGATAATGCTCTCGTTGGGATCGAAACCGTCCATCTCGACCAGGAGCTGGTTGAGCGTCTGCTCGCGCTCGTCATTGCCGCCGCCCAAACCAGCGCCGCGATGGCGCCCGACCGCATCGATCTCGTCGATGAAGATGATGCACGGCGCGTTTTTCTTGGCCTGTTCGAACATGTCGCGCACGCGGCTCGCGCCGACGCCGACGAACATTTCCACGAAATCGGAGCCGGAAATGTAGAAGAACGGCACGCCCGCCTCGCCGGCCACGGCGCGGCCGAGCAGGGTCTTGCCGGTCCCGGGAGGGCCAACCATCAAGGCGCCCTTGGGAATCTTGCCGCCGAGACGTTGGAATTTAGCCGGATCTTTCAGGAAATCGACGATTTCCGAGAGTTCTTCCTTGGCCTCCTCAACGCCGGCGACATCGTCGAAGGTGACCTTGTTCTTGTTCTCGGTCAGCATCCGCGCCTTGGACTTGCCAAAGCCCATGGCCCCGCGCGCGCCGCCCTGCATCTGGCGGGTGACGAAGATGATCCCGGCCATCAGAAACAGAAACGGCACGAGATTGATCAGGAGACTGGCGAGCATGCCCGCGCCCGCCGGCTGAAACTCGAATTTCGCGCCCTTGGCCTCCAGTCGTTTCTGCAAATCCGCCGTGTTGTCAGGACCGATCGCGGAGATCGTCTGGTTGTGACGGTCGATCGCGTCGATTTGCTCGCCGTGAATCTTGGCCGACGCGATGTCGCCGCGATCAACGTGCGTGAGGAATTCCGAATAGGCCATTTTGTGGGCCACGCCGGGATGCGTTCCCACGTTCGCCACCATGAAAACGGCGAACAGAGCCAATCCGATACCGGCCCAGATGGCCAACATTCTCAGGTTCATGCCCAAACCTCACGCTTCGTCATAGGCTTCATTTAGGACGTCCTGGTCGATTTCGCCACGTGTGACGGTAGATTCACAATTGATGACGCTTAACGCCGCCGCGAGGCGGGGCGTGACGAGCGAACGGACGTCAATGTCCAAGCCATCGGCGAACAAGGGCGAGGATACGGCGCCGTCCGGCGACACTACCGCGGGCGACCCGGCGCGGGCGCGGGTCGGGACCGATCTGATCGCCAGACTTTCGGCTTTTGAGAGGCGCGATACGCGCCCGCGCAGAGGGCCAAGGCGCAAGCCGGCGCGGCGCGCGGTAACCTCGAACCGGCCATCGAACACCACGGCTTGATCCGGCGGGAGCTCCTGGTCGGCAAGCCCGCGGCGGGCGAATTCGCCGGCGTCGCGCACGACCCTGACGACCTCGCCGTCGCGCTCGATGCGCGCGCCGGCGAGGGTGGCGACGAACGCCGCGCCTCCCCGAATGTCGGCAAGCAACCGGTCCAGCCGCGCGCGCCTCGGCGGTCGAGA
>JANXUA010000149.1 GCA_025352085.1 Caulobacteraceae bacterium | reverse complement strand
GCGATCGAAAAGGTGATCGGCATCTGGCGTCAGCAGCAGGCCGTTCATCCCGTCGAGTCGCTCTGCAGATGTTTCGCAAAGGTGCCAAGGTTTAATGTGACTCGCCCGCAGGAGCAGGGGATTGGTGATGCCGGTTAGGCGACACTCGCCCTCGATCGCGTTGACGTTTGCCCGAAATGTTCCCTGGCCACGCCTTGCCTTAATGATGGATTCGCGTTCCGTGTCAGCTAGCGTCATATCCTTGACGATGGCGCGCTCTACGGCATCGTCCATAAGTTCTTTGCCAACCTCGAAGATGAGGCTGTTCGCGCCGCCCTTTCTGAGCACGACACTATCGAATGTTGTGCGAGTTGTGATCGCATTGAACAGGTCCTGATCGATCTCTGCCAGATAGACCTTTTGATTACCGTCGCCGCTTGCACGCAGCGGCGAGTATTTGGCTGGCAGGAGGTGAGCTATCTCGGCGGCGATAGCCTTCGGTCGCACCGGCGGTGAGACCGCCGTCCAGAAGACTGGCAGGAGCCAACCCATCTGGCTCCAATTTAGCCCGACGAGTCCGAACTCTTCCGGTTTTCTCGCTGTGTAAGCAAAATCCGCCACGCGACCAACGAAGCGAACTGCTTGCTCGGAATAAGACAGGACGAGGTCCCCCGGATCAGCTTCGCGCATGTTGTCGTAGAACTGGCTACGCGCGCCACTGCTCTCCTTCTTCGGTGACCACAGGTAGTTGCCGCCGATTTCTTGGCGGGCAGTCTGGTTGTGATTCACCCACCAGTATCGCGGCATTGGGCAAGCGTAGCAGCGGCGGCAATATCCGCAACCGCCAACGATTCATGGCGCGTGAGCACCATGAAGGAATACCGCCGAACCTTCGACCGTCCGCTCCCCATCCGGCTGGCGAGCAACCGCGACCGCCGACCAGCGTCCCTCATTTCCCCTTGCGAACCCCGCCCCCTCAGGCCCACGATACCCCCAACCCCTTGGAGGACGCCCATGGCCACCCCGCCCGATACCGGCACCAACGACCTGCTTTCCACACTGGACGCGGGGGTGCTGACCCTCACGCTCAACCGCCCCGAAGCGCGCAACGCCATGAGCGGGGCGATGAACCAGGCGCTGGGCGAGCAGCTGGCGTGGGCGGAGCTCGACCCCGCCGTGAAGTGCGTGGTGCTGACCGGCGCAGGGAGAGGCTTTTGCGCCGGGGGCGACGTCAAGGGGATGGCCGATCGCGGCGACGGCGGCGGCTCGGCGGCGACGCTCGATGAGGCGATCCATCGCCAGCGTGTCAACCAGCGAGCGACGGCCGGGCGCCTGCACAAAATGCCCAAGCCAACGATCGCGGCTCTGCCGGGCGCGGCGGCGGGGGCCGGGTTTTCGCTGGCCCTGGCGTGCGATCTGCGCATCATGGCGCGAGGGGCCATCATGACCACCGCCTTCGCCCGCGTCGGCTTTTCCGGCGACTATGGCGGGACGTATTTTTTGACCCAGCTGGTCGGCTCGGCCAAGGCGCGCGAGCTTTATTATCTCTCCGAACGGGTGAGCGCGGAGGAGGCGCTGGCGCTCGGCCTCACCAACTGGGTGTGCGAGGCCGACGAGCTGGCCGCGCGCACGGCCGAGATCGCCGCGCGTCTGGCGGCGGGGCCGACCGTCGCCTATCGCTATATGAAGGAGAACCTCAACCGCGCCATGGTCGGCGAGGTGGACGACTGCCTCGACCTGGAGGCCACCCACCACGTCCACTGCGCCGCCACCGCCGACCACCGCGAGGCGGCCAGAGCGTTTGTGGAAAAGCGCGAGCCGGTGTTTCAGGGGCGGTAGGGCTCGCCGCCGGCCGTCATCATCCCCCAACGCTCCGTCATGGCCGACCGTTCGTGTCGGCCATCCATTGAGCGAGCGAGTGTGGGTGGCCGTGCGCGCGCACGGCCATTGAGAGGCCTCGCCGAATGGATAGCCGGGACTTACGCCCGGCTATGACGGAGATGGGGGGTGATGGGTCGCGGGGACTTACGCGCGGCTAGGGTGGCCACTAAAAGACAAGGGTGATTGAAGGAGCCAACCATGCACATGCGTCTTCGGCAGATCGCCCTGGTGGCCGCGGACCTCAACGCGGCGCGGGCCGACATCGGGGCCGTGCTCGGTCTCGACTGGGCCTATGACGATCCGGGGGTCGGCAAATACGGCTTGAGGAACGCGGTGTTTCCGATCGGCGAGACCTTTCTCGAGGTGGTTTCGCCCAAGCACGCGGGCACCACCGCCGGGCGGCTGCTGGAGCGGCGCGGCGGCGACGGCGGCTATATGGTGATCCTGCAGACCGACGATCTGGCCGCCGCGCGGGCGATGATCCACGCCGCCGGCGCGCGCATCGTCGATCAGTGGGACGGCGCCGGCGCGGCCTTCACCCACATCCATCCCAAGGACGTCGGCGGCGCGATCCTGTCGGTCGACCACATGGAACCCCCCGAGCATTGGGAATGGGGCGGGCCCGACTGGCGCTCGCACGTGCGCACCGATGTTTCGACCGCCGTGGTCGGCGCGGAGCTGCAGGCGGCGGATCCGGCGGCCATGGCCGCGCGCTGGGCGGCGGTGCTGGATCGTTCGGCGACCCGAGCCGGCGCGGTGTGGACGATCGCGCTGGACGCGGGCGAAATCCGTTTCGTGAAGGCGCGCGACGGGCGCGGCGACGGCTTAAGCGCCTTCGACGTGGCGGTGCGCGACCCGGCGGCGACGCAGGCGGCGGCGATCGCGCGGGGTCTGGTGGACGCCGACGGCGTGGTGACGCTCGCCGGCACGCGGGTGCGGCTGGTTCGGGGGTGAGGGAGGCGGGCGCAGAGCCCCCCCAGAACCGACCGTCATCCCCGGGCGTCCGTCCCGGGGATCCATTGAGCGAATCCTCGCCATGGCCGTGCGCGCGCACGGCCACACAAACCAACGCGCCAAATGGGTAGCCGGGACTTACGCCCGGCTATGACGTTCATAAAAAGGGAGTTCAAATCGGAATCAGTCGGCGCGCTTTAGTGTGCTTTGCATTGATCGGCCGATTTACGGATATCCTGCTCAATTTTCGCAAGTTGATCGTGAACCTGAGCCAGAGCATCGTCCGCGTCCCTGGCAATATTACTGAGCGTATTATCGAAGCTCACGTGGGGACACGGGTTCGACGTTATGCGGATGGTGGCGTTATATTTATCGGTCAGGGGGTTATAGCCGCCGAGATTGGTTTCAACGGTGTATAGATCGTGTGGCTTGGCGGCTTGACCGACGGCGGGAACGGGCGGAATGGCCGGAGGCGCGGGCGGCGCGGGAAGAGTGTGAGCGGCGTGAGCGGCGGCGCCCGCCCCCAGCGAGACGAGGGCGACCAGAACGACGAGTTTGAGCATCGATGCCTCCTTGATGAGGAAGACCTTGTAACGCAGATCGCCGCGTTTGCCGCACGGCGACGACGCCTTCAATGCCCTTCGCTGGTTGGCCGCCGACAGGTGTCCTAGGAGACTGATGATGCTGTCGACGCTAACTCAGGATAATCTCGCCCACGGTTTGTGAAACGGATGCCCGGTCATGCTCGTAGAAACACCGCGCCCGGTCGCGCCCGCCGTTGTCGCCTTGGACGCCTTCGATCCTTCGCCGTCGCCGGATGGCCGACGGATGGTGGTCATTCGCGTCGTCGACGGCCGCGAGCAACTGTTCATCATCGGCGTGGACGGCGCCCACCCCAGGCAGATCACCGCCGACCCTTACGATCATGAGGACCCCGCCTGGTCTCCCGACGGCAAGCGGCTGGCGTTTGTGGCCAAGGCGGGCGGCGGCGAGGCGATTGTGGTGAGCAAGATCGATGGCGCGGATCGCCGCATCGTCTCCGCCAAAGGGCGGCGGGCCATTCAGCCGACCTGGTCCCATGACGGCGCGTCGCTCTTCTATTGCACGGACGACGATCTGGCGCCGCCGCGCAAGAACGATTCCGATATCCTGCGCTATGATTTTCGCGGCGGGCACACGCGCGTCGTGATCACCGGCGGGGTGAACACCTATCCGAACCTGTCGCCCGACGGCGCGCGGCTGGCGTTTCGCCGCATGGTCGACGAGGTCAATTCCGAGGTCTTCATCGCCGACGCGGACGGCGCCCACGCGCGCAACATCACCAACAACGCGGCGTTCGATGGCTGGCCGGCCTGGTCGCCGGACGGCCGCTGGATCGCCTTCGCGTCGAACCGGGCCGGTGATTACAAGATCTACGTCATGCGCCCCGACGGCTCGAAGGCAGCCCTGGTCGCGGACACCGCCGGGCGCGCGACCGCCCCGCGGTGGTCGACGGACGGACGCCATATCCTGTTCCCGGTCTGCCGGCGCGGCGGCCCGGAGGACGGCTGCCGGATCCTCGCCGCGCCGGCCCCTAAAGCGGGTTGACCGGGACTGACGCCCGGCCATGACGGCGTTGGCGAACGGCGGCCGGGGATGACGGTGGTCGGGAGGTTGCGGCGCAGCCCTCCGGGCGCCGATCGGGTTGCAACCCTAAGCCACGAAACGCACGACGCCGCCGTCCACGCGCAGGGCGGCGCCGGTGGTCGCGGAGGCCTGCTGCGAACACACATAGACCACCATGTTGGCGACCTCCTCAGTGGAGGCGAAGCGACCGATCAGCGAGGTTGGCCGCATGGCGGCGAGGAATTCCTTTTCGACCACCTCCAGGGCGACGCCGCGGGCCTCGGCGGCCGGTCGCAGCCAGCCCTCCAGTCCCTCGGACCGGGTCGGACCGGGCAGGACGGCGTTGACCGTGACGCCGGAGCCCGCCACCGACTCGGCCAGGCCCCGCGAGATCGCCAGCTGCGCGGTCTTGGTCATGCCGTAGTCGATCATCTCCTTGGGGATGTTGACGCCCGATTCGCTGGAGATGAACACCACCCGGCCCCAGCCGCGCTTCACCATCGCCGGCAGATAGTGGCGCGTCATGCGCACCCCGCTCATGACGTTGGTCTGGAAGAGAGTCAGCCAATCGGCGTCGGTGATGTCGGCGAAGGGTTTAGGAGACGCGGTTCCGAGGTTGTTGACCAGGATGTCGGCGTCCGCGGCGCGGCCGACGAAGGTCGCGACGCCGTCCGGCGTGGCCAGATCGGCGGCGATGCCGGTGATGTCGGCCTTGGGGAAGGCGGCGCGCATGTCATGGGTCGCCCTGGCGACGCGGTCCTCGCCCCGACCGTTGATCACCACCGCCGCGCCGGCGCGCGCCAGACCTTCGGCGATGGCCCGGCCGATGCCGCCGGTGGATCCGCTGATGACCGCGGTGCGTCCGGTCAGATCGATGTTCATGACGAAACTCCTTTTTGCGCGTCGATTGTCCTGCTGCCGATGATAAGCACGATTTTCGGACGATCGCGCCCATCCTAGACAGCGGCGCCCACCAGGCTTCCGATGGCGGCGGTGGCGGCCATGGCCAGGGCGCCCCAAATCGTCACACGCGCCATGGCTTTGGGGATATTCGCGCCACCCGCCTTCGCGCCGACCGCCCCCAGGAGCGCCAGCACCGCCAACGAGGCGCCCGCGACCGCCGGCGGCAAGACCGACGCGGGCGAGAGGACGACCATCAGCAAGGGCATCGCCGCTCCCGCGCCGTATGACGCCGCCGAAGCCAGGGCGGCCTGCACCGGGCGGGCCGCGGTGGTCTCGGTGATTTCCAGCTCATCACGCGCGTGCGCCGCCAAGGCGTCCTTGGCCATCAATTGCCCGGCGACCGTTCGGGCCAGTTCAGGATCGACACCCCTCTTGACGTAGATGGCCGAAAGCTCCCGATGTTCGGCCTCGGGGTTCTCGCTCAGCTCGCCCTTCTCTTTCTCCAAGTCGGCCTTCTGCGCATCCGATTGGGAGCTGACCGACACATATTCGCCAGCCGCCATCGACATCGCCCCAGCCACGAGGCCGGCCACGCCGGTAAGGACAATATTCGCATGGCTGGCCGCCGCCGAGGCCACGCCCAGGATCAGACTGCTCGTCGAGAGAACGCCATCATTGGCGCCCAGCACCGCCGCTCGAAGCCAGCCGGCCCGTCCGGCGAGGTGATTTTCCGATTGGCGTCGGGATCGCTTCAATGTCTGGCTCCTGAATGTTGACGGATGCGCGCGATCGCGAACAAACCCGCGGTTGAGATTGAAGAGCGAGGATCTTGCGGCCCGCCCGGCGCCCGATGAGCGAGACGGCCCGGTCAGGGACGGTCCAACACGGGAGCAAGGTCAAGACATTGTAATATATTGCAAACCGAAACGGATATTTTGAGTATCATTTTCGCAATGCGTTATAGTGTCGCAGTCACGTTTCAGCTCGATCTGAGTGTCAGGGAAACCCATGGACAGGACCATCGGCTCATCGCTTATCAGCATCAGTTTCCTCTCCGGTGGGAAGCAGATTCGGCTAACCAGTCCCGCAGACTGGGAGCGCGCCGTGCGGGTCGGCGAGATTTCGCCAACCTCCCTGGTCGTCATTGAACACGGCGCCATCACCGAGGCGGTCGACGCAAGCGACATCGAAGACCTGGCCGCATATTTTCGGGCCCCCAGGCTGACGCTGACCGAAGCGATGGATAGTGCGCTGGTCGCGCCATCGACTTCCGCCGGGCAACCGGTTTGGGCCGCTGCGCCGGCGCTGCGGACGGCGTGACGGCCGGCAGGACCGTCGACACGGTCGCGCCACTGATCGTGGCCATACGCCGGATCGTTACAAGACCAATTTCCAAAGGCTGATCAGTCCGTCGTCGCTATCGTGCCGCCGCCCGTTCCTGCTGAAGCCGTTCTTCTCGAGGACGCGCTCGGACGCTGGGTTGGAGAGGGCTGTTTCGGCGACCAGGGTCTTCACGGACGGGTCCGCCCGCGCCAATTCGACGATCGCCGCGACGGCGGACGTGGCGTGTCCGCGCGTCCTGCGGCTCGATGCAATCCCGTAGCCGATCTCGGCGGCGCCTGCCGACGGCGGCGCCTTGAAGCTACAGAGCCCGACCACCTCATTGTCTTCAACGATCATCCAGGCGCGGTGACATCCCGAAGCGACGAGCCGTTGGTTCATCCGGCGGATCACCCCCAACACGGACGGATGGTCCACGCCACCGGGCGGGCGCCTGAGCCCCGCGCGCGCCGGAGCGTCTTCGTCCCCAAGCCAGTCGAAATCGGCGTCCTCAAGTGCGATAAGCCTCGTCACGTTCGTCCCTCCGCTTTCCCGCGATGAGATAGGAATCAATTGCCGGCTCAGTGCACGCGCAGGACCTGCTGCAGGAAAGCGCGGGTTCGCGCTTCGCGGGGGTGGGTGAAAAACGTTTGCGGCGGGCCCTCCTCGACGATTTTCCCGCGGTCCATGAAGATCACCCGGTCGGCCACCTGGCGGGCGAAGCCCATTTCATGGGTGACGACGACCATGGTCATACCCTCGGCGGCGAGCTGGACCATGGCGTCCAGCACCTCCTTGACCATTTCCGGGTCCAGCGCCGAGGTCGGCTCGTCGAACAGCATCAGGTCCGGCTCCATGGCCAATGCGCGGGCGATGGCCACGCGCTGCTGCTGGCCGCCGGAAAGCTGGGCGGCGAACTTGTCGGCCTGTTCGGGAATGCGCACCTTGGCGAGGTAGTGCAGCGCCCGTTCGCGCGCCTCGGGCGCGGGGAGGCCGCGCACCAGGCGCAGCGGCAGGGCGCAGTTCTCCAGCACGGTCAGGTGCGGAAAGAGGTTGAACTGCTGGAACACCATGCCCACCCGCTGCCTGACCGCCTCGACGGTCCCGGGTTCGCGGGTCAGGGCGATGCCGTCGACGCGGATCTCGCCTTCGTCAAAGCTTTCGAGGGCGTTGATGGTGCGGATCAAGGTCGACTTGCCCGAGCCGGACGGACCGCAGATCACCAGCCGCTCGCCGGCGGCGACGGTCAGATCCACGCCGCCCAGCGCCTCAAAGGCCCCGTACCATTTATGCAGGCCGCGGATTTCGACCGCCGGCGTCGTCGTCTCTTGTTCGTCAGCGGGCATGGGCGCGACCGTAATAACGCTCGACACGGCCCTGCAGGAGCTCGAGCAGGATGGAAAACAGCCAGTAGATCAGCGAGGCGGTGATCATCATTTCGATGTGCCGAAATTCGCTCTGGCCCTGGGTGCGCGCCAGATACATCAGCTCCCACACGCCGACCACCGAGACCAGGGAGCTATCCTTCAGCATGGCGATGAACTGGTTGCCGGTCGGCGGAATGATCACCCGCATGGCTTGGGGCAGAATGATCCGCAGCAGGGTGGCGTTGGGCTTGAGACCGAGGGCGCGCGCGGCCTCCCACTGGCCTTTGGGAATGCTCTCGATGCCGCCGCGAAAGATCTCGGTCATATAGGCGCCGTAGCACAGCGACAGCGCCGCGATGCCGGCCGGGACGGCGCCGACCACATAGCCCAGCTGCGGCAACCCCATATAAATCATATAGATCTGCATCAGCAGCGGTATGCCGCGAAACAGCGAGGTGTAGAAATTGGCGACGCCCAGCGCGATGCCGTTGGACGACAGCTTGGCCATGGCTCCGATCAGGGCCAGGATCGACGCGATCGCGATCGACACCAGCGAAATATACAGGGTCATCACCAGGCCCTGAGTGATCAGGAAGCCGATCTTGCGCGCGATGAAATCGAAACTCAGATTGAAAGAATAGAAGAACACCAGGATCAGCGCCGCCAGCTCCAGCCAGACGATGTAGACCTGCCGGCGCAGCTTCAGGCGCATGACCACGGCCAGGTTGAAGCCGACGACCACCGTCGCCAGGGCGGCGACGGCGACATTGTCGGCCGCCGGCGTGAGGCCCGTCAGGCTGAACAGACCGGTCAGGCCGCGCCCGATCGCCGTGGCCGCGAAATTCCACCAGCGCAGCGCCTCGAACAGCAGGGCGAGGAGCGGCAGGAAGACGATCGGGCGGCCGAGCAGGGCGGGATAGTCGACATTGTCGGCGAAATGCATCGCCGAGCCGGATGGGCGCGCGCGGTTTGGGTGGGGGGTGATGTCAGGCAATCTTGGCGCCCTTCTTGAGGCAGCGAGGAAGGGTCATCGGAGAATGCGCCATTCGCGGACGGCGTCCATCGCCTGCATCGCCCAATAGGCGCCCTGGGCGGCGGCGCGGCCGGCGCCGCCGCCGTTCCAGACCAGGCCGAACGGCGCGAACAGCCGGTAGCGGTCGCTCTCCCCGGTAATCGCCTCGGCCAGCACCTGCCCGCCAATGGCGGTGGTGTTGAGGCCGTGCCCGCCGAAGGCGGTGCAACACCACAGGCCCTCATCCAATTGGGCGATCTGCGGCATCAAATGGCGCGCATAGGCCATCAGGCCCGACCAGGCCATGTCGACCTCCAGATCGGCAAGCTGCGGATAGGTGGAGACCATGGTCCGGCGCATCAGCGCGGCCAGCCGGCGCGGCTCGCTCGTGCGGGTGGTGATCTTGCCGCCCCACAAGATGCGCGCCCCGCCATCCACCAGCCGGTAGTAGTCGCCGGCGCGCCGCCCGTCGCCGATCGCCGCGGTGGTGCGGATGGCGGCGCCGATCAGGGCCTTGTCCGGCCTGGTCAGCATCACATAGGTGGCGATCGGCAGATAGCTGCGCCGCAACGCCGGGGCCAACGAGCCCGTATAGCCGCCGCAGGCGATCACCACGTCTCTGGCCCGCACCCGGCCGCCCGGCGTGACGACCACGCGCACCGCGCCCGCCTGTTCCAGGGCGACGGCCGGCGAGGCCTCGAACACGGCGCCGCCGAGCCGCTCGATCTCCCGCGCCAGGGCGCGGGCGTAGTTGAGCGGGTGAAAATGGAAGCCGTGGGGGTTGTAGAGGCCCTGATAATAGCGCGGCGACGCCAGCTCAGCTTGCATCTGCGCGCGCGAACGGAACTCCACGGCATAGTCGAACTCGCGCTCCAGCCAGTCGCGGCGGGCCATCAGCTCGGCCGTGGCTTCATAGCGCGCGGTCGAGAAAATGCCGTCGACGCGGTCGGCGTCGGCGACGCCCAAGGCGTCAAGATTCGCCGACACCGCCCCGGCCCCCTCGATCGACAGCCGGTGCAGGCTCCTGGCGTCATCGGGCCCGACCCGGCGGGCGATGGCCGAATAGCTCGCCGAATAGCCGGGGCTGACGAAGCCGCCGTTGCGCCCCGACGCGCCCCAGGCGATGCGCTCGGCTTCGAGCAGGCAAACCGTGCGCCCGCGGCGCGCCAGTTCCAATGCGGCGCTGAGCCCGGCGAGGCCGCCGCCGACGATGCAGACATCCGCCGCCAGCGCGCCGCTCAGCGGCGGTCGCCGGACGTCCGCCGCCGCTCCGGGTCTGTAATAGGTCTCGACATACGGCATGCGCGGAGGGGTCCGAAGCGGGGCGGCGGCGAGCGGCGGCCTTGAGAGGGGTCAGTGACTATAGTCGCGACCGTACCACTTGACGGTCAGGGCGCGCAGGGCGCCGTCGGCCTTCATGGCGGCGATGGTCGCCTTGATCCGGGCGGTCCACTGGGGGGCGCCCTTGTCGGTGATCACGGTGAGCGGTTCGCGGAAGGCATAGCCGCCCGGCATGATCTTGATCGGATAGCCGCTCGCGATCGCACCCAGCACCGTCTGTTCGGGCGCGACCACGGCGTCGAGGCGAACCCCGTCGCCGAGGCGCAGGTCGTCGAGCGGCATGGTCGAATCGGCATAGGTGCGCACCACGCCCGGCGTCACCCGGTATTGGATCGGCGGCAGGTCCGGCGCGTCGATCCGCAGCCGACGGCGGATATAGTCCTCCGAGGTGGCGCCGGTTTCGACGCCGATCGTCTTGCCATTCAAATCCTCGAACGTCCGCGCGGGACTGTCCTTGTGCACCGCGAACACATAGGGGCTGAAATAGTAGATCCCGGCGAAATCGACGACCTGAGCGCGCGCCTTGGTCGGGGTCACCGATCCGACCGCCATGTCCCAGCGACCGTGCCAATGGCCGCCGGCCATGGTGGCGAAATCAGGGGTTTCGAACTTCGCCGTCCGGCCGAGCCGCCGGGCGATTTCACGGGCGACGTCGATGTCGAAGCCGACCAGCTGGTTGTGGTCGTCCAGATAACTTTGCGGCCGCCAGGCGCCGTTGGTCGCGACCTTGAGCTCGGAGTGCGAGCGGGCCGGGCCGTGCGTGCCGACCGGCAGGAAGGCGCCGGCGACGAGAACGCCCAGCGCCAGCAGCGCACCGGCGGCGACCTCTCGCATTATCGACCTCTTCGTCTTCGAAGCGCTTCGCACAATAGATCACTGTCACCGCCGCCGTGCGGAGTCGACCCACGGGCGTGAGCGCCTGTGCGAACGCCGCCCATCCTCCCCCTCCGTCATCACCGGGCGTTTCGTCCCGGTGATCCTTTCGGCGAGGCCTCTCAATGGCCGCGCCGAGCGCGGCCACATCCACCCGCTTGCTCAATGGATGGCCGACACTGACGGTCGGCCATGACGGAGGGTGGAGGCGAATGATCCGCGATCGCCGATATCGTTTGACTCACTGACATACGTCAGTTATTTCTTACATATGAAAGCGGATCACCAATTGCCGATCACCGGCGACCAGCTGCTGGCCATGTTGGCGGCGCTGGCCAGTCCGCACCGGCTGCGCATTATCGCGGCGCTGAGCGCGGGCGGGCGCAACTATGTCAGCGCTCTGGCGCGTGAGATCGGCATCAGCCGCCCCCTGCTGCACCTGCACCTGCAGAAGCTCGAAGAGGCCGGCCTGGTCGCCGGCCGGCTCGAACTGTCGCGCGACGGCAAGGCGCTCAACTATTTCGAGGTCGCCGCCTTCGCCGTCGACCTTACCCCCGCCGCCATCGTCGCGGCGGCGACCTCCCTCACCCCCAAACCTGAACATTGAAGGATACCCCGATGACCAACATTTTGTATGTTCTGACCCTGTGCCTCCCGCTTGGGACCGTTCTGCTCATCTTCGGCATGAGGTATTTCTCACGCATCCAGCAGGCCAAGGCGCGCCTGGCCAATGACGACGCATACCGCCAGATCGCCGACCGGGCGGCGAGCGCCGAGGCCGCGACGGCCACCGCGCTGACGGCCATCCAGGCGGCGCTGGCCGACGCCGCCAACCGCCTGACCGCCATCGAGAAGGTGTTGAAGGACGTCGGCTGATCACCAGCACGCTCACCCGATCTCCCCGCGCCGGTTCTGCGCCGTTGCGTTTGGCGCGCAATACCGCGACGATGGGGCCAACCCACCCGCGAGGACGTGCATGCCTGAATTTGAGGGACCGTGGAGTCGTCCGCCGGCCCAGCCGCCGTCGTCGGGACCGGGGTCCGACCCCGCGCCGAAGGGCGGGTTTCCGGTCGGCCTGGCGGTGTGGCTGGGCCTGATCGCGACGGTGCTGGTCGTGGTCGGCGTCATGTCCCAGCTTAATCCCACCGCCCTGCCCAAGGCCGACCGCCCGGACATCTGGCTTCTGTTTGGCCTGCTGGCCCTGGTGTCGAGCGGCCTGGTTCGGATGCGCCAGTTTAATCTGAGCACGACGGTGCGCAATCTGGCGCTGTGGGCGGCCATCTTCGCGGTCATTTCCATCGGCTACGCCTTTCGCGGCGAGCTGGCGGCCGCCGGGTTGAAGGCGCGCACGGCGCTCAACCCCGAACACGCCGTGACGACCGCGCCGGGCCAGGTGGTCATCGGCAAGAACGCGGACGGCGGCTTTTACGTCGGCGGCGTGGTCAACGGCGCCCCGGCGCGGTTCATCGTCGACACCGGCGCCAGCGAAATTGTGCTCAGCCCCGATGACGCGGCGCGCGCCGGCCTGAGCGCCACGCCGGCGCAATACACCCGGCTCAGCGAAACGGCCAACGGGGTCGGCTATGGCGCGCCGATGGTGGTAAAAACGTTGACGGTCGGTTCCATCCGCCTCAACGACGTTCCGGTTGAGATCAACAAGGCACCGATGAGCGCCTCCCTGCTCGGCATGACCTTCCTCAAGCGGCTGGATTCCTACGAATTCAAGGGCGACCAGTTGACCTTGCGGGGGAAGTAGGGACGGCGCCCCCGCGCTTCCCCTTTGCCGCCCCTCCCCACCGTCATCCCCCGGGCGTCAGTCCCGGCTATGACGGTGAAGGAGGGTGGTTGGGCCTGAAACCTACCCCCGCGCCGCTCTCGGCTTGGTCATGCGGTCGAGGATGATGGCCAGCAGGACGATGGCGAAGCCGGCTTCGAAGCCCATGCCGACCTGGACGGTGTTGAGGGCGCGCACGACCGGCACGCCCAGGCCGCCGGCGCCGACCAGGGCGGCGATGACCACCATCGACAGGCTGAGCATGATGCACTGGGTGATCCCGGCGACGATGGTCGGCAGGGCGCTGGGCAGCTCGATCTTGATGAGGAGCTGCAACGGCGTGGCGCCGAAGGCCTGACCGGCCTCGATCAGGGGTCGGGGGGTTGAAGAAATGCCCAGGTGGGTGAGGCGCACCGGCGCCGGCAGGGCGAAGATCACCGTGGAGATCAGGCCGGGCACCACGCCCAGGCCGAACAGAACCAGGGTCGGGATCAGATAGACGAAGGTCGGCAGGGTCTGCATCAGATCGAGCACCGGGTGCATGGCCTTGAAGAGCCATGGCCGATGCGCGGCGGCTATGCCGAGCGGCACGCCGATCACCGTCGCGGTCAGAGCCGAGAACAGCACCAGCGACAGGGTCTCCAGCATGGCCTGCCAATAACCCTGGTTCATGATCAAGAGCAGAGCGGCGGCGACGAAGATCGTCAGCGGGAGCGAGCGTTGCAGGCCAAAGGCCAGCGCGCTGATGGCGACGATCAGGATCAGCGGGGGCGTGAGTTTCAACAGCCCGGTCAGGCCGTCGACGGCGCCGTGAATGACCGCCGATACGCCGTCGAAAAAGCCCATGCCGTGCGTTTTGACGGTCTCGACCAGGTCGTTCATGACCGCGCCGAGCGGCAATTTGTGGTCGATGATCCAGGCGTCGAGGCCGGTGTGGGCCGCCGGCGTCGCCGCCTTCAGCGCCGCCAGCGCCGGGCGTCCGTCATAGGTGGTGACGCCGGCCAGCCAGTTCCTGGCGGCGTCCGGATGAGCGGCCAACCAGGCGGTCGCGGCGGCGTGCGGGTCCTGATGCTTGTCGAGGATCGCGCCCATCAGCACGTCTTCCTCAGCCAGGGTGAAGCTGAGATTGGCCAGCAGGCGCCCGACATTGGGGCAGGCGCGCGCGTAGCCGGCGCGGGTGTTGGTGTAGATGGTCGCGCCGCCAAAGTTGGGCCCGAAGGTGGAATCGCCGCCGGTGAGATAGCGCATGGCGAAGCGGCTGTTCATCGGATGCGGCTCCCAGCCCAGGAACACGATCGGCTGTTTGCCGCGCACCGCCCGTTCGACCTGGGCCAGCATGCCCTGCTCGCTGGACTCGATCAGCTTGAAGGCGCCCAGGCCGTCGATGTCGCCCTTGATCAGTTTCAGCACCTGATGGTTGCCGTCATTGCCCGGCTCAATGCCGTAGATGGAATTGTTCAGCGCCGGGCCGAACCGGCGGATGTCGGCAAAATCCTTCAGGCCGGCGTCATAGAGATAGGCCGGCACCGCCAGAGTGTATTTCGCGCCGGTGAGATTGGCGCGCACCACCTCCACCGAGCCGTCCTTAACGAACGGACCCCGGTCGGAGGTCATGGTCGGCATCCAGTTGCCGAGAAAGACGTCGATGTCCTTGTTCTTCATCGACGCGTAGGTCACCGGCACCGACAGCACCGAGATCTTCGGCTGATAACCAAGGTCTTCCAGGATGACGCCGGTCAGCGCCGTCGTCGAAGTGACGTCGGTCCAGCCGATGTCGCTCATCCGCACCGTGCGGCAATCGGGATTGGCGGAATCGGCGGCGAGGGCGAGGCCCGCGGATGCGATCCAGGTCAGGATGGCGAGCAGAAGACTTCGCGCGATCTCCCTGCCATTTATGGCGAGGGTCGAGACGGCGCTTCGCGTCGTCCGGAGTGGGGAAATATCGGACTTCACAATCGACCACTCGCCATGAGACTGCCCCACCCCGCTCGCTGACGCGGCTCGCCCTTCCCATAAAGGGGAGGGAAGCGTGCGGGATCAATCCCCCTCGCGCACCGTGATCCCCCTAAACCGCGCTTTGCCGGCCTTGCGCTGGAACACGCTGTTGGCGATCAGCCAGACTTTGACGACGCGGGCCGGCGCCGCACCACCGATCGCGCGCGCATAGTCGGCGGCGACGGCGCGGCTTTCGGATTGCCAAACGCCGAGGCCCTCGGCGCCGGAGCGCACCACCCAATGAGTCTCGCGGTCGCACCAAAACGGCAGGGGACAATGAAAGACGTGGTCGCGCGGCAGGCCCGCACTCCACATATAGGTCAGGTCGCGACCGTTCTCGAACTCCACGGCGATGCTCAGATAGTCGTGCGTCGGCGCGAGGTCTTCAGGCAGGGCCGACGGCAGGGTTTCGATCAGCCATGACCAGTCGAGGCGAGTCTCGTCAGTGAGGGGCAGATCGACGTCGCGGCACAGAATGCCAACGTCGCCGTAACTCGAAACGGCGATCTCTTCGCCGTCCTGACAATAGATGCGCCCGTCGCCCAGGCGCCAGAGGTGCGACCAACCGTCCGGGCAGGTCGGGGTGTCCGGGGCGTCGGCGCACGCCGTTACTGTGATCGCTATGCCGCCGGCCAGGCCCTTGCGGGGAACGACCAGCAAGGCGCCGCTGGGATCGGCCCATTCGGTCAAGGTCTTGGCCATCACCTCGACCGGGCCGTCGGCCCAGGCGCGAAAGCGGGTGGTGTTGTTCAGCATTTTGCGGATCGAACCGGCGGCGCCGATGCGCACCCAGATCGCCAGGCGCGGCTCGAACCCGACTGCCAGCGGCTTGGACATCCACAGGGCGCCCGTCGCGGCCACCACGAACCCTTCGTCGGCGACGGCGTCGAAGCCCGCCGGCGTCCAATCCTTCTCACCGCCATTCAACGTCACCGCGCCATTGCCTGCCGGCGGCAGTTCGGCGGCGATCCGCTTCGCGTTTCGGCGCTGCTGAAGCGCGAAGCGGGCGAAGGTTTTGGCCTTGGCGAGCGGGCTTCGGGATGTCGCCATATGCTAGTGTCCTCCATGGAACGTCTGTTTGATCTTCCCTCCCCACTATGGGGCGGGACTCGCGCCGCCGGCTCAGGGAAGAATAGTGATCACGCCGGATGGGTAACGGGCGTGGGACGAGGGACAGGCAATACGCGGACGCCGCCTACAATTCCAACGCCATCAACACTTCGTCGATATAGAGCCCGTCCACACGCACCGCCCGCGGTTCGCGGCCGAAGGGCACGAAGCCGAAGCTCGCGTAGAGGCGTTTGGCGCGGTCGTTGAAGTCGCCGACGCCGAGGGAGAGCACTGTCAGTTCCGTTGCACGGGCATGGTCGATGATGGCCCGGAACAACGCCTGCGCGGCGCCGGTTCCGCGCGCCGCTGGGCTGACGAAGACGCCCCAGACGTAACCTTTATGCTCCACATTGGCGCCGACAAGGCGATTGAGGCCGGCCATGCCGACGCAACAATCGTTGTCGAAAACGCCCCACACCGCGCCGGCGGCCAGGGCCGCGCCGAAGTCCTCCCCGCCCATGGCCAGGGCGACGTCATAACGTTCGGCGAAGGCTAGCGGCGAATCCGCCAGGGCTTGCAGGCGAATATCCCGCAAAGCGCGGGCTTCGTCGGGACGGAAGGGGCGGGCTAGGATCGGCACGCGGCCTGTCTAACCGGCCCGACGCTGAGCGCCAATCATGAGTCTCGCAAACCTGGACGCTCACGGCGCCACGGCGGCGCCCAGGACCGCCTCGCGCAAGCCGTCGGCGAAGGCGGGCGGCGCGACCTTGTCGTGCTGCACGACATCGACGGCGGCGACATAGGGCGACTCGCCGGCGAACGTCAGTCCATGCGCGGCGCGAGCGACGGCCGAACCCGCCGCCAGCCACCCGACCATACCGACCAGAACGAAAGATCTGTTCAGGGTCATCACGGCGCCCTCGTTGGCGCCCGGCCCGCAGCATAGCTTCGCCACCCCGCGCGCTGAGACACTTTAACGTCAGCGAGAGCCGGCCGGCTTGTTTTGAATAGTCATAGTGTGCACATAGTGTGCACATAGTGCATATTTGCACGATGTGCAGGTCAAGGAGCGTGTTGTGGGTAAGTACGAACCGCTGGGTCATTTCCTGAAGTCTCGCCCGGCCGACGAGACGCCATTACGCTTTGATGAAGTCGAGGCGATTATCGGCGCGCCCTTGCCGCCGGCGGCCGGCCGACATCCGGCGTGGTGGAGCAACAATCCATCCAACAACGTCATGACCAAGGTCTGGCTTGACGCGGGTTATCGGACCGAACGGGTCGATCTGGGTGGCCGCAAGGTCGTATTTCGCCGCGTCCGCCCCTCAGCCGCGCCCACACAGGTCATTCCGCCCCGACCCCAGCGGTCGAACGTGCTCGAAACCTTGCGTCGCAAGCTGGCCGGAACCGTGCGCATGGCGCCGGACTTCGATCCCACCGGGCCCACCGGTGAACGTTGGGACGCGGGGGCGTGACCGTGCGTCCCGTCCTGTTGGACACCTGCGCGGTGCTGTGGTTGGCGAACAATGATCCGCTGCACGCCAGCGCCGAGGCGACTCTAGCCGAGGCCGCGGAGGAGGGCGCAATATGGGTTTCGCCGATCAGCGCCTGGGAAATTGGTCTGCTGTCCGCGCGCGGTCGCATCACCCTGTCGCGGCCGCCGCTCGCGTGGTTCGAAGATGTAATCGACTCCGGCATCGGTCTGGCGCCCATGCCGCCGAGCGTCCTGATCGAGTCGTCGGTGCTGCCCGGAACGCCACCGCGCGATCCGGCGGACAGGATCGTCTCCGCCACCGCGCGCGCTTTCGGCTATCGCCTGATGACGCGAGACCATCTGTTGCTGGACTATGGTCGCGAGGGCCACATCGACGTCATCGGTTGTTGATCACTCGCCAAAATAACCGTCATGGCCGGCCCTGACGCCCGGCTATGACGGAGGATGGGGGTTTGGTCGTGGACACAACCTGAAACACAAAAAACCCCGGCCTTGCGGGCCGGGGTTGATTGTAACGCTAAACGGAGAACGCGGTTTAGGCGTCCGTGTCCGCCGTCTGTTTGGCGGTGAGGTCTTCGCCGGTGGTCTGGTCGACGATCTTCATGGAGAGGCGGGTTTTGCCGCGGTCGAAGCCGAGGAGTTTGACCTTGACCATCTGGCCTTCGGTGAGGACGTCGGAGACCTTGTTGACCCGATCGTTGGCGATCTGGCTGACGTGGACCAGGCCGTCCTTGGCGCCGAAGAAGTTCACGAAGGCGCCAAAATCGACCACCTTGACCACCTTGCCGTCATAGATCTGGCCGACTTCCGGCTCCGAGGTGATCGAGCGGATCCAGTCGATGGCCGCCTTGATCTTGGCGCCGTCCGAGGCCGACACCTTGACCGTGCCGTAGTCGGAGACGTCGACCTTGGCGCCGGTGGTGGCGACGATCTCGCGGATCACCTTGCCGCCGGTGCCGATCACTTCACGGATCTTGTCGGTGGGGATGGTGATGGTCTCGATCTTGGGGGCGTATTCGCCGACGTCGGTGCGAGCGCCATCGATGGCCTTGGCCATTTCGCCGAGGATGTGCAGTCGGCCGTCCCGAGCCTGAGCCAGGGCCTGCTTCATGATCGCCTCGGTGATGCCGGGGATCTTGATGTCCATCTGCAGCGAGGTGATGCCGTCGGCGGTGCCGGCGACCTTGAAGTCCATGTCGCCCAGGTGATCCTCATCACCCAGGATGTCGGACAGCACCGCGAAGCCGTCCTTTTCGAGGATCAGGCCCATGGCGATGCCGGAGACCGGCTTCTTCAGGGGCACGCCGGCGTCCATCAGGGCGAGAGAGCCGCCGCAGACCGAAGCCATCGAGGAGGAACCGTTGGACTCGGTGATTTCCGAGACCAGACGCACGGTGTAGGGGAACTCGCTCTTGGCCGGCAGCATCGGACGCAGCGCCCGCCACGCCAGCTTGCCATGGCCGATTTCACGGCGGCCCGGCGCGTTCATCCGGCCGGTTTCCCCCACCGAATAGGGAGGGAAGTTGTAATGCAGCAGGAAACTTTCCTTGTAGGTGCCTTCCAGCGCGTCGATGAACTGCTCGTCGTCTCCGGTGCCCAGGGTGGCGACCACCAGGGCCTGGGTTTCGCCCCGAGTGAACAGAGCCGAACCGTGGGCGCGCGGGAGGACAGACACTTCGGAAACGATCGGGCGCACGGTCGAGACGTTGCGTCCGTCGATGCGCAGGCCGGTTTCCAGGATGCCGCGGCGAACCACGCTGGCTTCGCAGGACTTGAAGACGCCGCCGAGCTTGGCGGGGTCATAGCCCTCGGGGTTCTCTTCCGACTTGGCCAGGCTCTTCATGGCCTTGGATTTCGCCGCGCCGACGGCGTCGTGACGGGCGCCCTTGGCGGTGATCGCATAGGCGGCGCGGATGTCGGCGCCGACCAGGTCGGTCATCTTGGCTTCCAGGGCGTCGGTGTCTTCGGGGGTGAAGTCGAAGGGCTCCTTGGCGGCGTGCTCGGCCAGTTCGATGATCGCCTGGATCACCGGCTGGAAGCCGCGATGGGCGAACATCACGCCGCCCAAAACGGTGTCTTCGTCCAGTTCCTGGATTTCAGACTCGACCATCATCACCGCGTCGTCGGTTCCGGCGATGACCAGATCCATCTTGTTGGTCGGATCCTTGATCTGATCGAGGGTCGGATTGAGGATATATTCGCCGTTGATCAGGCCGACGCGGGCGCCGCCGATCGGGCCCATGAACGGCACGCCCGACAGGGTCAGTGCGGCGGAGGTCGCGACCATGGCGACGATGTCGGGATCGTTCTCAAGATCGTGCGACAGCACGGTGACCACCACCTGGGTCTCGTGCTTGAAGCCCTTGACGAACAGCGGACGGATCGGCCGGTCGATCAGGCGAGAAACCAGGGTTTCCTTCTCGGAAGGGCGCGCTTCGCGCTTGAAGAAGCCGCCGGGGATCTTGCCGGCCGCATAGGTCTTTTCCTGATAGTTGACGGTCAGGGGGAAGAAATCGAGGCCCGGCTTGGGGGCCTTGTCGAACACCACCGTGGCCAGGACGGTGGTC
>JANXUA010000101.1 GCA_025352085.1 Caulobacteraceae bacterium | reverse complement strand
TCAAGGACTAAATCTAAATGGCTACCGGTACTGTCAAATGGTTCAACGGCCAAAAAGGCTTCGGCTTCATCCAACCGGATGCGGGCGGCGCCGATGTGTTCGTCCACATTTCCGCGGTTGAACGCGCGGGCCTCGGCTCGCTGCGCGAAGGCCAAAAGATCACCTACGAACTGGAACGCGACGCGAAGAACGGCAAAATGTCCGCCGGCCAACTCCAGGCCTAAGCGGGTGAGGCCCACCAAAGGGTCTCGCTGTTCGGTAAGTTTGATGGGCCGGCGCCGCAAAGCGCCGGCCCATTTTTCTTGGGTCGTTACGGCATCAGCACGGTGTCGATCACGTGGATCACGCCGTTGGACTGAATGACGTTGGGGATGGTCACCGCGGAGGTCCCGCCCTTCGCGTCGGTCAAAATGATATGGCGACCGCTCATCTTCACGGTGAGCGGCTCGCCCTCGACCGTGGTCAAGACGGCTTTGCCGCCGCCGGCCTTGATCTTGGCTCTCAGATCAGAGCCGGTCAGCCGACCGGCCACAACGTGATAGGTCAGGATCTTGGTCAAGGTATCCTTGTTCTCCGGCTTGACCAGGGTGTCGACCGTGCCGGCGGGCAGTTTGGCGAAGGCCTCATTGGTCGGCGCGAACACGGTAAAGGGACCGGCGCTTTCCAGAGTGTCGACCAGACCCGCCGCCTTCACCGCGGCGACCAGGGTGGTGTGGTCTTTCGAGTTCACCGCGTTCTCGACGATGTTTTTGGCCGGATACATCGCGGCGCCGCCGACCATTGGATCGTGTCCGCCCATCGTGTGGGCGCCGGCCATGCCGGCCGAACTCAGAAATACGGTCGCAACGGCGGCCAGAAGATAGGGTCTCGCACCTGACATTGGGCGCTCCATTTGGGGTTGAGCCGCCAGGATGGGCGACACTCTTGTAACGAGCGCGCGCGGCGTTTGGATCACGCGCCGCCGAAATGAGGGCCGTGATGCGCTTGCGAGTCGCGCCCAGCGCCTCTAAACGAGCCGCTTAGCCTGATGGTTCAACTTGATGCCAGACGCGTCGCCCGCGCGCCTGTCTTCGCGCGCGAGAATTGAATGCCCAAACGCACGGACATCGCCAGCATACTGATTGTCGGCGCCGGGCCGATCGTGATCGGTCAGGCGTGCGAGTTCGACTATTCCGGCGTCCAGGCGTGCAAGGCCCTGCGCGCCGAGGGGTATAAGATCATCCTGGTCAATTCCAATCCGGCCACGATCATGACCGATCCGGATGTGGCGGACGTGACCTATATCGAGCCGATCACGCCTTTCATGGTCGAGCAGATTATCGCCAAGGAGCGGCCCGACGCCCTGTTGCCGACCATGGGCGGACAAACGGCGCTGAACACCGCCATGGCCCTGGAAGCGTCCGGGGTGCTGGCGAAATACGGCGTCGAAATGATCGGCGCGCGGGCCGAGGTGATCGACCGGGCCGAAGATCGCCAGAAATTTCGCGACTGCATGGACTCCATCGGTCTGGAAAGCCCCAAGTCGAAGGCGGCCCACACGCTGGAGGAGGCCCTTGAGGCGCAGCCGTTTGTCGGCCTGCCCGCCATTATTCGCCCGTCCTTCACGCTCGCCGGCACCGGCGGCGGCATCGCCTACAACCTGGAGGAGTTCCGCGAGATCGTCGAACGCGGCCTCGATCTTTCGCCGACCACCGAGGTGCTGATCGAAGAGAGCGTTCTGGGCTGGAAGGAATACGAGATGGAGGTCGTCCGCGACGTGGCGGACAACTGCATCATCGTCTGCTCGATCGAGAACATCGATCCGATGGGGGTCCACACCGGCGATTCCATCACCGTCGCCCCGGCCCTGACCCTGACCGACAAGGAATATCAATGGATGCGCTCCGCCTCGATTCAGGTGCTGCGCGCCATCGGCGTGGAGACGGGTGGCTCGAACGTGCAGTTCGCGGTCAATCCGGCCGACGGGCGGATGGTCGTGATCGAGATGAACCCGCGCGTGTCGCGCTCGTCGGCCCTGGCGTCGAAGGCCACCGGCTTTCCCATCGCCAAGGTCGCCGCGCGCCTGGCGGTCGGCTACACCCTCGATGAGCTGACCAACGACATCACCGGCGCGACGCCGGCCTCGTTCGAGCCGACTTTGGACTATGTGGTCACCAAGATCCCGCGCTTCGCCTTCGAGAAATTTCCCGGCGCGAACGCCGACCTCAACACCCAGATGAAGTCGGTCGGCGAGGTGATGGCCATCGGCCGCACCTTCGCCGAGAGCCTGCAAAAGGCCCTGCGCGGCCTGGAGACCGGGCTTTCCGGCCTCGACGAGATCGTCATCGACGGGGTCGATGATCCGACCGGCGGCGAAGCGGCGATCGTACGCGCGCTCGGCCAGCCCACCCCCGACCGGCTGCGAGTGATCGCCCAGGCTTTTCGCCATGGCCTGAGCGTCGAGGCGATCAACGCCGCCTGTTCCTATGAGCCATGGTTCCTGCGCCAGATCCGCACCTTGGTCGAAGAAGAAGAGGTCATTCATCATCGCGGCCTGCCCAAAACCGCGGCGGCCCTGCGTCGGCTCAAGGCCATGGGCTTTTCCGACGCGCGTCTCGCCAAACTAACCGGCCAGACCGAAGAGAACGTGCGCGTGGCGCGCCATGCGCTGGGCGTGCGGCCGGTGTACAAGCGGATCGACAGCTGCGCCGCCGAATTCGCCGCCGTCACCCCCTACATGTATTCCACCTATGAAACCGGCGCGGTCGGCCAGGCGCCCGAATGCGAAAGCGCACCCAGCGACCGGAAAAAAGCGGTCATCCTCGGCGGCGGCCCCAACCGAATCGGCCAGGGTATCGAGTTCGACTATTGCTGCTGCCACGCCGCCTTCGCCATGGATGAGATCGGCGTCGAGTCGATCATGATCAACTGCAATCCCGAGACGGTGTCGACCGATTATGACACTTCGGATCGCCTGTATTTCGAACCCCTCACCGCCGAAGACGTGCTCGAAGTGATGGCCGTGGAGGCCTCGCGCGGCGAGCTCCTGGGCGTGATCGTCCAGTTCGGCGGCCAGACGCCGCTGAAGCTGGCCCACCCGCTGGAAGCGGCCGGCGTGCCGATCCTCGGCACCACGCCCGACGCCATCGATCTGGCCGAAGACCGCGAACGCTTCCAGCAATTGCTGCACAGGCTCAATATCGCCCAACCCGAGAACGGACTGGCGAGGTCCGGCCCCGAGGCGGCGGTCATCGCCGAGCGCATTGGTTATCCGGTGGTGATCCGGCCATCGTATGTGCTGGGCGGCCGGGGCATGGAGATCGTCCGCGACGCCGAACAGCTGGCCCGCTACATGACCAAGGCGGTCGAGGTGTCCGGATCTTCGCCGATCCTGATCGACGCCTATCTCTCGCGCGCCACCGAAGTCGACATCGACGCCCTGTGCGACGGGACCGACGTGTTCGTCGCCGGAGTTCTCGAACACATCGAGGAAGCGGGCGTGCATTCGGGCGACAGCGCCTGCTCCATGCCGCCGTTTTCCCTGCGGCCCGACACCATCGCCGAACTGAAACGCCAGACCGAGGCCATGGCGCGCGCGCTGGACGTCCGCGGTCTGATGAATGTGCAATTCGCTATCGAAGAGCCGCTGTCGGACGCCCCGCGCATCTTCGTGCTGGAGGTCAATCCGCGCGCCAGCCGCACCGTGCCCTTCGTCGCCAAGACCATCGGCCGGCCGATCGCCGCCATCGCGGCGAAGGTCATGGCGGGGGTTCCGCTGGCCAGCTTCAACCTGATCGACACGCCGTACGATCACGTCGCGGTCAAGGAAGCGGTGTTCCCGTTCGCGCGCTTTCCCGGCGTCGACACCGTGCTCGGCCCGGAAATGCGCTCCACCGGCGAGGTCATGGGCCTTGATTGGCGCCGGCCCGGCGAGAGCCTCGCGCCGGCCTTCGCCCGCGCCTTCGCCAAGAGCCAGCTGGGCGGCGGCGCCGTCCTGCCCGCGTCCGGCGGGGTGTTCGTCTCGGTCAAGGACGCCGACAAGTCGTGGATCGAGGCGCCGGTTCGCCTGCTCATCGATCAGGGTTTCACCGTCCACGCCACCAGCGGCACCCATCGGCACCTCACAGCCCAGGGATTTCCGGTCCAGTTGGTCAAGAAGGTTCTGGAGGGCCGCCCGCACGTCGTCGACGCGATGAAGAATGGCGACATCCAGCTGGTGTTTAACACCACCGAGGGACGCCAGTCGCTGGAGGACAGCTTCTCCCTGCGCCGCGCCGCCCTGATGATGAAGATCCCCTACTACACCACCGCCGCCGCCGCCCTCGCCGCCGCCCAGGCGATCGCGGCGCAGGCGGCAGGGCCGCTGGAGGTCCGGAGTTTGCAGAGTTATGGGGCGGGGTGAATTCGGCGCTGCAATCCGCCTTGTTGCGCGAAGCTGTGAGGGTGATAGAATCCGTCCATGATCGCGAAGGTCGCATCCATCTTCGACGAAGCCGACGACGCTGAAGAGGCGGCGGCGGACGCGCGCGCCGAAGCGGACGTCGCCGCCGGAAGGGTCGTCAGCCACGAGGCCGTCAGCCGTTGGCTTAAATCGTGGGGAACGGCGGAACGCCGGCCCCGGCCGAAGTGCGGCGAGTAGTCTGGACCGACGAGGCTGTCGCCAACCTCGACAGTATCGCCACCTACATTCAGGACTTTAGCCCGCTCGCGGCGCAACGTTTGGCGGTGCGCCTGAAGAACGCCGCCGATTCGCTCGCCGCTCAATCGGATCGCGGACGCTCTGTCGGGAATGGCTATCGCGAGTTGGTGGTGATCTATCCCTACTTAATCCGATACAAAGTCGATGCCGACATCGTGCGGATCATGCGGATTCGGCATGGCGCGCGGCGACCCTGACAAACGGTGTCGACGCGTTTAGTCGGTGGACAAAGCCGACCGCTCAGTCCCAATCTGCCACCCAAGCACAATCATGAGGAAATCAAACGCCATGAAACGGGTTGAGGGCAGGGTCGCGTTGGTGACCGGAGGGGCGAGCGGGATTGGGGCGGCCTGCGCGGCCACTTTCGCGCGCGAGGGCGCGAGCGTGGTGATCACCGACCTGCAGGATCCCAAAGGCGAGGCGCTGGCGTGTGAGATCGGCGGCGGGGCGATCTTCCTGCACCATGACGTCACCAGCGAGGAGGCGTGGATCGGCGTCGTGGCTGAGGTCAAGCGGGCGTTCGGGCGGCTGGACATTCTGGTCAACAACGCCGGCATCGGCCTCTCCTGCCCCAGCATCACCCAGATGAGCCTGGCTGATTTTCGCCGGCAGCAGGCGGTGAATGTCGAAGGGGTGTTTTTGGGCCTCAAGCACTCTATTCCGCTGATGCGCGAGGCGAAGAACGGCGGCTCGATCATCAATATGTCGTCGGTGGCCGGCTTGAAGGGCACGGCGATATTGGCCGGCTATTGCGCCACCAAGGGCGCGGTGCGGCTTTTGACCAAGGCCGTGGCGCTGGAGTGCGCCGACGCCAAGGACGGCATCCGCGTCAATTCGGTGCATCCGGGGATTATCGAGACGCCGATCTGGGAGACCATCGTCGGCATGGAGGCGCCCGGTTCGAATTCACCGCCCGATCTGGAGGCCATGTCGGCGATGATCGTGCCGCTGGGGGTCAAGGGTTTGCCCGAGGATATCGCCGACGGCGTGCTGTGGCTGGCCTCGTCAGAGTCGCGCTATGTGACCGGAACCGAGCTGGTCATCGACGGCGGCCTGACGACACGGTGAGGCCGTCCATGCTTAGACCCTTGAATTGTTAGCGCTCCGCCTCTATTCTTTTACCCCCCGGACGCCACCGCCCGCGGCCGGTAAACGGATTCTCCAACAAGGCGATCGAGCTTAATTTTCAATGGAAAAAGTCCCCATGACCGCCGAGGGCTTTCACGCCCTCGACGAAGAACTCAGGCGTTTGAAGACTCGCGAACGGCCGGCGATCACCGCCGCCATCGGCGAGGCGCGCCAGCATGGCGACCTCTCGGAAAACGCTGAATACCACGCCGCCAAGGAGCGCCAGGGCTGGATTGAGGGCCGCATCGCCGAGATCGAGGACCGCATGGCCCGCGCCCAGATCATCGATGTCTCCAAACTGTCGGGCGCGCAGGTCAAGTTCGGCGCCACCGTCAGCGTGCTCGACGAAGACACCGAGGAGCAGGCCCGCTACCAGATCGTCGGCGAACATGAAGCCGACGTGCGCTCGGGCAAGATCTCCATCGCCTCGCCGATCGCGCGGGCGATGATTGGCAAGGAAATGGGCGATGTCGTCGAGGTTAATACGCCCGGCGGCGTCAAGGCCTATGAGATCATGAAGGTCGAGTGGGTTTAGGGCGCGTATCGACCGTTATGGCTGATCCCCGTTCCGTCCGTTGCCTGATCCTGGGCGCCGGCCCCGCCGGCTACACCGCGGCCATCTATGCGGCGCGAGCCCTGCTTGAACCGGTGCTGATCGCCGGCCTGACCCCCGGCGGCCAGCTGACCATCACCACCGACGTCGAAAACTATCCCGGCTTCGCCGATGTCATCCAGGGCCCCTGGCTGATGGACCAGATGCGCGCTCAGGCCGAACATGTCGGCTGCGCGGTGATCGACGATATCGTCACGCACGCGGACCTCTCCAAACGCCCGTTCCGCCTGACCTGCGATTCGGGCGCCGTGTGGCTTGCCGAGACCTTGATCATCGCCACGGGCGCGCAGGCCAAATGGCTGGGGCTGGAGAGCGAGAAGACCTTTCAGGGCTTCGGCGTTTCGGCCTGCGCGACCTGCGACGGCTTCTTCTATCGCGGCAAGGATGTCGTGGTGGCGGGTGGCGGCAACACCGCCGTCGAGGAAGCGCTGTTCCTGACCAAGTTCGCGTCAAAGGTGACGCTGGTGCATCGGCGCGGCGAATTGCGCGCCGAAAAGATCCTGCAGGAACGCCTGTTCGCCAACGACAAGATCGAGGTCGTCTGGGATCACGCCGTCGACGAGGTGCTGGGGACGCGCGATCCCTTGGGCGTCACCGGCGTTCGGCTGCGCCATGTTACGACCGGCGCGACGCACGATCTGGCCTGCGACGGCCTTTTCGTCGCCATCGGCCACGCGCCGGCGTCGGAGCTGTGCAAGGGCCAGCTGGCGATGGACGTCGCCGGCTATCTGGCGGTGAAGGCGGGCGGCGCGGCCACGGCCATCGAGGGCGTTTTCGCCGCCGGCGACGTCACCGACGACCTTTACCGCCAGGCGGTTACCGCCGCCGGCATGGGCTGCATGGCCGCCCTGGACGTGGTGCGCCTGCTGGCCGAAGAGGATCATGCCGCGGCGAGGCAATCCGTCGTCGCAGCCTAAATCCGCCAGGTCCGATCACGTCCGAAGTTGTGTTGCGCCCCTCCCGATCACAATTTTCTCATCGCGGATCGAATCGCCCTTCCCCTCGTTTGACGAGGGGTCTATACGAGACATGGACTTATGCTCACTTTTAGCATAAGTATTTCCCTCGATCATGGGATTGCGCCATGCGGCGGTGTTTGAGGGGTCTGGAAATGCTCAAGTTGAGCATAAGGGTGATGTGATGGCGGACGGGTCAACGACCTTTGCGTTCACGCCGGCGGTGGAAGCCGAGACCCAGGCGATTTGGGAAAAGGTGCGCGCGCGCGTCACGCCGATGGAATGGCGCCTGCAGGCGCCGCTGATCGCCAAGATCAACCGGCTGAAGCACGACAAGAACGCCGTCATCCTGGCGCACAATTATATGACGCCGGAGATTTTCCACGGCGTGGGCGACTATGTCGGCGACAGCCTGGGCCTGGCCCGCGAGGCGGCGCGCAGCGAGGCGGCGATCATCGTCCAGGCCGGCGTGCACTTCATGGCCGAAACCTCCAAGGTTCTGTGCCCCGACAAGACCGTTCTGATCCCCGATCTTCGCGCCGGCTGCTCGCTGGCCGCCTCAATCACCGCCGCCGACGTGCGCCTGATCAAGCAGCGCTACCCGGGCCTGCCGGTGGTGACCTATGTCAACACCACCGCCGCGGTGAAGGCCGAGACGGATGTCTGCTGCACCAGCGCCAACGCCGTGCAGGTGGTCGAGGCCGTGGCGCGGGAGTTCGGCGTCGACCGGGTTATCCTCCTCCCCGACGAGTTTCTGGCCCGCAATGTCGCGCGGCAAACCCCCATCGGCATCATCGCCTGGCAGGGTCGCTGCGAGGTGCACGAACGCTTCACCGCCGAGGACATCGCGGAAATCCGCGCCTCTTGGCCGAACGCGGAAATCCTCGCCCACCCCGAATGCCCCGCCGAGGTTCTGGCGGCGTCGGATTTCGCCGGATCGACCGCGGCGATGAACAACTATGTGATGACCCGCAAGCCCAGGCAGGTGGTGCTGATAACCGAATGCTCCATGTCCGACAACGTCGCCTGCGACGCGCCGGACACCGAATTCGTGCGCCCGTGCAACCTCTGCCCGCACATGAAGCGCATCAGCCTGGAAAACATTTACGCGGCCCTGCTGAACGACCGCTACGAGGTGACCATCGACGCCGCCATCGCCGAGCGCGCCCGCGCCTCGGTGCAGCGGATGATCGACCTGCCGCCGCCGGCCGTTCCGGCGCGCTATGACATGGTGAAAGCGCGCCACCATGTCGATGTGGAATTGATTTGAGGCCGTAATGTCCAACCGCATTGACCTCCCAAAGGCCGACAGGCGCGTGACGTTCGACGGCGTTCTGGTCGTCGGCGCCGGTCTGGCGGGCCTTTCGGCTGCCTTGGCCGCCGCGCCGCGCAAGGTGTTGGTGCTGAGCGCGGCGCCGCTGGGCGAAGGCTGCGCCTCGGCCTGGGCGCAGGGCGGCATGGCCGCGGCGCTGGATCCGAACGACACCGCCGCCGCCCACGCCGCCGACACCCTCGCCGCGGGCGCGGGCCTGTGCGACCCGGCGGCCGTCGACATCCTGACCCGTGAAGGGCCGGACGCGGTGCGCCGCCTCGCCGATCTGGGCGCACCGTTCGACCGCGACGCCGACGGACGGTTCGTTCAAGGGCTTGAGGCCGCCCACGCCTTCGCTCGCGTGGCCAAGGTCGGCGGCGACGGCGCGGGCCTTGCCATCATGGACGCGGTGATCGCCGCGGTGCGCGCCGCGCCGCACATTGAAGTGCGCGAAGGCTGGCGCGTCCGCAGCCTCCTGACCGATGCGTCGGGCCGCGTGCGCGGGGTTCAGGCCGAGGCGGGCGGCGAGCTGACCCAGATCGTCGCGCCGGCGACCATTCTGGCGACCGGCGGGGTCGGCGGACTTTACGCGGTGACCACCAATCCGGCCGTCGCGCGCGGTGAAGGCATGGCGCTGGCCGCCCTGGCCGGCGCGCGGATTCTCGATCCGGAGTTTGTGCAGTTTCACCCCACCGCCATCGACTTCGGCGCCGATCCGGCTCCCCTGGCGACCGAGGCCCTGCGCGGCGACGGCGCGCAACTGGTCAACGCCGACGGCGCGACCTTCATGGCCAAGTACGATCCGGCCGCCGAGCTCGCGCCGCGCGACGTGGTCGCACGGGCCATTGAGTCCGAGCGCCGCGCCGGTCGAGGCGCGTTTCTGGACGCCCGCGGCGCCATCGGCGACCACTTCCCGCAGGCCTTCCCGGCCGTCTTCGCCCGCTGCGTGGCCGCCGGCATCGATCCGCGCCGCCAGGCCATCCCGATCATCCCGGCCGCGCACTATCACATGGGCGGGGTGGAGACCGATGCGGTCGGGCGAACCTCGCTGGCCGGTCTGTTCGCCGTCGGCGAATGCGCCGCCACCGGCGTGCATGGCGCCAATCGCCTCGCCTCCAACTCGCTGCTGGAAGCCTCTGTGTTCGGCCGCCGCGCCGGCGAAGCCGCGCGCCACGCCGTCGATCCGGGAACAGCGCCGCTGCGCGCCATGGCCACGCCTGACTTGCCCACGGACGACCTGACGGAGCTGCGCACGCGCATGTCGCGCGATGCGGGTGTTGTGCGCGACCACGCGGGATTGACGAGCCTCGCCGATTGGCTGGGCGATGCGCGCGCGCGCGTCGGCGACGCTCCAGCCCTGATTGCAGCCAGTCTGATCGTCGAGGGCGCGCTCGCCCGATGCGAGAGCCGCGGCGGCCATTTCCGAGCCGACTATCCCAATAGCGACGCCGTCGGCGTTCACACCCGGCGCACGCTGGCTTCAGCAACCCAGCGCCGACGCCAGGCGGCCTGACCTGTTGGTCGAATTCGCCCTTCCCGATCTCATGATCGAGCCGATCGTCCGCGCCGCCCTGGTCGAGGATCTGGGCCGTGCCGGCGACATCACCGGCGAGGCCTGCATCCCGGCCGACGCGCGGATGGCGGCGTCCTTCGTGGCTCGCCGGGACGGCGTCGTCGCGGGCCTGGCCTGCGCGCGACTGGCCCTGCACGCCCTCGACCCGGCGGCGACGTTTAAGGTCGTGGCCGCGGACGGAACGGCGGTGACGCCCGGCGCCGTCCTGGCGCGCATCGAGGGCAAAGCCCGCGCCGTGCTCGCCGCCGAGCGCGTCGCGCTCAACCTATTGGGTCGGCTATCCGGCGTCACCACCCTCACGGCAGCCTATGTCGCCCAGGTTCAGGGCACGCGCGCCCAAATCATCGACACCCGCAAGACCACGCCCGGCCTGCGCGCGCTGGAGAAATACGCCGTTCGCTGTGGCGGCGGGGCCAATCACCGCTTCGGCCTCGATGACGCGGTGCTGATCAAGGACAATCACATCGCCGCCTGCGGCGGAGTCGGCGTCGCGCTGGAGCGGGCGCGGGCGCGGGTCGGCCATATGGTCAAGATCGAGATCGAGGTTGATCGGCTCGATCAGCTACGCGAGGCGCTCGAGCACCGCCCCGACGTGATCATGCTCGACAATTTCAGCCTTGAGGATCTGCGCGAAGCCGTCGCCCTGACCGCCGGCCGGGTGACCCTGGAGGCGTCCGGCGGCGTCGGCCTCACCACCGTCCGCGCGATTGCCGAGACCGGCGTCGACCTGATCAGCGTCGGCGCCCTGACCCATTCGGCGCCCGTGCTGGACATCGGGCTGGATGCGGGCTGAGCTAGGAGCGTTCCTTCACTATGCGAGGATCGCCGCCGCCCGCTCCGTCTCCGCGCGCCGCGCCTCCGCCATCGGGGCCATCAACGCCTGGACCCGCGCCAGGATTTCCGGCGGGGCGGTTTCGGGGCGGCCGGCGTTGAACGGCGGGGCGGGGGCGTATTCCAGGGTCAGCTGGATAGCCTGGGCGACGTCCGGCCCGGCGATCTCGGCGGCGAGGGTCAGGGCGAAATCGATGCCGGCAGTGACGCCGCCGCCGGTGAGGATGTTGCCGGCGCGCACCACACGCGCCGGATCGGCGATGGCCCCGAACAGGGGCAGCATGTCGCGCCAGGCCCAGTGGCAGGCGGCGCGTTTGCCCCTAAGCAGTCCAGCGGCGCCCAGAATGAGCGAGCCGGTGCAGACCGAGGTGATATAGCGCGCGCCGGCGGCCAGACGTTTGATTTGATCCATGAAGGCGGGATCGTTCATCGCCGCCGTGCAGCCAAGGCCGCCGGGCACGCAGATCACACCGCAACTTTCGATCTCCTTCAACCGGGCGAGGCCCGCGAAGGTCAGGCCGTCGGCCTCAATCTCCCCGCCCGCCTCGCTGGCGGCGATCAGCCTGGCGCCGGGCAAGCGGGCCAACACCTGATGCGGGCCGGTGAAATCGAGATGGGTGACGCCGGGATAGAGGGCGAAGACGATGGTGATGGGGGCGGGCATGGGGGGCTCCTCGGGCGCGGCTCAAGATTGACAATGCGAGCATGGCGCCGCCATACCTTGGCTGAAATGACAATCTTCCCACGATTTACGCCATGACTCGGGCCGTCGCCTTCGTCATCTTCCCGGATTTCCAGATTCTCGACGCCGCCGGCCCGATCGCCGCCTTCGAGATCGCCGCGCGCTTTTCGCCGGGCGCTTACGCCTTAAGCGTCCGGGCCGCGCGGGCGGGCGAGGTTGCGAGTTCATCGGGCGCGCGCATGACGGCGGAAGCCCTCGGCGACGCGGCGGCGCTGGACACGGTGATCATCGCCGGCGGCGAGGGCTCGCGCGCCGCCATGGCGCCGGGACCCCTGCTGGACTTCGCCAAGGGCGCGGCGACGGGTGCGCGGCGGCTCGCCAGCGTGTGCTCCGGGGCCTATGTTCTGGCGGCGGCGGGCCTGCTCGAGGGACGGCGCGCCACCACCCATTGGGCGCGGACCCGCGATTTCACCCGCCGGTTCCCAGACGTGCGCCTGGAAGCCGACCGGATCTGGATCAGGGATGGCAATCTTTGGACTTCGGCCGGCATCACCGCCGGGATCGATCTGGCCCTGGCGATGATCGCCGAAGACCTCGGCGACGGCGTCGCCAAGCGAACCGCCCAGCAACTGGTGGTCTATCAGCGTCGCCCGAGCGGCCAGTCGCAGTTTTCCGCCCTGCTGGACCTGGATAGCGGCGGCCGTTTCGACGCCCTGCTGGCCTGGGCGCGCGAACATGTCGGCGAGCCCCTGACCGTCGAACGGCTGGCCGATCGCGTCGCCATGAGTCCGCGCAATTTCGCGCGCGCTTTCGCGGCGGAAGTCGGCGTGACGCCTGCCAAGGCGGTGGAGCGTCTGCGTCTGGAGACAGCGAGATCGGCGGTCGAAGGCGCGACGTGCGCTATTGACGTCATCGCGCGCCGGTCGGGATTTGGCGATCCGGAGCGGATGCGGCGGGCCTTTGTGCGCGCGTTCGGCCAGCCGCCGCAGGTCTTGAGGCGCGCGGCGCGACTTTAGTCCGCGGCCAGGGTCGGCGCCGGCGGTGCATCGCCGGCGCTTCGATCCAAGGCGACGACGATCTTGTCCGGGGCGACGCGCGCGATTGCTACGGTCCGCCGGGGGGCAGCGCTTGGCATGATGCGACCTTTGCCGAGAAAGAGATGGTTGCCGATGCGGGCGATCGCGCCCTCACGGCCGTTCCAGGCTACGTGCGTGACATGGAACCGGGTCGCCGGACCCACGGCGGCCATGACGTAGCCGGACAAGGCCCGGCCCGCCACAGCGCGGGCGCGACCCCAGGCGGTGTGTTCAAGCGGCTGGCGCATGGCGCCGTCGCATACGAAACTGAACTGGCAGGCGCCGGCGCGCGCGCCCTGAAAGACCACGCCGCACACGCTCCTGGGATATTCGGGATGGTGCGCCCGGTTGAGCACCACCTGCGCCACGGCCGCCTGGCCCTCGGCGCTTTCGCCGCGGGCTTCGTAGTAAACCGCGTCGGTCAGGCAATCGAGGTCGCGCCGCACCGGCACGGACACCGACGCGACCCTCGACAGCACCGGCGCCGGCGCGGGAGCCAAGACGATCGCCGGCGCGGGCCGGGCGGCAGCCTCGCGATAGGCGGCGGTTACGGCGGCGGCGGCCGGCGAGGTCGGGGCGGGCCGATCGGCGATGAAGGCCGCGCCAACGCCGGCGCCCATGATGAAAGCAAACAGCACAGCAACGCCGATCAGCGCGCGTGCTTTCACGCGCGGGGATAAGGATAAAAACAAGGAACTCGTGTCCTATGCGACGAGAGCGATATTGCTCCCCGACAACCGCACGAGGGCTCCAGCAACCTATAGTTGAATTGGAGGAGGATCGTGGGGCTCAACCGGTACACGTTGGTCGAACAAGCGCCTTATAGGCGGGATGAACTTACCGCGCAAGCAGTGTGTTGCACCGCACCAATTGGTGGGTTTTCGCAATCATCTCCGCCGCCGGACGTCCCTGAGGATTTCCCGCGCGGCGTTGTGCCCCGGCGCGCCGGTGACGCCGCCGCCGGGGTGAGTTCCGGCGCCGCACATATACAGGCCGGCGATCGGCGCGCGGTGGTCGCCGTGACCCATCACCGGGCGGGCGGAAAACAGCTGATCCAGCTCCAGCTTGCCGTGAAAAATGTCACCGCCGACCAGGCCGAATGCGCGTTCCAGATCAAGCGGGCTGAGCGCCATGCGCCCCAGCACCGAGGCTTTGAAGCCCGGCGCGAAGGCGTCCACCGTGTCGATCATCAGGTCGGCGACCGTCTCCTTGCAGTCGTCCCACGACCGTCCGTCCGAAAGCGTCGGCGCAACATGCTGGCAGAACAGGCTGGCGACGTGTTGGCCGGCCCGAGCGAGGCTGTCGTCCAAGGTCGACGGGATCAGCATTTCGACGATCGGGGCCTTGGACCAGCCGTCGGCGCGCGCGTCGGCGTAGGCGCGTTCCATATAGGCGAGGCTGGGGGCCATGATGATCCCGGCGGTCATGTGATCGCCGGCGGTGGGCAGACAGGTGAAGCGCGGCAGTTCGGAGAGGGCCACGTTCATGCGAAAGGTGCCCGAGCCGTTGCGGTGGCGCTCGATCCGCTCGTTGAAATCGGCCGGCAACAGCGCCGGATCGACGAGGTTCTGGAACAGCAGCTTGGGGTGGATGTTGGAGACCACGCGCCGCGCGCGCAGGGCCGCGCCGTCCGTGGTGACGACGCCGACGGCCCGGCCCTTTTCCACCACCACCTCGCGCACCGCCGTGTCGGTGCGGATCTCGACGCCCAGCGCCGCGCAGGCCTTGGCCATGGCCTGGGTGATCGCGCCCATGCCGCCAATGGCGTGTCCCCAGGCGCCCTTCTTGCCGTTCACTTCGCCGAAAACGTGGTGCAAAAGCACATAGGCCGAGCCCGGCGTATACGGGCTGGCGTAGTTGCCAACGACGCCGTCGAAACCGAACACCGCCTTGATCGGATCGCTCTCGAACCAGCCGTCGAGATAGTCGCCCGCCGATTGCGCGAACAGGGCCAGCAAATCGCGGCGCGCGGTCATGTCCAGCTTGGCGAGCCGGCGTGACAGGCCGGCGCTCTTCAGGAGCTCCGGCAAGGCGACGGCCAATCCCCCGCGGGTCACATTGGGCGGGGTCTCAAGAACCTGGCCGCGCAGGACATCGGCGATGGCGTCCAGCCGATCGCCGTAAGCGTCAAGGCGCTCGGCGTCGCGCAGCGAGAATTTCGCCACTTCGGCGTGGATGCGCCCTTCGCCGGTGAGCAGATACTGGTGGTCGTTGATGGGAAGGAAATTGGCGACCTTGCGCTCGACCACCCGCAGACCATGGCCGCCGAGATCCATGTCGGCGATGACCTTGGGGTTGAGCAGGCTGACGGTGTAGGCGGCCACCGAATTGCGAAACCCCGGATGGAATTCCTCGGTCACCGCCGCGCCGCCGACCACCGCGCGGCGCTCCAGCACGGTGACCTTCAGGCCGGCCTTGGCCAGATAGAAGGCGCAGACGAGGCCATTGTGGCCGCCGCCGATGATCACGGCGTCGGTGTCGGAGTTACGTGAAATCATCGCACGGTCATAGTGACGGGCGGTGACGGCGTCCAGAAGTGAGGGCGCGCGCCTACTCCGCCGCCATGGCCATCGGCGCGGCCTGGGTCCCCCGCAACAGTCGCCCGGGCAAGGCGCCGGTCGCCTCGCCGCCGCGATAGGTGACCACGCCGGCGACGATGGTGGCGTCATAGCCGTCGGCCTTCTGGATCAGACGACGCCCGCCGGCGGGAAGATCGTAGACCACCTCCGGCGCATGCAGGGTCAGGCGCTCGTGGTCGATGACGTTGAGGTCGGCGCGATAGCCCGGCGCGATCAGGCCGCGATCGTGTAGACCGACGGCGCGGGCGGTGTCGCGGGTCTGCATGGCGATCACCTCCTCCAGGCGCAATTTGGGGCCGCGCGTGCGATCGCGGGTCCAGTGGGTGAGCATGGTGGTCGGAAAACTGCCGTCGCAGATCATGCCGACGTGGGCGCCGCCGTCCGACAGGCCAGGGATGCTGTCGGGATGGGTGATCATGGCGTGGACGGCGTCCAGCGAACCCTCGGCATAGTTCAGGAACGGCACATACAACATGCCGCGCCCGCCGCGCTCAAGCATGTGGTCGAGGGCGACCTCCAGGGGCTCCAATCCGCGCGCGCGGGCGATGGCGGCTACGGTCGTATCCATGGTCGGCTCGTAATCCGGCTTGAGACCCATCAGGTGCATCCGGCTCCAAGCGGTCGGCAGGCGTCGCACGGAGTCGGCCTGCGGCGTCTGCGCCAGCAGTTGGGCGCGGAACAGCGGATCGCGCAGGCGTTTGACCCGCTCGTCGAGGGAAAGAGCGGCGATCTCGCGATAGGCCGGAACATGGCTGAAGGGATTGAGGGTCAACTCCAGGCCGAGCAGGACCCCGACCGCCCGCGCCGCGACCTGAGCCTTGATCGGCAGGCCCGCCGCCGTGGCGTCCTCCAGAGCCGTGAGGATCGTCTTGTATCCCGCCGGATCGATCGGGCTCTGCGCCAGGGTGAAGCACATCGGCCGGCCGCAGCGCTCGACGATCCGGCGCAGCATGGCGAACTCCAGAACCGGATCGGTGAAGTCAGAAACCACCTGCAACACCCCCTTGCCGGCGGCGGCCAGGGCCATGGCGATGCCGGTCAGCTCGTCCTCGCCGGCGGTCAGCGTCGGGGTCGGCGCGCCGTCGCTGGTGCGGTGGTTGAGGGTGCGCGAGGTGGTGAAACCGAACGCCCCCGCCTCGACCGCCCGGCGCGCGATGGCGGCCATGGCGGCAATGTCGGCGGCGGTGGCCGGTTCGCGATCGGCGCCGCGTTCGCCCATGACGAACACCCGCAGGGCGGCGTGCGGCAGTTGGCTGCCGATATCGATGTCGAACCGCCGCTCGGCCAGGGCGTCGAGATAGCCTTCGTAGCTTTCCCACGACCACGGCAGGCCTTCGCTCAGGACCGGGAAGGGAATGTCCTCCACCCCCTCCATGAGTTTGATCAGCCGGTCATGGTCGCCGACCTTGCACGGCGCGAAGCCGACGCCGCAATTGCCCATGACCACGGTGGTGACACCGTGCCAGGACGACGGCTGCATCCGCCCATCCCACGTCGCCTGCCCGTCATAGTGAGTGTGCACATCGACAAAGCCCGGGGTGACGATCTTGCCCTTGGCGTCAATCTCTTCGGCGCCCGCGCCGGCGACGGCGCCGACGGCGGCGATCTTGCCGTCCTTGACCGCGACGTCGGCCTCAAAGCCGGAGGCGCCCGTGCCGTCGATCACCCGCCCGCCACGGATCACCAGATCATAAGGTCGTTCCATACCGCGTGCTCCATTCCCTGCCGTGAGGTCCATTTGCCGCTTCGAGGCCGGGCGCCGTCAAGCTTCACAAAGCGATTTTATCGCCGATGTCGTCTGAAGTGACCGCGCGCGGGCGTCCATATGGCTACGCCGCATCGCAGTTTTACTATCGAAGCTCTCCAGCAGGATTGCGTTCCAAACCGTTTGCAAAAGGCATAGAGTCCGGCGACGTCCATTTCGTTCACTCAACCGCCGAGCGAGCCCCAGCATGACCACCGCCCCTCAATATGACGCCTCCCGCCACCGTCGAAGTGGTCGCGGCAAGATCTATGACTCGATCATCGACACCATTGGCGATACGCCGCTGGTCCGCCTGCCGCGTCTGACCGCCGCGCTCAAACCCAAGGGCGTGGTGCTGGCCAAGCTGGAGTTTTTCAATCCGCTCGGCTCGGTCAAGGATCGCATCGGCGTTTCGATGATCGACTATCTGGAGGTCCAGGGTCTGATCAAGGAAGGCACCACCATTGTCGAGCCGACCAGCGGCAACACCGGCATTGCCCTGGCCTTCGTCGCCGCCGCCAAGGGCCTCAAGCTCATCCTGGTCATGCCCGAGAGCATGTCGCTCGAGCGGCGCAAGATGCTGATGATCTTGGGCGCCAAACTGGAGCTCACCCCGGCGGAAAAAGGCATGGTCGGCGCCATGGCGCGCGCGCGCGAAATTCTCAATGAAATCCCCGGCTCGGTCATGCCGCAACAGTTCGAGAACCTTGCCAATCCGGCCATCCACCGCGTCACCACCGCCGAGGAAATCTGGAATGACACGGCCGGCGCCGTCGACGTGGTGATCTCCGGCGTCGGCACGGCCGGCACCATCACCGGCGTTGGTCAGGTGCTCAAGAGCCGCAAGCCCTCGGTGCGCATGGTGGCCGTGGAGCCGACCGCCTCGCCGGTTCTGTCCGGCGGCGCGCCGGGACCGCACAAGATCCAGGGGATCGGCGCGGGCTTCGTGCCGGCCATTCTCGATCGCGGCATCATGGACGAGGTCGTCCAGGTGTCCAACGAGGACGCCGTCGCCATGGCGCGGCGCTGTGCGCGCGAAGAGGGCATTCCGGTGGGGATTTCCTCGGGCGCGGCCCTCACGGCGGCCTTCGACGTCGCATCGCGCCCCGAAATGGCCGGCAAGATCGTCGTGACGATCATCCCCAGCTTCGCTGAACGTTATCTCTCGACGGTCCTTTTCGAAGGCCTGTGACCGACGTCTACACCGCCGAAAAACGCTCGGCGGTAATGCGCCGCGTCAAGGGGCGCGGCACGGCGCCGGAACTCATTGTCCGGCGGCTGGTCTGGCGCCTTGGCGGACGCTATCGGCTCAACCGCGCTGACTTGCCCGGAAAGCCGGACATTGTTCTGGTCGGTCGACGCCTGGCGATCTTCGTGCATGGCTGCTTCTGGCACGGCCACGACTGCCCGCGCGGCGCCCGCACGCCCCAGGCCAACCGCGACTACTGGGTGCAAAAGATCGACCGCAACCGCGCCCGCGACGCGGTGGCGCAGGCGGCGCTGACAAACGCCGGTTGGCGGGTGGAGGCGGTTTGGGAGTGCGAACTGAAGGATCGCGCGGCTCTGGAGTCCCGCGCCGCGGCCTGGCTGGCGCCGGCGGAATAGCCACCCGCTTTAGCCCGGCTCGACCACCACCTCGCTCGTCACCGAATTGGCGATGAAGCAGGCCTCGTGGGCCTTGTGGTGCAGATCGGCGACGTCGGCGGCCGTCGGATGGTTCTCACCCGTAAAGGCGACGACCGGGCGCAGGACGACCTTGGTCATCACGGTCTTGCCCGCCGCGTTGTGGCCCAAAGTCCCTTCCGCCGCGTCGCGATAATTCGCCGCCATGAAGCCGGCGCGCGCGGCGAAATCGAGAAACCACATCATGTGACAGGCGCTCAAGGCGGCGGTGAAGGCCGCTTCGGGATCCATCGCGTCGGTGCGTGAATAAGGCGCCGGCACCACGTGCGGCGAGGGCGAGCCGAAGACTTCGGCGCCGCCCTCAAAGGTGATGGTGTGCACGCGGCTATACTGGCGCTTGAGAAAATCTCCGCCATCCAATGACCAGGCGACGGTGGCGTAGTGCAGACTCATCGGGCGTCCTCCTGCAAGCGGCGCCGAAGCCTCCTAGAGCTTGATGACGTCGGATCGACGTCTCAATCAAGCTCTAGAACTTTGAATGTAGAGCACGATTCACGTACTTGACGTTTCAATCAAGGATGATCTTGCTCTGGCCGCGGCGTCAGACGTGGCGGGGCGAGGCGGCGGCGCGGGGCTGCGGGACGAAGTCCGCCATGTCCGACAGGAGATCCGGCCGCGACTTGGCCAGCATGGCTTCAAGCCGGCCGCAGGCATCCTGAAGTTCGGCTATGGCATGATCGATATCCTCACGCCTTTGCTCCATGGCGACGATCCGCGCCTTGAATTTGCGCAGGGCGGTCGCGCTCTGAACCGCGCTTCCGTCGGTCTTGTCGTAAAGCTGCAGGATTTCGCGGATTTCGGCGAGCGCCAGACCGACCCGCTTGCCCCTCAGAATCAATACCAGACGGGCGCGGTCCTTGTAGGAATAGACCCGGTTAAGCCCCTGGCGCGCGGGCGCGAGCAGGCCCTTGTCCTCATAGAACCGCAGCGCCCGGGGCGTGCATTTGAATTCGAGGCAAAGCTGGCGGATGCTGAAGGCCCGTTCGGGACGTCGAAGGTCAAACGGCAAGCTGGATCTCCCTGATCTGGCGGGGCCGAGCGTTGGCGATCCCGTAGGTGAAGCTCGTTAAGTCAGCCTTACGTTAACGTCAAGATGGAATGTTTTACCGCAACGCCATTGCGCGTTACACCTTCGCGTTATCCCTAAGAGGCGGACCCCGATGACCAAATTTCTTGTGCGCGTTGTCGCGGCGGCGGTCGGCTTCTGGATCGCCTCGCGGATCATTCCGGGCGTACACGTCGGCGGAGCCTTGTCGTTACTGATCGCCGGCCTGCTGCTGGGGGTGATCAACGCCCTGGTCAGACCGATCCTGGTCCTGCTGACCCTGCCCCTGACCATTCTGACGCTGGGTCTGTTCCTGTTCGTGGTCAACGGCCTCACGGTATGGCTGGTGACGGCGCTGGTCCACGGCGTGCAGATTCACGGCTTTTGGCACGCCGTCCTCACCGCCATCGTCATCAGCGTCACCAGCTGGCTGGCCGGCGGCCTGCTCGGCGACGGCAAGAGGCAATAGACGGCCTGCCGCCATCGCCGTTTCGCGCCATGGCGCCGTGCGGGCGAACATCGTAGGTTGAGCGCTGATGGCCCGCGACCCGACCGTTTCCCCGCCCCCAAACGTCATGGCGCCGGGTCTCTATCTGGTGGCGACGCCGATCGGCAATCTGCGCGACATCACCCTGCGCGCGCTCGACGTCCTGGCCGGCGCGGACCTCGTCTTGTGCGAAGACACCCGCGTAGGCGGCAAGCTGATGGCGGCGCACGGCCTGAAGGTCAAACTCGAGCGCTATGACGAACACGCCGCCGAGCGGGTCCGGCCCAAGGTGCTGGCGCGGCTGGCGGCGGGCGAGCGGGTCGCGCTCATTTCCGACGCCGGTACGCCGCTGGTCTCCGACCCCGGTTATCGACTGGTGCGCGAGGCGGTCGCGCAGGGCGCGAACGTCTTTCCCATACCGGGGGCGTCGGCGACCTTGGCCGGACTGACGGTGGCGGGTCTCCCGACGGACCGGTTCCTGTTTGCCGGCTTTCCCCCGCCCAAATCGGTCGGCCGCCGGTCCCTCTTCGAAGAGTTGGCGCCGGTCCGCGCCACATTGATCTTCTACGAGGGCGGATCGCGGTTGAAGGACAGCCTTGTCGACATGACCGCCGTATTCGGCGCGCGCGAGGCGGCGGTCGCGCGCGAATTGACCAAACTGCATGAAACGGTGATCCGGGGCCTCTTGCCCGATCTCGCCGCCGATCCGCGCTGCGATGCGCCCAAGGGCGAAATCGTCATCCTCGTTGCGCCGGGCGCGCAGCGCGCCGCGACGGCGGATGAGGCCGACGCCGCCCTGATCGACGCCCTGTCGCGTGGCGCGCCGGCCAAGGCGGCGTCGGAAGTGGCCAAGGCTTTGGGTCTGTCGAGACGCGATCTCTACGCCCGCGCCCTGACCCTGCGCGGCGGGTAGAATGGCGGGGGTTCGCCAACGGCGCGGGGTTCTGGCCCGCCGTTCAGGCCGCCGCGCCGAGGTGCTCGTCGCCCTCTGGCTGATGGCGAAGGGCTATCGTATCCTGGATTTCCGTCTGCGCACGCCGCAGGGGGAGATCGACATCCTCGCCCGCAATGGGAATGTGGTCGCCGTCATCGAGGTCAAGCGCCGCACGAATCTGGCCACCGCCATCGATGCGGTCACCTGGCGCCAGCGCGAGCGTCTGCGTCGCGCCGCCGAGTCCCTCACCGCGCGGCGCCCCGACCTAGCCGGCCTTCCCATCCGCCTCGATCTGATCGCTCTCGCGCCTGGACGGTGGCCACGCCATATTCACGATGCGTGGCGGGACGGGTAGAAAAGTGTTTCGCGCCTGCGGTGATCGGCGCACCACACCGATCGCGGAAAAGACCATGCCGCTATGACGCAGGGCGGCAAGAGGAAGCGGAGGATGGCAAGGCGGATTACCACGGTCGCGTTGGCCCTGTTGCTGGCGGCCCCCGCCGCGGCGCAGGAGGAACATCACAATCACCCCGCGCCCCAGCGGCTCGGGGTCGTCCATTTTGCCACCAGTTGCGCGCCAGCGGTGGGCGCGGCCTTCGATCGGGCGGTCGCCCTGCTGCATTCCTTCGCCTACACCGTCGCCGATCAGGGCTTCGCCGACGTCGCTGCGGGCGACCCGACTTGCGCCATGGCCCACTGGGGCCGCGCCATGACCCACTATCACCAGCTCTGGGATCCGCCCGCCGGGGCTGACTTGGCCGCCGGCGCGACAGAGGTCGACAACGCCTCCGCGCTGACGGCCGAAACGCCGCGCGAGCAGGCCTTCATCGCCGCGCTCGGAGCATATTACGCTGGCGCGGATCACGCCGCGCCGGCCGTGCGGGCCCTGCGCTACTCCGACGCCATGGCCGCTGTCGCGCGGGACAACCGCGACGATGACGAGGCCCAGGTGTTTTACGCCCTGTCGCTCGTGGCCACGGCTTCGCCGACGGATCGCACGCACGAGCGGCAGAAGCGGGCGGCGGACATCTTGGAGCCGATCTGGAAGCGACACCCCCAGCATCCCGGCGTGCCGCACTATCTGATCCATGCCTACGACAGCGCCGAACTGGCCCAGCGCGGCCTGCCAGCAGCGCGCGCCTACGCCGGGATCGCACCTTCGGCGCCCCACGCCTTGCACATGCCCTCGCACATATTCACCCGGCTCGGGCTGTGGGACGACTCGATCGTCTCAAACCTGGCCGCCCGCGCCGCCGCCCATGCCCAAGGGGATGTCGGCGAGGAATTGCACGCCATGGACTATTTGACCTACGCCTACTTGCAGCGTGGCCGCACGGCCGATGCGGCGCAGGTGGTGGCGAGCCTGCAAGGCATAGGCGTTGTCGCGGCGGGGGGCTTCAAGACTGGCTACGCCGCCAACGCCATGCCCGCGCGGCTGGCGGTGGAGAGCCGCGACTGGGCGGCGGCGGCGCGGTTGACCCCCCTGCCCGGATCGGCTCCGCAGGTCGCTGCAATCGTCTGGTGGGCCCGGGCCCTGGGCCGATCGCGCGCGCCGTCGCCGGGCCCCGCTGACGGCGACATCGTCAAGCTGCGGGCTTGTCGAGAGGCCCTGCTCGCCTCGGGCGACGCCTACTGGACGGCGCAGACGGACGCTCTCCTGAAGTCCGCCGAAGGCTGGCGGGCGGCCGCGAGCGGCGATGCCGACCGTGCGGTCACCGTGCTGACCGCGGCGGCGGACGAGGAGGACGCGCTGGAAAAGTTGCCGGTGACGCCGGGGCCGATCGTGCCCGCGCGCGAACAGTTGGGCGAGTTGTTCCTTGCGCTGAACAGGCCGAGTGAAGCGCTCCGCGCCTTCAACGCCGCACTGGCTCTGGCGCCGGGCCGTCGAAGCGCGCTGCAAGGCGCGGCCGAGGCGGCGCGGCGGCTCGGCGCCTCCTGAGATTTGAAATTGCGTTGATGATTTCGATGACCCGTGCGTAAACTAGGGACTAAAACCAGCCGACAAACCAACGATCCATTTTCGACGCTCAGGGGGGACCGGCGGTTCTGTCGAACCACCAAGGCGCCAAGAGCGCCAAGTTCATTTCATCATAGGTTCCCGCTGAAACCCAATCTGCGAACCAGACCGGCGACAGCTTGGCGCTCTTGGCGTTCCGGCGGTTCAAAAATCAGCGGTTGACCTGGGCGGGATTCAATTGATCAACAGGGCGTAGATCTAGGCCTCGCACCTACCTTCATGTCCAAAGAGAATCCATGTCCCTGATCGTCGCCGTGCAAATGGACCCCATCGAGCGGGTCAACATCGATACCGACACCACCTTCATGATGATGCTTGAGGCCCAGGTGCGCGGGCACGGCCTGTGGGTCTACCGCCCCGAACACCTGTCGCTGGAGGACGGGCGGGTCCTGGCGCGCGGTCAAGCGGTCAACCTGAGGGCGGTAAAGGGCGACCACGTCTCGGTCGGCGTGGTTGAGGTGCGCGATCTGGCGGAGATGGACGTGGTTCTGATGCGGCAGGACCCGCCGTTCGACATGGCCTACATCACCGCCGCGCATTTTCTGGAGGCGATCCATCCGGCGACCCTGGTGGTGAACAATCCCGCCGAAGTGCGCAACGCGCCGGAAAAGCTGTTCGTCACCGGCTTTCCCGGCCTGCAGCCGCCGACGCTGATCACCGCCGACCCCGAGGCAATCTATGACTTCCGCGAACGCCACGGCGACATAGTGCTCAAGCCGCTCTACGGCGGCGGCGGCTCGGGCGTGGTGCGGCTGAAAGCCGACGATCCCAATCTCGACGCCCTGCTGGAGTTGCACGCCATGATCGGCCGCGAGGCGGTGATCGCTCAAAAGTTCATTCCGGCTGTGTCCAAGGGCGACAAGCGCATACTGCTGGTGGACGGCGAGCCGGTCGGGGCCATCAACCGTATTCCCGCCGAGGGCCAGGTGCGCTCCAACCTCGCCCGCGGCGGGCGGGCGGCGGCGGTGGAGCTCACGCGCCGCGACCTGGAGATCTGCACGACGATCGGCCCGGCTCTGATGGCGCGCGGCCTGCTGTTTGTCGGCATTGACGTGATCGGCGACTATCTGACCGAGATAAACGTCACCTCGCCCACCGGCGCGCAGCAACTCAAACGCTTCGGCGGCGCCGACGCGGCCGCCGCCTTGTGGGACAGGATCGAGGCGATTCGATCGCGGCCAAGTCACTGAACTGTTACGATTTCCACAAGTGTTCTATTTTTGTTCTTGATCCGAACCGGATCGCGTGCTGCAACTGTGGACGGATTGGCGCTTAGGGCACGATGATTTTTGATGGAATCATCAAAAATCTGATTCGTGCTCTGGATTCAAAAATGTAGAGCCGGATTCAGTGTTTGCGTCTGTTCCGTGCAAAGGCATCAGGCTCTAGGAGGGCGGAGGCATGGCCGCGCGGGTGGTGTCGGTGGCGTTCGACGGCGTCGAGGCCCGGCGGGTCGATGTCGAGGTGCAAAAAGTTGGCGGTCCGTCGAGCTTTGTCGTCGTCGGCCTCGCCGACAAGGCGGTCGGTGAAGCGCGCGAGCGGGTGCGCGCCGCCTTCGCCGGGTTGGGTCTCGCCCTTCCGCCGGGCCGGGTGGTGGCCAATCTGGCCCCCGCCGACCTGCCCAAGGAGGGCAATCACTACGATCTGCCGATCGCCCTGGCGCTCATGGGCGCCATGGGCATTATTCCGCAGGACGCGCTGGACGGCTGGGCGGCGATCGGGGAGCTTAATCTCAACGGCGAGATCGCCCCGGTGGCCGGGGCCCTGCCCGCCGCCATGGCCGCCGGCGCCATGGGTCTGGGCCTGATCTGCCCCGAAGCCTGCGGGCCTGAAGCGGCCTGGGCCGGAGACACCGCCATCCTCGCGCCACGCTCGCTAATCTCCTTGGTCAATCACTTTCGCGGCAGCCAGATCCTGGGCGCGCCCAAGGCCGGGCCGATGATCGACGGCGCGCCAGGGCCTGATCTTAGGGACGTGAAAGGTCAGGAGAACGCCAAGCGCGCCCTGGAGATCGCGGCGGCCGGCGGGCACAATTTGCTCTATATCGGGCCGCCCGGATCAGGCAAATCGATGCTCGCCCAGCGCCTGCCGGGCCTGTTGCCGCCGCTAACCGCAAAGGAATTGTTGGAGACCTCGCTGGTGCACTCCATCGCCGGCCTGATCGCCAAGGGTGCCCTGACCCGCGCCCGGCCATTCCGCGCGCCGCATCACTCGGCCAGCATGGCCGCCCTCACCGGCGGCGGCCTGCGGGTAAAGCCCGGCGAAGTGTCTCTCGCGCACAACGGCGTGCTCTTCCTTGATGAACTTCCCGAATTCAGCGCGCAGGCCTTGGATTCGCTGCGCCAACCGCTGGAGACCGCCGAGGTCACCGTCGCGCGGGCCAATGCGCATGTTCGTTATCCGGCCCGCGTGCAACTGGTCGCCGCGATGAATCCATGCCGCTGCGGGCACGGCGGTTTGGGCCGCGGGTCGTGCGGCAAGGCGCCGCGATGTCTGCAGAGCTATCAGGGACGGGTGTCGGGCCCCCTCCTGGATCGCATCGACCTGACGGTGGAGGTCCCGCCGGTCACCGCCGCCGACCTTTCCCTGCCACCGCCGGCCGAAGGCAGCGCCGAGGTCGCCGCGCGGGTCGCCGCCGCGCGCGCCCTGGCCGCCGACCGGGCGCAGGGCGCCGGAGAAGGCGCGGCGCCCCTCAACGCCCGCGCCGAGGGCGCCTGGCTTGACCGCATCGTCGGCCTCGATCCGCCCGCCAAGGCTCTGATGGCCAGGGCCGCCGAAGCGGGCGCCCTGACCGCGCGCGGATGGACCCGCACCCTGCGTCTGGCCCGCACCATCGCCGATCTGGAAGGCGCGGGCGCGGTGCGCCGCGTGCACGTCGCCGAGGCCTTGATCTATCGGCGCGTCGGCCCGGCGAGCGAGGGCGTGGGCGAGGCGCGCGTCGGCGCTTACGGACTCTGACTTCAGGTTTCTCCAGCACGACGGCAATGAGACCGGCATGTTCGGCCCTCGTCCGAATGTGTTCGGCCATTCCGGCTGGGGCGGCTCGTTTGGCTGCGCCGACACGAAAGAAGCCGTCGCGATCGGCTATGTCATGAACCAGATGGGCGAGGGCCTCGTCGGCGACGCGCGCGCCACGGCCCTGTGCCGCGCGGTCTACGACTGTCTCTGATCTTTGGAACCATGCCTGCGCCCGATCGCGCCGATACGCGCGCCTTGCCTTCGTTCATCAAAAGTTCAGGCTTGGCGGCGTTAGGCTGTGGGCGTCAAAGCGCGGCGGAGCGTCCAGCCCCGCCGTCAGCTTAAGGAGGGAACCTGAACATGAACCGTCACCATGCCGCCTTGCTGGTCGCCGCCGTCGCCACTCTGTGCGCGCCAACGGCGTTCGCCGGAGCGCCGTTGAAGGGCGTTGATGTCAAACTCGGTCAGAACGCCGGCGGCTCGGCCGCCGCGGTCGCCGCGCCCCGCGATATCGCCACCGGCATGGCCACCGGCCGGCGCATGCACAAGCCGATGACCGTCACCAGGGAGTGGTCAAGCCGGGCGGTCGCCGGCGCCGACTGCGGCCGCGTGAACGGCGTGGTCCGCCGCTACGGCGGCCGGTTCGCGTGCACGGTGCAGGCCGCCCCGGCCGACGACGCCAAGACCGCTTGCGCCAAGGTGACGGCGAAACTGACCGGCGCCGCCTGCGTGGTCAACAAGACCGCCATGGACGACTGGTCGACGTCAAAATAAGCTCAGCAGCACCCCCGCGCCACGCCTTCGCGACGCGGATCGGCGCCGCCGTCGAGGCGGCCGTCGTCACGGCGGATGATCCCGTGCAGGCCTGAGCCCTCGGCGCCCAGGCCGCTGCGCACGACAATCCCGCGATCGGCGAGGCCCCTGAGCACGCCCGGTGAAAACTTGTCGGCCTCACCGGCGTAATAGGCGCCGATGGCGATCAGGTTGGGGAGGTTGACGGCCTCCTGCATCGAAAGCTTCCAGTCGAGCACGCCGACGATCGACTTGAGCACATAGGCCGGAATGGCCATGCCGCCGGGCGAGCCAACCGCCGCCACGAACCGATGATTGGCGTCGAGAATAATCGTCGGCGACATCGAAGAGCGCGGTCGCTTGCCGGGGCCGACGGCGTTGGCGGCCGGCGCGCCGTCCTTGTCTATCGGCTGGAAGGAAAAGTCCGTCAGCTGATTATTGAGCAGGAAGCCGTCGACCATTCGTCCGTCGCCGAACGGACCCTCCACCGTCGTGGTCATCGAGGCGACGTCGCCCCATTGATCGACGATGACGAAGGACGATGTGCCGCCCGGCTCGCGCGTCGCGTCGGGGCCGACCTTCGGCGCGCCGACGGGCTGGCCGGGGGCTGGCGGCGGACCGGCCTGGTCGCCGATGAGTTTGGCGCGCGCGTCGAGATAGGGGCCGTCCAGCAGGCCGGCGATCGGAACGGTCACCGCCGCCGGATCGCCGACGTATTTCAGATCGTCCGCGTACATCAGCCGCTGGGCCTGCGCCAATTCGAACCAGGCGATGGGATCGTTCGGCCCGCGTTTGGCGATGTCGGTGCGCGCGAGCAGGCCCAGGCCCTCCAGCGTCGCCGGGCCGCCGGACGGGGCGTTAGGCTCGCACACGATCCACTGTCGATAGGAGCGGCATAGGGCCTCGGCGGCGTGCGGCTGATAGGCGGCCAGATCGGCCAGGGTCATGCCACCAGGCAGCGGATCCTGGCTCAGACGCGCAACGATATCGGCGGCGATCGAGCCTTTCAGCAAGGCGTTCGGCCCCTCGGCGGCGATCCGGCGCAGGGTTGCGGCGTAGGCGCGGTTGACCAGCCGATCGCCGGCCTTCATCCGGTCGCCGCCCGGATTGGTGAAATAGGCGAGCACGTCGGGCGCCTTGGCCTGGGCGAAGCCGGCGCCGATCAGGCCGCCGAGCCGGGGAGAGACGATGAAGCCCTCTCGCGCCAGGCGTTCGCCGTCGCCGAACAGACCGGACCACGCCAACCGGCCGTGCGCCTTTTGCGCCAAAGCGAGCATGGCCACGGCGCCTGGAACCCCCGCCGAGCGTCCCGACAGCACCGCCTCGGAAAACGACAGCGGCTTTCCGTCGGCGTTGAAAAACCGCGTCGGCGTGGCTGACGCCGGCGCCGTTTCGCGCCCGTCATAGGCGGTGACCTTGTGGGTGTGGGCGTCGTAATAGGTGAGGAAGGCCCCGCCGCCGAGGCCCGAGCTCTGCGGCTCGACCAGACCCAAGGCCGCCTGCACCGCGACCGCTGCATCGATCGCCGATCCCCCCGCGCGCAGGATCTTCAGGCCCGCCTCGACCGCCAGCGGATTGGCCGCGTCGACCATGGCGCGGTCGTGGTGTGGCTTGGCGGGCTGGGCGTTCGCCGAAGTCCCGACCCACAGGGCGACGGCAAACGCGATGGCGAGACGCATGGGGACAATCTTTCGCTGATCGATCGCACGCCACCGTAGCGGGCTTTGCCGCGAGTCGGAACCACGGCGATTGCACCCTCCCCTTCCCCCATGCACTATCGAGATTACCTCCGGAGGACCGACCATGAGCGACGCCGTCACCACCTTTACCCTGGCAATCCCCCAATCCGATCTCGACGACCTCAACCGCCGACTCGACCAGACCCGCTGGCCCGACGCCGAGACGGTGGACGACTGGTCGCAGGGCGCTCCGGTCGCCAAACTAAGAGCCCTCGTCGATCATTGGCGCCGCCATTACGACTGGCGCCGTTGCGAGACCAGGCTGAACGCGCTCGGCCAATTCAAGACCACCCTCGACGGCCTCTCCATCCATTTCCTGCACGTCCGCTCCAAACATGAGAACGCCATGCCGCTGCTGATCACCCACGGTTGGCCCGGATCGGTGATGGAGTTCATGAAGATCATCGGCCCGCTGACCGATCCCACCGCCCACGGCGGTCGGGCGGAGGACGCCTTCCACGTCGTCGCCCCGTCCCTGCCCGGCTACGGCTTTTCCGACAAGCCGACCGAGGCCGGCTGGGGCGTGCCGAAGATCGCCATGACCTGGATCGCCCTGATGGAGCGGCTCGGCTATGCGCGCTGGGTCGCGCAAGGCGGCGATTGGGGTTCGGCGGTGACCACCACCATCGGCGTCATCCGGCCGCCCGCCTGCGCCGCCATCCACGTCAACATGCCGCTGATCTTTCCTGAAGCCGATCAGCGTGTCGATTTGACGGACTTCGAAAAGGCCGCCCTCGCCTCCCTGACCTACTATCAGGACAAGGATTCCGGCTATTCCAAACAGCAGGCCACCCGGCCGCAATCGGTCGGCTATGGCCTGGTCGATTCACCGGTCGGCCAAGCGGCGTGGATCTATGAGAAGATGTGGGCCTGGACCGACAACCAGGGCGCGCCGGAAGACGCCCTGACGGTGGACGAAATGCTCGACAACATCATGCTCTATTGGCTGCCGGCGACCGGCGCGTCATCGGCCCGGCTCTATTGGGAAAGCTTCGGCATGTTCGGCTCGGTCAAGCTCGATATCCCAGTCGGCGTAAGCATCTATCCCAAGGAAATCTTCCGCAGCTCGCGCCGCTGGGCGGAGCGGCACATGTCCAACATCATCCACTGGAACCAGCTCGATAAAGGCGGCCATTTCGCAGCGTGGGAACAGCCGGCGCTGCACGTCAAGGAAATCCGCGATTGCTTCGCGAAGGTGCGATAGGCTTGCCGCCCGCCCGCCCCGGCCCGCTCAATCTGATCACCGATGTCCCCGGCCTCAAGGTCGGGCAGGCGCAGGACGCCACAGCGCGCACCGGCGTCACCGTGATCCTGCCCGGTGAGCGCGCGGTGTGCGCCGTGGATGTGCGCGGCGGGGGCCCGGGCACCCGCGAGACCGACGCGCTCAGCCCCGAAACCCTGGTCGAAGCGGTCGACGCCGTCGTTCTGGCCGGCGGTTCGGTCTACGGCCTCGCGGCCGCCGACGGCGTGGCGGCGTGGCTCGGCGCGCGCGGGCGGGGGTTTGGCCTGGTCGACCGGCCGGGCGTGCCCAAATCGCCGATCGTTCCCGCCGCCATCCTCTATGATCTCGCCAACGGCGGCGACAAGGCCTGGGCAATGGAACCGCCCTATCGCGCCATGGGGATCGTGGCCATCGAAGCAGCGGGCGGGGCCTTCGCCCTCGGAACGGCGGGCGCCGGCTATGGCGCCATGGCCGGGTTGCTGAAGGGCGGCGTCGGCTCGGCCTCGATCGTGACCGCCGACGGCTTCACCGTCGGCGCCCTGGCCGCCGTCAACAGTTTCGGCTCGGTGACCGCGCCGGGTGGAAAGGCGTTCTGGGCCGCGCCGTATGAGATCGATGGCGAGTTCGGCGCCGTTCCCCTCGGCGACACCCGCGCCGGCCCCGACGACTGGGGCGCGGCCAAGGCCGATCCTCAGGCGCGCGCCAACACCACCATCGCCGTGGTCGCGACCGACGCCATCCTCACCGCGGCCCAGGCCAAACGGATCGCCATCATGGCGCAGGATGGCGTCGCCCGCGCCATCCGCCCGGCCCACGCCCCCTTCGATGGCGACGTCGTCTTCGCCCTCGCCACCGGCCGCCGCCCGCTCGGCGACACGCCCGACGTCACCCTCACCCGCCTGGGCGCCCTCGCCGCCGATTGCCTGGCGCGGGCGATCGCACGAGGGGTCTATGAAGCCATCACCAACAAGGGAGAAACCTGATGAAACTCGATTCAACCATTTCCGCGGTGATCACCGGCGGGGCGTCTGGCCTCGGGGCGGCGACGGCGCGATTGCTGGCGTCGCACGGGGTCAAGGTCGCCCTGTTCGATCTGGACGCCGAACGCGGCGAGGCCCTCGCGGCGGAGCTGGGCGGTGTCTATTGCGCGGTCAACGTCACCTCCAGTCCGGAGGTCGACGCGGCGTTCGCCAAGGCGCGGGCGGCCAACGGTCAGGAGCGGATCCTGGTCAATTGCGCCGGCGTCGGCGGCGGAGCGGCCAAGACCGCGTCGCGGGACAAGACCACCGGCGCGATCAAGGAATATCCGCTTGAGAACTTCGAACGCATCATCCAGGTCAACCTGATCGGCACCTTCCGCTGCATCACCAAGAGCGCGGCGGGGATGATGACGCTCGATCCTCTGCCGGACGGTGATCGCGGGGCTATCGTCAACACCGCCTCGGTCGCCGCCGAGGACGGCCAGATCGGCCAGATCGCCTACACCGCGTCCAAGGCCGCCGTGGTCGGCATCACCCTGGTCGCCGCGCGCGACCTGTCGAGCGAAAACATCCGGGTGAACACCATATTGCCGGGGATTTTCAACACCCCGATGCTGGCCCGCGCGCCCGAGGCGGTGAAGGCGGCCCTGGGCGCCCAGGTGCCGTTTCCCAAACGCCTCGGCGAGGGCGAGGAATACGCCGCCCTGGCCCACGCCATGATCACCAACGGCTATTTCAATGGCGAAGACGTGCGCCTGGACGGCGCGATCAGGATGGCGCCGCGATAGGGTTTGGCCCGCTAAGCCGCCGCCAGGCGGGTCTGGCGGCGGACGTCGGCGAAGGAGACCAGCTTGCGGTTGGCCTCATCCCACAGGGCGAGGCCGGCGCATTTGAAACTCTGCACCAGGGTCAGCCGCCCGACCGAGCGCAGGGCCGGTTCGTCGCGCATCACCTGGCCGAGGCGATAAAAGGGAATGCGGCTGCTTAAGTGGTGGACATGGTGGATGCCGATATTGGCGGTGAACCAGCGGATGACGCCGGGAAGGTCATAGTGCGAACTGCTGTGAAAGGCGGCGTCGTGGAATTCCCATTCGCCCTCGCGCGCCCAATAGGTGTCTTCGAACTGGTGCTGGACGAAGAACAGCCACACGCCGGCCGACGCCGCGAGCAGGAGGGCCGGAACGTAGATCAGCAGGACCGGCCAGACCCCGAACAGCAGCATCAAGCCGACGATCATCGCCGCGACGCCCACGTTGGTGCCCATGGTCGAAAGCCACGGGCCCCAGCCGGCGCGGGTCAGGCCCTGCGGCCATCGATGCTGGATCAGGAACACGAAGGCCGGGCCGACGCCGAACATCACCAGTGGGTGACGATAGAGGCGGTAACCAAACCGCTTCAGCGGCGACAGGGCGAGATATTCTTCCACGGTGAGGGTGTCGATGCCGCCGATGCCCCGGCGATCCAGGGCCCCGGATGAGGCGTGGTGCATGGCGTGGGCGCGGCGCCAGTAGTCATAGGGCGTCAAGGTTACGACGCCGATCACCCGCCCCACCCAGTCGTTAAGCCGCTTACCCGGCAAAAATGCGCCGTGGCCGCAGTCATGCTGGATCAGGAACAGGCGGATCAGAAACGCCGCCGCCAGCGGCGCCAGCAGCAATCCCCACCACACATGGTGTCGAAGGGCGAACCAGGCCAGGGCGCAGATCGCCGCGAACGGCCCAAAGGTGACGGCGATTTCAAACGCCCCGCGCCGATGGCTGGGCTTGCGATAGCGGGTCAGGCGCGCCGCCAGAGCCGCCGCGCTGATGCCGATGTTGGCGGCGGGATGGGTCTTGGTCGAAAAAGGGGATGACAATCGGGCGTTTCCTGGGGTCTGCGATGACGGTTCGACGGCGATGGGGCGCGAACACGACCCTTTTACCCCATTGACCCCCATTGATGGTAGAGGCGCCGACAGCGATAAGGTGTCGCGGTCTTCACAAGGCCGTAACTTGAGGGAGGAAATGAGCCATGGCAGACGCTCCGGCGTCCTCAACCGGTCGCAACGCCCTGGTGGTCATCGCCGTCATCGCCGCGGGCGCGGCCCTGCGCTGGATGACCGACATCGTCACGCCCCTGCTGCTGGCGATTTTCCTCACGGTCATGGTCGACGGTTTCAGCCGCGTGCTCCGCCGACGCCTGCCAGGCCTGCCGGCCGCCGCCGCCATGGTCCTGGCCATCAGCATCCCCTCGGCCCTATTCGTGGGCGGGGTGATCGTGGTGGCCGACAACGCCGACGGCTTCATGGGCACCCTGGCCAAGTCGGAGCCCAAACTCAACGCCGCGATCGCGACCATGGCCCGCGCCACGCGGTTCCATGGTCCCCATTCGATCGATCAGATGATGCGTCATCTGGACCCGACGCAATATCTGGGCTCGATCGCCCAGGGTCTGCAGGGCTTTGTCTCCAGCGCCATCTTCGTCCTGGTCTATCTCGGCTTTCTGATCGCCTCGCGGCATGCCTTCGCGCTCAAGGCCGAACGTCTGTTTCCAGGATCCAGCGAGCGGCGCAACGCCCTGCGCGTGTTTCTGCGCGTGCGCGACGGCATCGAGCGCTATCTGTGGATCCAGACGGTGACCGGCGCCGTCATCGCGGTAGGATCGTGGCTGGTGATGGTTCTGGTGGGACTGGATGACGCGGTCTTTTGGTCCTTCCTGATTTTCATCGTCAACTATGTCCCGATCGTCGGCGCGGTGGCGGCGATCGCGCTGCCCACCCTGTTCGCCTTGCTGCAGTTCCACGGCTATGGCGAGGCGGCGATCGTGTTCGTCGGATTGTGGCTGATCACCTTCGTGGTCGGCAATATCCTGCTCCCGCGCATGCAGGGCGACAGCCTCAACATGGATCCTCTGGTGGTCCTGCTGTCCCTGGCGTTCTGGGGCGCCTTGTGGGGGCTGCCCGGCATGTTTCTCTCCACGCCGCTCACCGTCCTGGTGATGGTGATCCTGGCCCAGTTCGAGGGGTCGCGCTGGATCGCCGTCCTGCTTTCCGCCGACGGCGACCCCCAGAGACTGGGACGCGGCTCGCACATGTCGCCCGATGAGACCGAGGACACAGAGGAAGACCCCGCCGCCGCCGCGCACGCTTGAATGACCGACCCGGAAGCACGTAACCGCGGCCCGCGAGAGCAAACCCCGTTCGGAGGGCGACGTCCGAAGGGGGGGTAATTTGCTCTAGACGCAAAAATTTAGAGCCTGATTCAACGTTTGCAGCTGTTCCGTGCGAACGCGTCAGGCTCTAGGATTGATTTCGAGGAACGCCCATGCCGAACGCCGCCGCCGTCCCGATCTCCCTCGAAAATCTCCGCCAGGCCTTCGCCGCCGCATTGGACGGCGCGGCGGTCTCGCCCACCCAGACCGCCTTTCTGGCGCGGGTGTTGGAGGACTTCAGACCCGACGAGTTGCCGGGTCTTTCCGCGGACGATCTGGGCGCCGTTCTGGCCGGGTTTTGGCGCTTTTCCACGTCCGCGTCGGCGCCGCGGAGCGCGCCGTTGGTGCGGCTTGCGCGCGCGCGCGGCGCCGCCGGCCGCGACCTGAAGCTGGATGTTCTGGAAATCGTTCAGCCCGACGCACCGTTCCTGGTCGACAGCGTGATGAGCGAGATTGGCGACGCCGGCGCCGACATCAAGGCGATGTTCCACCCGCTGATCGACGCGGACGGACGGCGCCAATCGATGATCCAGGTCTGGCTCGCGCCGGTGGGCGACGAGCGGCGGGCCGACCTCATCGCCAGTCTTGAGGCGACCTTGGCCGACGTGCACACCGCCGTCGGCGATTGGCCGGCGATGGAGGCCCTGCTTGCCCGGACCATCGATGATCTGACCCGCGCCGGCCCCGGCGACGCCGACTCGCTCGCCGAGGACATCGCGTTCCTGCGCTGGCTCGAAGCGGGCCGGTTCGTGTTCCTGGGCGCGCGGATCTATGACTATCCGCGCACCGCCAGCGGGGGCTATGCGGCGGAAGAGCCCCTCTACGAAGCCGAGGCCAGCCTGGGCGTGCTGCGCGATCCGACCCGCGCGGTCCTGCGCCGCGCCAACGAGCCGGCGGTGCTGTCGGCGGCCATGCGCCGGCGGCTGGAGACGGCCGAACCGGTGATCGTGGCCAAATCCAACCTGCGCTCACGGGTGCACCGACGGGCCTATATGGATTACGTCGGCGTGCGCCGCTACGGCGCCGACGGCAAGCCCGCCGGCGAGGTTCGGTTTGTCGGCCTGTTCACCGCCGAGGCCTATGAGCAGCCGGCGCGGGACATCCCGTCCCTGCGCCGCAAGCTCGCCCAGGTTATCGCGGCGGCGGGCTTCGCCGAAGGCAGCCACAACTACGCGCGCCTGATCAACATATTGGAAACTTATCCGCGCGACGAGCTGTTCCAGACCGACGCGGCGATCCTGCTGTCGACCGCCCAGGACATTCTGCACCTGTCCGACCGGCCCAGAGTGAAGATCTTCGTCCGCCGCGACCCGTTCGACCGTTTCGTTTCGGTGCTGTTCTATGCGCCGCGCGACCGCTACGACGAGGGACTGCGGCGGCGCGCGGGGATGATCCTGGCAAGCGCGTTCGGCGGGCGGCTTTCGGCCTTCTACCCCAGCTTTTCCGACGCCCCGCTGGCGCGGGTCCACTTCATCATCGGCGTCACTCCCGGCGCCCACCTCGATCCGGATATCCGCGAGGTCGAGGCCCGGATCGTCGCCGCGGCGCGGACGTGGGGCGACGATCTGGAGGTCGCCATCCGCGCCGGCGTGTCCGATCCGGCCACCGCGCCCGGCCTACTGGCGGCCTATGGCGAGGCCTTCCCGCCCGGCTATCGCGACCGCTATGACGCCGCCGAGGCCTTTATCGATCTGGGGGTGGTGAACGCGCTCGGCGGCGACGACGCGGTGCATGTGCGCGCCTTTCGCCGCGCTCACGACTCGGCGACGGCCTTTCGTTTCAAGATCTATCGCAGGGGCGAAAGCCCGATCATTCTGGCGCGGGTGACACCGATTCTCCAGGACATGGGCCTCAAGGCCCTGGTCGAGGACGGTTTCGCCATCACGCCGCGCAAGGACGCCGGCGGGCGGGTGTGGGCGCACGAATTCCTGGTTGAGGACGACCAGGGCGAGCGCCTGACTTTCCAGCAGGTCAAGAGGCCGTTCGAAGAAGCGTTTCAGGCGGTGTGGAGCGGCCAGACCCAGGGCGACGGTTTCAATCGGCTGGTGCTGGAGATCGGCGCGTCCTGGCGCGAGGCGGCGCTGATCCGCGCCCTGGCCCGCTATCGCCTGCAGTCGGGCCTCGATCCGAGCCAGGCGGTGCAGGAAGCGGCGCTGGCGACCTATCCCGACGTCGCGCGGTTGATCCTCGATTTGTTCACCACCCGGTTTGACCCGTCGTCCGACGCCGATCTTGAGGCGCGCGATAAGGCGGCGGCAACCCTCAATGCGGTGATCGAGACGGCCCTGCAAGCCGTCAACAGCCTGGACGACGACCGGGTGCTGCGCCGGCTCGCTGCCCTGGTGAACGCCATCACCCGCACCAATTATTATCAACCGGACGCCGCGGGTGGCCAAAAGGCGCACATCAGCTTCAAGGTCGCCAGCCGCGAGTTGATCGATCTGCCGGCCCCCAAGCCCTATCGCGAAATCTTTGTCTCGGCGCCCAATGTCGAGGGCGTGCATCTGCGCATGGGGCCGGTCGCGCGCGGCGGCCTGCGCTGGTCCGACCGTCGCGACGATTTCCGCACCGAGGTGCTGGGTCTGGTCAAGGCCCAGCAGGTCAAGAACGCCGTCATCGTGCCGGTAGGCTCCAAGGGCGGCTTCTATCCTAAGGCCCTGCCGCGCGGCGGATCGGCCGACGCCGTGCGCGCCGAGGCGATCAGCGCCTACAAGATCTTCCTTTCGGGCTTGCTCGACCTGACCGATACCATCGACGCGGCGGACGTCGTCATCCACCCCAAGAGCGTCGTCAATTATGACGGCGAGGACCCCTACCTTGTCGTTGCCGCCGACAAGGGCACGGCGACGTTCTCCGACATCGCCAACGGCGTGGCGCACGACTACGGCTTCTGGCTGGGCGACGCCTTCGCCTCGGGCGGTTCGGTCGGCTATGACCACAAGGCCATGGCGATCACCGCCCGGGGGGCGTGGGAATCGGTCAAGCGGCACTTCCGCGAGCTGGGCAAGGATATCCAGCGCGACCCGTTCACCGTGATCGGCGTGGGCGACATGTCCGGCGACGTGTTCGGCAACGGCATGCTGCTGTCCCACGCCATTCGCCTGCGGGCGGCGTTCGACCATCGGCACGTGTTCATCGATCCCGAGCCGGACACGACGGCGAGCTGGGCCGAGCGCAAGCGCCTGTTCGACCTGCCCAGGTCGTCGTGGAACGACTACGACAAGACCCTGATTTCCGAGGGCGGCGGGGTGTGGTCGCGGGAGCTGAAATCCATCCCGCTCAGTGCGCCGGTGAAGGCCCTGCTCGACGTCGCCGTCGACGCCCTGGCGCCGGCCGATCTGATCACCGCCAGTCTGAAATCACGCACCGAGCTGCTCTATCTGGGCGGCATCGGCACCTATGTGAAGAGCACTGGGGAATCGAACCTGGACGTCGGCGACAAGGCCAACGACGCGGTGCGCGTCAACGGCGCCGACCTGCGTTGCCGGGTGGTCGGCGAAGGCGCCAATCTGGGCTTCACCCAGGCCGGCCGGATCGAATTCGCTCTGGCCGGCGGGCGCATCGACACCGACGCCCTCGACAATTCCGCCGGCGTCGACACCTCCGATCATGAGGTCAACATCAAGATCCTCGCCGGCATGGCCGAGCGCTCGGGCGAGCTCGCGGCCGCCGACCGCGATCCCCTGCTGGCCTCGATGACCGACGAGATCGCCCACCACGTCCTGCGCCACAACTACGACCAGACCCTGGCCCTGTCGCTTCTGGAGGCCAACGCGCCGGCGGGCCTGGAAGCCCAGACTCGCTTCATGCTGGATCTGGAACGGCGCGGGCGTCTCGATCGCCAGATCGAAGGCCTGCCCGACGCGAGCGTTCTGGCGGCGCGCGCCCTGGCTGGCAAGGGCCTGACGCGGCCGGAGCTCGCGGTCCTGCTGGCTTACGGCAAGCTCGACCTGTTCGATGACCTGATCGCATCCGACGCGCCGGACGATCCGGTGTTCCAGGCGACCTTGCGCGGCTATTTTCCCAAGGCCCTGGCGCCTTTCGAGGACCAGATGCGCCGCCACCGGCTGCGCCGCGAGATCATCGCCACGGTGATCGGCAATGAGATGATCAATCTGTGCGGCCCGACCTTTCCCGGACGGCTGCGCGCGGCCACCGGCTGCGACACCGCGGCGCTGGTCACCGCCTTCGAGGCGGCGCGGGAGGTGCTGCGCTTTGACGAAATCTGGACGCGCGTGGACCGGCTCGACGGCAAGGGCGCGACCGCCGGCCAGACCGCGCTCTACCGCGAACTGGTCGATGTCTTGCGGGTGCAGACCTATGAATTGGCGGGACGGGCCATGCGCGAGGCGTCCGGCGTGCGCCCGCTGATCGACGCCTATCGCCCGGCGAGCGACGCCCTCAAGCGCCTGGCGCCGGCCGTGCTCTCGCCGTTCGAACGGCGAGCGGCGGTGCGGCGCGGCGACGCCTGGATCAAGGCCGGCGCGCCCAAGGCGCTCGCCCATGCCGTCGCGCTGATGCGGCCCCTGACCTCGGTGACGACCCTGACCGACCTGGCCAAGGCGCAGGACTGGCCGCTGGCCCCGACCGCCTTCGTTTACTACCGCGTCGGCGGCCAGTTCGGCTTTGACCGGCTGCGCGCCGCCGCCGCCGCGCGCGCGGTCGGCGACGCCTATGAACGCCTCGCGGTGCGCCGCCTGATCGAGGACATGCTCGCCGAGCAGGCGGCCCTGACCGGCGCGATCATGGCCCACGCCGGCGTCGCGCCCGCCGCCGAGCACCCCGAACGCGCCGCCGCCCACGTCGCCGCCTGGGCCGCCGCTCATCCTGTCCCCGTGGAGTCCGCGCGGCGAATGATTGAGGATATCGAAGCGGCCGGCGGCGGCTGGTCCTTCGCCAAACTGACCATCGCCAACGCGGCGCTGAGAGGTTTGACGGCGGGAGGCGGTGTGGCCGGCGCCCGCGACGCGCCCCCTAGCCCTCTTCCAAACTCGCCAGACGCGCGGCCTGATCTTCGGCGATCAGGGGATTGATGACATCGTCGAGGGCTTCGCCTTCGACGACCTTGGCGAGGTTGTACAGGGTCAGGTTGATGCGGTGATCGGTCACCCGGCCCTGCGGAAAGTTGTAGGTGCGGATGCGCTCGGAACGATCGCCCGAACCGACCTGGCTCTTGCGCGCTTGCGAGCGTTCGAGATCGAGCGCCTCGCGCTTTTGATCGTAGAGCCGCGCTTTCAGCACCTTCATCGCGCGGGCGCGGTTCTGGTGCTGGGATTTTTCCGACGAGGTGACCACGATGCCGCTCGGCAAATGGGTGATGCGCACCGCCGAGTCGGTCTTGTTGACGTGCTGGCCGCCCGAGCCGCTGGCGCGATAGGTGTCGATGCGCAGGTCGCCGTCTTTTATCTCTATATCAACGTCCTCGACTTCCGGCAGGACCGCGACCGTGGCCGCCGAGGTGTGGATGCGCCCCTGCGTTTCGGTGTCGGGCACGCGCTGCACCCGATGGACGCCGCTTTCGAACTTCAGCCGGCCGAACACGCCGTCGCCGCCGATGGAGGCGATGATTTCCTTGTAACCGCCGGCGTCGCCCTCGGAGACGCTGTCCACCTCCACCCGCCAGCCGCGCGTGGCGGCATAGCGCTGGTACATGCGAAAGAGGTCGCCAGCGAACAGGGCCGCCTCGTCGCCGCCGGTGCCGGCGCGGACCTCCAGAATGGCCGACGCATTTTCGTCGGCGTCGCGCGGCGCGAGCAGGAGCGCCAGTTCGCGCTCGATATCAGGCAGGCGGGCGTCGAGTTCGGCCAATTCCTCCTGCGCCAGCGCCGCCATGTCGGCGTCGCCGCCGGTGAGCATGACCTCCAGCTCCTCGCGCTCGACGCGCGCCTTGGCGAGGCGTTCGGCGAACTGCGCCACCGGTTTCAGCTCGGCGTATTCCTTGCCCAGCCGAACGATTTCGCCGCCGTCGGCGGCCACGCCCATGCGCGCCTCGACTTCGCGGAAGCGGTCGAACACCTGGTCGAGGCGGGCCTGGGGAATGCGCACCGGAAGGAAAGCCTTTATGCTAGAGCCTGATGCGTCTGCACGGAACAGATGCAAACGTTGAATCAGGCTCTACACTTTTGAATCTAGAGCACGATTCAGATTTTTGATGATTCCATCAAAAATCATCGTTCTCTAGCGTGGGCGCCCTCCTAGCGCGCCAAGCCGCCGCCGTCACGCGTCAACAAATCGCCGTTGGTTGACGTTGCGTCGAGGTGTCTAAGGCTTATCTACAGTTTTCACGACCCTGCCCCGAAGGACCTCTGATATGCCCGAAGCCTATATCGCCGCCGCCGCCCGCACCGCCGGCGGTCGCAAGAAGGGAAAGCTGGCCGGCTGGCATCCCGCCGATCTCGCCGGCGAAGTGCTCGACGCCCTGCTGGACCGCACCGGCGCCGATCCGGCCCTCATCGAAGACGTGATCATGGGCTGCGTCAGCCAGGTCGGCGAACAGGGCAACAATGTCGCGCGTGGCGCGGTCCTGGCCTCGCGTTTCCCCGAAAGCGTGCCGGCCACCAGCGTCGACCGCCAGTGCGGCTCCTCGCAGCAGGCCCTGCACTTCGCCGCCCAGGGCGTGATGAGCGGCACCCAGGACATCGTCATCGCCGCCGGCGTCGAGAGCATGACCCGCGTGCCGATGGGAACCTCGGTCATCCTCACCCACCAGGCGGGTATGGGCTCGCCGATGAGCCCGCGCCAGAAGGCGCGCTATCCAAACATCCAGTTCAGCCAGTTCATGGGGGCCGAAATGGTCGCCGCGAAATACGGCCTGACCAAGGATGAGCTGGACGAATATGCCTACAACACCCACCAGAAGGCGATCGCGGCCACGCAAGGCGGCGCGTTCAAGGACGAAATCATCGCCATAGAGATCACCGACGCCGACGGAACCACATCTCTGCACACCGTCGACGAAGGCATCCGCTTCGACGCCAGCCTGGACGGCATCAAGGGCGTGAAGCTGTTGCAGGAAAACGGCCGGCTCACCGCCGCCAGTTCCAGCCAGATCTGTGACGGCGCGTCGGGCGTGATGATCGTCAGCGAAGCGGGCCTCAAGACCCTGGGCGTCAAACCGCTCGCGCGCATCCACCATTTGTCGGTTATCGGCGGCGATCCGGTGATCATGCTCGAGGCGCCGATTCCGGCCACCAAGCGGGCTCTGGCCAAGGCCGGCATGACCATCGACGACATTGACCTGTTCGAAGTCAACGAAGCCTTCGCCTCGGTGCCGGTGGCGTGGCTCAAGGACACCGGCGCCGATCCGGCCCGCCTGAACGTCAACGGCGGCGCCATTGCGCTGGGCCACCCGCTCGGCGCATCGGGAACCAAGCTGATGGCCACGCTGGTCCACGCCCTGCACGCCCGCGGCAAACGCTTCGGCCTGCAAACCATGTGCGAAGGCGGCGGCCTAGCCAACGTGACGATCATCGAGCGGCTTTAGGTTTTTTTCCTCCCTCCGTCGGCGTATGGGGATGGACAGACGGCGAGACTGTCAGGGTGGGGTTCTCGTGATCGCCTCGATTGGGTGACGCGCGACGCTTCCCCACCCCGGCCTTCGGCCGACCCTCCCCATAAAGGGGAGGGATGTTTTGTTGTCCGGCCCACCCCATGCCCTTCGTCGCCACCGTCCTCACCATGTTTCCCGAAGCCTTTCCGGGGCCGCTAGGCGTGTCCTTGATCGGGACGGCTTGGCGGGAGCAAAATCTCTGGGCGCTGGAAACGGTGGACATTCGCGCCTTTTCCAAGGATAAGCGCGGCTTCCTGGACGACACCCCCGCCGGGGGTGGCCCCGGACAGGTGATGCGCGCGGACGTGATCGCCTCGGCGCTGGGCAGCATCGAGGTCGGCGAGCGCCCGCTTTTGTATATGAGCGCGCGCGGGCGGGCCTTAAGCCAGGCGCGCGTCAAGACGTGGGCGCAAACCGCCGGTTTGGTGGTTCTGTGCGGACGCTTCGAAGGGGTGGATCAGCGGGTGCTCGACGCGCGCGGTTTCGAGGAAGTCTCGGTCGGGGACGCGGTGCTCGCCGGCGGCGAGGCGGCGGCCCTGGTGGTGATCGAGGCCTGTGTGCGGCTACTGCCCGGCGTACTGGGCGAGGCGGCCAGTTTGAGTGAAGAGAGCTTCGAAGACGGGCTCCTGGAGCATCCGCAGTTCACCAGACCGCGGGCGTTCGAGAGCCGGGAGATTCCGGAGGTTCTGCTGTCGGGTCACCACGGAGAGGTGGCCAAGTGGCGGCGGGGTCAGCGGGAGTCAGTCACGCGCGAGCGGCGTCCGGATTTGTGGGCGGCGCATCTCGCTAATCAACAGCCAAAGGGCGAATAAGCCCAGTAAACCAAAGGATTAAATGCAATGAACATCATTCAAGAGCTCGAAAAAGAAGAGATCGACCGTCTCATCTCGGGCAAGAAAATCCCCGCCTTCCAGCCGGGCGACACCGTCCGCGTCAATGTGAAGATCAAGGAGGGCGAGCGCGAGCGCGTCCAGGCCTATGAGGGCGTGTGCATCGCCCGCTCGGGCGGCGGCCTGCAGGAGAATTTCACCGTCCGCAAGATCAGCTTCGGCGAAGGCGTCGAGCGGGTGTTTCCGGTGCTGTCGCCGATGATCGAATCGATCGAAGTGAAGCGTCGCGGCGCGGTGCGCCGGGCCAAGCTCTACTATCTGCGTGATCGTCGCGGCAAATCGGCGCGCATCGCCGAACGCGCCATGGGCGCGGGCGGACGCGATACGGCGATCGAGGGCGACGAACCCGCCGCCGAATAGGCGCTAAAGGCTAGGGGCTGGCGGGCGAACCGCCGCCCTTGGCGCCGGCCGCCACTGCCGCCCCGCCCGCAACCAGGGCGGCGCCGGCCAGCAGAGCTCCGTTCGGCGCGCCGCCGGCGAGGATCGCCGCGCAGGGCTTGTCGCAGCGCCGCATATAGTCGTCATAGGCCTTGCCGGAGGTCGGTCGGGCCGGCGTGAAGCTGCGCCAGCGGGCGTCGCACGCGTTGTGGAGGCGCGCGAGGTAAACGTCCTGCCCCTCCCGCTCGTCCCGCCGCAGACAACGGGAGTCGTTGTTGGCGGCCATCGCCGCGCCCTGACCCAACAGGAAGATCAGGCCCGTCAAAAGACCCAAGGTTGATTTGCGCATGTGTTTCGCCCCAGCTGAAACATTTTCCGTATACGCTAGCCTAGCGTAGATGGGCTTGTCGGGCAACAGTGAGGGATCGGTAGTGGCGGGGCCGTGGGCGCAGCTGGGTCGGCGGGCCGTTTTCACCGCCGGCGCCTATCTCCTGGCCGCCGCGGTGGTGGTGGCGACCTTCATCGCCCTCAAGGGGCGAGTCGATCCGCGCCTGCTGCAGGGTCTGCTGGGCTATTTCTTCATCGCCTCAATGTCGGCGGGCCTAGAGCCGGGCACGATCAAGGCCGCGGCCCTGGCCGGAGCCAGCGGGTCAGCCGCCCGGGATGTCGACGTCCGCGCCGCACTGGCGGCGAGCGCGCTCAAGGGGATCGCCGCCTCGCCGATCGTGGCCCTGGTCTGGCGCTTCGCCGATCCGCACATCGACGTCGCCGCCCTGATGTCGACGCCCGGCCTGTGTGTGGCCGGGTTCGCGGCCACCGATCTTAGGGTCTGGCTCGACCTGGACGGTCGTCACGCAGCCGCCATCTGGCTCAAACAAGGCGGACTGGCCGGCGGACTGGCGATCGTCGCCGTCCTGGTGTGGCTGGGCTGGCCCCTGGCCGTCGCGATCGGCGTCTCCACCGTGGCACGTCTGGCGCTGGCGGCGACGGCCGGCGTCTGGATCGCCGCCGGTCGCGGCGCCGACAAAGGCAAATCAAGGGCGTCCATGACGTCACGGATCATCGGTCTTTTCGCCGACCATCGATGGCTGGAGTTCGCCGGCGTATCCTTGGTGGCGGCGATCAGCGGCGGGGCCGACCGGGTGTTTGGCCTGCGCTATCTGACGCCGGAAGCCTGGGCCGGCTATTATTTGATCTATGAGGTGTTCAGCAAGTTCTGGTTCATCCCCTATCTGTTGGGTCCGATCCTGTTCGCGCGCCGGGTCGCCGAGGGACCGCGCAGCCCCTTCATTCGCGAAGCCTGGCGGCTCACAGCGGGCGCGGGTCTGATGTTCCTGATCGGCGTGATTGGCCTTGTCGGGCTGGCGCCGCATCTGCCGATTTCGAGCCTGCATCTGCCGCTGGGCTTGCCCACCGGGGCTTTCGCCGCCGCCGTCGTCATCAACAGCTTCGTCCAATTGCGCATCGTGGAGCTCCAAGGCGCCGGAGCGTCGCGTCGCGTTCTGGCGGCGACGGGCCTGTGCGCCGCGGCCTCGGGCGCCCTGTTCTTCATCGGCGCGCGAACCCTCGGCGCGCCCGGTCTGATGGGCGCCTGGCTGATCAAGTCGGTGATGGAGCTTTCCGCCACGTCGCTGGCGAAGCGCTTCCCGCCGCCGGTAGTCTAGGCGAGCGCAATCTGCTTTATGCACGACACCATGAGCCCATCCTTTTTGAACGTCACCGCGACGCACAACCCGCACCGCTGGTTCCTGCCGCTACAGGACAATTTGTGCGTCGGGCCGCCCGGCAAGCTGTTCATGTTTGGCGGCGTGGGCCTGGCGGCGGCGATCAAGGCGATGGAGCAGACCTGCGAGCGCCCGGTGGTGTGGGCGACGGCGCAATATCTCTCCTTCGCCCGTCCGCCGTCGATCCTCGACCTCGACGTCTGGGTTCCAACGCACGGCAAACACACCAGCCAGGCGCGGGTGATCGCCCATGTCGGCGACAAGGAGATCCTGACCGTCAACGCCGCTCTGGGATCGCGGCCCGATCCGCTGGATCAGCAATGGGTCAAGGCGCCCGCTGTCCCGAAGCCCGAGGATTGCGACGCCAGCGACCGGTGGAACAGCGGCCAGCCCGATCTTCACTCGCGGCTTGAGGTCCGCGTGGCGCGCGGCCGCCACGAACGGCCCCTCGGGCGCCGCCAGGGCAGCGACGACGGCCAGCTGATTCTGTGGTCGAGATCGCGAGAGGGCCAGCCGGTCGACGCCGGGCTGCTGGCGATCATGGCCGATCACGTCCCCTCCGGCATCGCGTCGGCGCTCGGTCGCAACGCCGGCGGCAACAGCCTGGACAACACCATCCGTTTCCTGCGCATCGTCCCGACGCAATGGGTCTTGTGCGACATCACCATCACCGGCCTCTCCGGCGGCGTCGTGCACGGGGACATCCGTCTCTTTGCCGAGGACGGCCGGCTGATGGCCACCGCCGGCCAGTCGATGATCCTGCGCTATCACGACGAGGGCCCAGTCCGAATAAGAATACGCTAACGGCGTAGTTTCTCTGGACAAACTACGCTATTGGCGTATTTTCCGGCCATGGACATCGTCCGCACCCGCGCCTTTGACCGCTCCGCCAAAGCCCTCGGCGTCACTGAAGACGAACTGAGAGCCCTGGAAGACGCGATCATCGCCAACCCCGAGGCTGATGATGTGATCAAGGGCATGAACGAAGTCCGGAAACTCCGCTTCGCCTTTGGCGGAAAGGGCAAGAGCGGCGGTGGTCGGGCCATCTATCTGGTGATCCGCGTCCGTGACGCCGCCTATCTGTTGTTGGCCTACGCCAAATCTCACCAATCGGACCTGTCGAACGCCCAGCGCAGGGCCGTTCTTTCACTATTGGAGACCCTGAAATGAACACCGTCGATAACGATACCGACTTTGGCCGCGACCTGATCGAGAGCCTGCGCGAGGTTCGCGACCATCTGGACGGCAAGATTGCGCTGCCGACCCGCATCGTAACCGCCATGCCAGCGGAGCAGGTCCGACGAATCCGCAAGGCGGTGGCCAAAAGCCCGAAGGAATTCGAACAACGCTTCGGCGTTCCGGCGCGCACTCTCGAAGGATGGGAACAAGGCCGAAACGTCGATGCGACGGCTCGCGTGCTGCTGACAGTGATTGAGAAGAACCCTCAGGCTGTCGTCGAAGCGCTCGCGTGCGAGCTGATCCCTCAAGTCGGATCAACAACCCCCATGGCCAGCATGCGCAGAGCGGTCAGGCTGGGGGTGAAGAAATAGGCGCCGCCGCGCGTCTCGACAAAGCGCGGCGGCCTGTCGAGGATGAACGGCGGGTGGCCGGCGGCGGGATCGGCGGCGATCACGAACTTGGCTCCCTCGGCGCGCGCGCCGACGAGCGGGCAGGTGTCATTGCCGGCGTAGAAGTCGAGGCCGTAGTTCATCCACTGCTGCTGCGTGAACTCGAACTGGCGGAACAAGCTCGCGCAAACGGCCATGAAGATCAGGCCGTGCTCGCCCTCCTGTGCAGCCCCTGGCGCGGCGGCGCCATAGGGCAGGCCCCGGCGTAGAATCCGCCGCCGATTGTTGAGCACCGAGCCGCTCGGCGCGCGCGGCTTGCCCGGACCATCCAGCGGATCAAGGGCGTCGCGCGGGTTGGCCCGGCGCATATGCGCCGTCACCGGGCATTTCAGGCCCGCCGGATCATCGTGATAGCTGAAATCCGACAAGGCGCGGGGCCGATCGCCGGTCAGTGAAATGCGATGATCGAACGCCTGCCAGGCGGCAAAGTTCGGGGCCAGAGCGATCGGCACGCCATCGGCCCATCGCCCGGAGATTTTGGCGAGCAGGGTTTCGCGCGCCTCCAGCGGGTCGGGGATGCCGAACACGGCGCCGAATCGGGCGCTCGACGCATCGATGAAGGTTCGGAAAGCGACGACGTTTTCCTGCAGCTTGCGATAGGCGAAAAAGGTTCCATTGCGGCTGAAGGCCAGCGGCATGGCGGCGCCGGCGATTTCCTGCGCTTCGTCGGGATAGCCGAGCAGGAACTCGCCCATCGCCAGGGGACGCCAGCGGGCGTCGCCGGTCAAAGCGCCGTTGCCGACCACGCGAACGGCCTCGGCGTCCGGCGGATATTGGCCGACGAACACCGGATCTCCGATGCCGTCGGTGAAACCGAAGTGCTCCGCCGGCAGCGGATCGAATCGCCCGTCGGGACCGGCCTGCAGGATGGCCGACAGGGCCTGCGCGTCCTGCGCCCCGTCCGCCCCGTGGCCGGAAAGCACAACAACGGCGTCACCGCTGGCGGCGCACAGACTCCTGATCCACGCCGCCTCCTCGCCAAGGTCGGCGACCGGCTGACCGGTGGCCGGATCCATCTGGGCGTTGAGCGTCACCAGGACGTGAACCTGGGTCTTGGGGTCATCCTCGCGGCGCCAGATCGGGTCCCAGGTCACCATGGCGCCGGTCGACAAGTCGTCCCCGAGGATCGAGGCGCGCGCGGCCATGCCGTCGATGAACTCATCGGGCAATCCGCGCAGGGTGCGCACCGGCGTCCTCAGGGCCAGAAGACCCAGGAAGGTGAAGGCGATATTGAGGGTCACCCTCGGCCGCTCCACCGCCAAGGCGCCGGTGGGAATGGACTTGGTGGACGGCCAGCGCAACGCCGTCGTGACCCGCGGCAGCAGCGTGGCCAGGAGGGCCCGCCCCTTGGCCGCGTCGCGGATGTTGAGGAGCAGGAAACAACCCTTGGGAAAGCCCTGCTTGCCGTAGGCGGTGAGGATATTGCCCTGAATGTCAGCCAGATCGAGGGGCGCGGCGGTCATCCTCCCAACACTCCCGACGCCTGGGTCGGGGTCGGGCCGGCCGGATCGAAGGCGGCGACGAAAGCGCCGAAACGTTGATAGAGATCGTCGTCGCTGACGCCCTGGTTGCGGATGGCGAAGGGGATGAACTGCCGCTGCAGGTAGAGGGATTTCAGCACGGTCGGCAGATCGCCGCCGGGCGCGGCCGCAAAGGCTGCCCCGAACAACAACCCCCAGATCTTGCGCAGGAGGCCAGGCGGGCCGGAGCCCGACGGGTGGGCCCAATAGTCGTTGAACGGCATGGAGGTTTCGATCTGGCGCCGCCCGATCCAGACGCAAAAGCCCGCCGCGTCCTTGACCTCGTCGAACCCGACACAATGGCGCAGAAGGTCGTGCAGCTCCGCCTGCATGGTGCGCCACAGGGTCTCCAGATAGGTGGTCTGCGCAACTTGCGGGTTGCCGTCGACATCAAAGTCGATCGCCAGCATCAGATAGGGCGAGGCCAGGGAATCGGACGGCTTGGCGATGGCTGGATCGGCGCCCCCCGGCAGGGCGTTGCGGATCGCGTCGGTGTGGTCGCGACCGTTGAAGGCGGCGTTGCCGATTACCGCCATGCGCACGAAGTGATTGCGGGTGTTGCGGCTGAAGGGACTGTCGCACGGGGCTAGGTCGCAGGCCGGGGACTGCCGCGCGGTGGGCAATACCGCCAGAGCCTCCCGCAGCGCGTTTTCGGGCGAAGTGAGGGTTCCGTCCGACCGCCTAAATGGCGTGCGCCGCACCGGCGCAAGAACGGTCAAAAAGACGTGGCCTCCGTCAATGGTCGGCATCGGTGCTCCCTAGGCCCTGCCACCGGCCGCCCCGGCGCCCCACCGGGCGGCGACGTAAGGCTGACGGTTCAGATCGGCGTTGAAGCTGTCATTTGACGCCACCGGCGCGGGACCCTGCGCGCCCAGATCGTTCTGCACCTTGACCAGCGTCTGGCGATAGGCGGCGGCGAAACCGGCCGGCGTCAGGCGACCGTGAGCCGCCGCCAGGTCGACTAGGGCCTCGCGCACCCTGAGCGCGGCCTTGATATCGCGCTGCGCCGCGCCGGGGGTCGCGTTGTAGTAATAGTCGGTGTCGATCTGATTGGCGCGGATATAGGCCTTGAACGGACCGATTGGGATCGAGCCGGGATATTTGGTGCTGGAATACCAGAACAGGTTCAACCCGTTGGGAATACCGTCCGAAAAAGCGTCGATGTACTGATCCCACGTGCCGTTGAAATTACTGCAAAACAGCATGTAATCGTTGGCGAGGCGCTCCGGCCCCTGACCGACGTCGGGCCACTGGTTGCGGCGGATGATCACCCACCGCGCGAAATGAATGATCGAGAGCCCCAACAGGCCCGACAGGGTCGCCGGAACGGCGCGCGCATAGCGAAAGATCAGGGCGGTGATCCAGGTCCGACCCGGTTTCATCGGGGTCAGGATGTTCATCGCGTAGGCCTTGCCGGCGACGTTGGACATCGACGCTCCCCCCCCGCGGACGCTGATCATTCGGATTCAACTCGCGTCTCATCCTCATCGAAGACTGTAAGCCTAAGTTTGCATACGTCCAGACCAATATCGACAATGGGTCGTTAAGGTTCGGTCAGGGGAAACAAGGCAAGTATAAAACTAGCCCGGTTCGGCGCGCTTAGAGCCTGATGCGTTTGCACGGAACAGATGCTGGCGCTGAACCAGGCTCTGCACTTTTGAATCTAGAGCAAATTATCACCGTTCGGACGATTCCGTCTGAACGGGGTTTGCTCTAGGCACCCTACACCTCGCCGCGATATCCGGCTAGGATGGCGCCGATGGCCCTGCCCTTTCCGAATATCCGGCCCGAGATCTTCACCCTCCCGCCGGTGCATGTGGGTCGGTTGACGCTGGGGCCGTTCGCGCTGCGCTGGTATGCGCTGGGCTATATCACCGGCATTGTCTTGGGATGGCGCTACGCCCTGGGACTGATCCGCAACGCCCGGCTGTGGGGCGAGCGCGGCCCGCCGGCGAGTGCCTTGCAGATCGACGATCTGATCCTGTGGCTGACCCTCGGAATCATCCTCGGCGGACGGATCGGCTATATCTTGTTTTACATGCTGCCTCTGGCCAAGGCGCGCGAGGCTCTCGCCGCCGACCCGTTCGAGGTGTTTCGCCTGTGGCACGGCGGAATGAGTTTCCACGGTGGATTTCTGGGCGTGACCGTCGCCATTGTGCTGTTCGCCCGCGCGCAGAAGATCGATCTTCTGCGCCTGAGCGACATGGTGGCCCCGTGCGCGCCCATCGGCATAGCGCTGGTCCGGGTCGCCAACTTCATCAACGGCGAGCTTTGGGGGCGGGTGACCCACGTGCCCTGGGCGATCAAGTTCTGCAGCCCCAATATCGCCACCTACGCCAACGGGGTCTGCGTCGCGGGAGAAGAGCCCCGCCACCCCAGCCAACTGTATGAGGCTGGGCTGGAAGGCGTGGTTATGTTCTTCATCCTGCGCTGGGCGACGCACCGGGCCGGCTGGTTGCAAAAGTCCGGGGCGACATCCGGCCTTTTTGTTCTTGTTTATGGCCTCTCGCGCATCGCGCTGGAGAATGTCCGCATGCCGGACGAAGGCTTTCAGCACCTGCCGCTGGGCCTGACCATGGGCATGATGCTGTCGGCCCCGATGGTGATTGTCGGTGCGGCCTTGATCTGGCGGGCTCTGCGCGCGTCCCCGGCCCGTCCCGCCGATGAGCCTGCGTGACCGCCTGACCGCCGCGATCGCCCTGAGCGGGCCGATCTCGGTGGCCCACTACATGACCTTGTGCCTGCACGACCCCGACGATGGTTATTACGCCACGGCGCCGCGACTGGGCGAGACGGGAGATTTCGTCACCGCCCCCTTGATCTCGCAGATGTTCGGCGAACTCCTGGGTCTGTGGGCGGCGGAGGTATGGGAGCGCCTCGGCGCGCCGCCACGCGCGCGCCTAGTGGAGCTCGGCCCCGGCGACGGAACCATGATGCGCGATGTCCTGCGCGCGGCGAAGGCCGCGCCGGCGTTTCTGGCGGCTTGCGAGATTTGGCTCGTGGAGACCAGCGCACCCCTGCGCACGCGCCAGGGCGCCGCGCTTGAGGGTTATTGCGTGCGGTGGGCGGCGAGCCTTGCCGACCTCCCGGCCGACGCGCCGATGATCATCCTCGCCAACGAATTCCTCGACTGCCTGCCGATTACGCAGATGATCTTCGTTGAAGGTTGGTGGGCCGAGCGGCGGGTGGGGGTGGATGCGAAGGGTGATTTGGCCTTCGTTCCCGCTTACGAAGACGAGGCAGGGCCGATGATCCACGAGCACTGCGTCGCCCTGGCCGAGACGGCCCGCACGGTCGCCGGTTTGATCGGCGCGGCCCGGGGCGCGGCGCTGTTCATCGACTATGGGCGCGACACGCCCGGCTACGGCGACACCCTGCAGGCCCTGCGCGGCCACCGCAACGAGCATCCGCTCCATCATCCGGGCGCCGCCGATCTCACCGCGCACGTGGATTTTCCAACCTTGGCCGCCGCCGCTGAATCGGCCGGTCTTGAAGCCACCGCAATCTTGAAACAGGGCGATTTCCTGCAACGTCTGGGCATAAAAGCCCGCGCCGCCGCCCTGGCCCGCGCGCGGCCCGACAAGTCCGACCAGATCGGCCGGCAGCTAGAGCGCCTGATCGCCGCCGATAAAATGGGCGATCTGTTCAAGGTCGTCTGCCTGCACGCGCCGGGCCTGTCGGCGCCGGGGTTTGAGCCATGACCGCGCCGCCCATCCTCACCTCGCCCCTGCTCGCGGCCATCCCTGGGGTCCGCCACGCCTTTTTTACCCGGAATGGGGGCGTCTCGACCGGGCTGTACGGCAGCCTCAACGTCGGGCGTGGCTCGCGCGACCGGTCCGTCGACGTGGCCGAAAACCGCCGCCGCGCCGCCGCCACGTTCGGACGGGAGGTTTGGGCGCTCAATACCTGCCACCAGATCCATTCGAACGAGGTGATCGTCGCCGAGGCGCCGTTCGGCGCCGATCGGCCGCAGGCCGACGGGGTGGTGACGGACAAGGCGGGCCTGATCTGCGGCGCCCTAGCCGCCGACTGCGCGCCGATTCTGATCGCCGACGGCGAGGCGCGCGTCGTCGGCGCCGTCCACGCCGGCTGGCGCGGCGCCCTGGGCGGAGTGATCGAATCGGCGGTGACGGCAATGACGAAGCTCGGCGCGGCGCCGGGCCGTATGGTCGCGGTCGTCGGGCCGTGCATCGGTCCCGCCTCGTACGAAGTTGGCGCTGAATTCAAAGCACAGTTCGTGGCCAACTCCCGCGACAATGACCGGTTCTTCACGCCGGGCGTCGCGTCGGACAAATACCAGTTCGACCTTCCGGCCTTCGCCCTTTCGCGATTGGGCGCGCTCGGAATCGACACCCGCGCCTGGATCGGCCGCGACACCTGCGCCGAGCCGGACGCATTTTTCTCCAACCGTCGCGCCTTGCATCGGGGCGAGGACGACTATGGCCGCCTGCTGTCGGCGATCATGCTGGAAGTCTGACGCCGGCGCTGTTAAAGCCAGCTCGGTTCCTTAAAAACTCGATTCTTAAATAGCGGCGCCGCGGGGAATTTGATGAAGCTGTTGGCCGGTAATTCCAATCGCCCCCTCGCCGAGGCGATCGCCGCCTCGTTGGACCTGCCGCTGACACGCGCGCAGGTCAAACGCTTCCCGGACAATGAAGCCTGGGTGACCATCGACGAAAACGTGCGCGGCGAAGACGTTTTCGTCCTTCAGTCGACCAGTTACCCGGCCAACGACAATCTGATGGAACTGTTGATCTGCATCGATGCGCTCAAGCGCGCGTCGGCGCGGCGGATCACGGCGGTGACCCCGTATTTCGGCTATGCGCGGCAGGACCGCAAAGTCGGCGGGCGCACGCCGATTTCCGCCAAGCTGGTGGCCAATCTGATCACCCGCGCCGGCGCCGACCGGGTGCTGACCATGGATCTGCATTCGGGTCAGATCCAGGGATTTTTCGACATTCCCACCGACAATCTGCAGGCCGCGCCGTTGATCGCCGCCGACGTCAAGGCCCACTACGCCAAAACCAGCGAGATGTTGGTCGTCTCGCCCGATGTCGGCGGGGTGGTGCGCGCCCTGGCCCTGGCCAGCCGCCTCAATGCAGGCCTCGCCATCGTCGACAAGCGCCGTCAGGGGCCAGGCAAATCGGAAGTGGCCAATATTATCGGTGACGTGTCCGGGCGGCGGCTGATCATCTTTGACGACATCGTCGATTCGGCCACCACCCTGTGCAGCGCCGCGCAATCGTTGATCGACGCCGGCGCGGCGGAAGTGTCGGCCTATATCACCCACGGGGTGCTGTCCGGCGCGGCGATCGAGCGGGTCAACAATTCCTCGCTCAAGGAGCTGGTCGTCACCGATTCCATTGAGGCTGACGGACGGATCAGCGCCGGCGGCAAGATCCGGGTGGTCAGCTGTGCGCGCCTGATCGGCGAGGCGATTCGTCGCATCGCCAACGAAGAGTCGGTGTCAAAGCTGTTCGATTGATCGTTCGTCACATTGTCGCCGATTCGGCGGTGCAGCGAACCGGTTCGATGTTACGAAAAGGCGACAAGGAACCATGCTCTCCCTAACATCCGTGAGAACGCTTCTGATGTTGAGCACCGTCGGTCTGGCGGTGCTCGCCCCGCCACTGGACTCGTTGGCCCGATCACGCCGCGAGCCGGCGGTCGAGGCGCCGCCGGCGCCGCCTGCGCCGCCCGTCGGACTGTCCGACCGCTTTGTCGCCGACGCGGCGGCCTACCAAGCCTATATCGAACGCGTTAGCGCGGTTTCACCGGCCTTCAGCAGCGGAGCGGGCGTCGCCGATGGCTTGCGCACATCGGCGGCGTATGAGCCCCGCGCGCTCATCCGCGGCGCGGTGGCTTACGGCGCGGTGGCCGCGCTGGCCAGCCCGACCTTCGTGGCCTCGGTGCGCGCCGCCGCGACCTCGGAGGACAATCGCCGCATCATTCTCGGCTATCTGGTGAGCGATCCGAACTACGCCACCGCCTTCGCCGGATCGGATGTCGCCGCCGGTCTCGCCAAGGAAGCGCTGATGTCCAGCGGCGCGCGGCTCGTGGCGACCGGAAAGGTGATCAAGGCGTCGGCTTATTCGGTGCAACATCAGGCCTGGTCAAAGGAATTGGTCATTGATCCGAGCGGTCGACTGGCCGCCGTCGAGGCGGCGGCGTCCGGCGGCTTGACGCCGGCGTCGGATCACGAGGCGACCCTGCGTAGCGCGGCCGCCGGCGGCCCGGCCTTGCCGATTACGGCGAGAGCGGAAGATAAGCCTTACGGCCCCCTTGTTTTGCGCGCCTTGCAGCTGGCCGCTATCGCCGCCCTGGGGGAGGCCGGTGACGAGGCCTACGGTCGCCTGAACGCTGCAACGCCTGACGCCGACAGCGAGGCCTGTCTGCACATGGTTCGGTTGAACCTCAACCAATGCCTCGCGGTGGCCAAGCCGCATTACGAAGACATCTTTTGCATGGGCCAGCACGCCATGACCGACACCGGCGCCTGTTTGGTCAAGAGCAGTATGGTCGAGGTCGCACCCCCGCCGCCCCCCTATGTCGCGCCGGTGGTGAAGCCGAAGGCGGCGACAACGACGCACAAGAAGCGTCGGCGCCACAAGTAGGGATGCGCCGAAGAGGCGTCGCCGCCGTTGCATCGCGCGCGTGGGGCGTGTATGGAGCCGCTCCTTTTGAATTGGCCGCCCAACGACGGCCGCTGACCGTCTCGCCGCGCGCAGCCACGCCGCGCGGCGTCTCCATTTGAGGCAGAGCCCATGGCCGATATCGTTCTGAATGTTGAAGTCCGCGACCGATCGGGGACCGGCGGCGCCCGCGCCACGCGCAATTCGGGCATGATCCCCGGTGTTCTCTACGGCGGCGCGACGGCGCCGGTGTTGATCGCGGTGAAGGCCGGCGAGTTCAACAAAGCTCTGCATACCGGCAAGCTTCTGGGCCACCTCGTCACCCTGAAATACGGCAAGGAAAGCCAGCCGGTTATCGCCAAGGATGTGCAATTCCATCCGGTGACCGACAATCCGGTGCATTTCGATCTCTACCGCGTCGACGCGCACAGCGCGGTGCGCATTTCGGTGCCGGTGCACTTCCGCAATCAGGAGGCCTCGCCGGGCCTCAAGCGCGGTGGCACCCTGACCATCAATGTCCACGAGCTGGAAGTCCTGGCCCCCGCCGACGCTATCCCCGAGGAAATCCTCATCGACCTGACCGGCCTCGACGTCGGTTCGGCGGTCCGCGCCGTCGATATCGTCCTGCCCACCGGCGTTTCGCTCACCGCCCACCACCGCGACGCCACCATCGCCTCGATCGGCATGTCTTCGGCGATGGAAGCCGACGACGAGGAAGTGGCGGAAGGCGAAGCAACCCCCGAAAGCTGATCGGCGGTCCGTCTCCCGCTGGAGCGCGCGCCATGTTGATCCTGGTGGGTCTGGGCAATCCCGGCGCGGCCTACGCGAAGAATCGGCACAATTTCGGGGCCATGACCCTCGACGTCATCGCCCATCACTGGAATTTCGGCCCCGAGCGGAAGCGATTTTCCAGCCTCGCGCGCGAGGGCGATATCCCGACGCCGAACGGCGCCCTGCGCGCGCTGGCGATCAAGCCGCAGACCTTCTACAACGACAGCGGCAAGGCGGTCGGCGAGGCCATGAGCTTTTACAAGCTGGCGCCCGCCGATGTCGTGGTGTTCTATGACGAGATCGACATGGCGCCAGGACGGTTTCGCATGAAGACCGGCGGCGGCGCGGCCGGCAACAACGGCATCCGCTCGATCACCGCCCACATCGGCCCGGATTTTCGCCGCGCGCGGCTGGGCACCGGTCATCCGGGGCACAAGGACCGGGTGCTAGGCCACGTCCTCAGCGATTTCCACAAGGTGGACATCGCCTGGGCGCGCGATCTGATGGTCGCCTGCGCCGAGGCCCTGCCCTTGCTGGCGATCGGCGAGGATGAGCGCTATCAGGCCGAAGTGATGCGCTTGGCGCCATCGGGAAAGTTCGACCCGCGCGCCGCGGCGCGGGATGTCTGAGGAACAGCCGGCGTGTTTCCAATCCTCGGCCCCTCCCTGATCCTGTCGATGATCCTGTGCGTTCACGTCGTGCGCACCAATCAGCCGATGTATTGGCTATGGATCATATTGGTCATCCCGTGGCTGGGCGCGATTATCTACCTCATCGCCGTGGTCCTGCCCGGCCTCGCCGGCGGATCGGCGGCGCGCGGCGTCAGCCGCATGGCGCGCGACGCGCTTGATCCGAACCGGGAGTATCGCACCGCCAAGGCGGCGTGCGACGACGTCCCCACCGTGCAGAACCAGATGCGCCTGGCCAAGGCGGCGGCGAGCCTGGGGCGCCATGCCGAGGCGGAGGCTCTGTTCGGTCAGGCCGCCCAGGGCATTCACGCTCAGGATCCGATCCTCCTTTTGGGCCGCGCCACCGCCCTGATCGAGCTTGGCCGGGCGGACGAAGCCCTGCCCCTCCTCGAAGCCACGGACCCGCAGAGCCGCACGCCCGCCGCCGATCTGGCGCTGGGGCGGGCCTATGAGGCGCTGGGCCGGATTGGCGAGGCCGAGAGCGCCTATCAACTCGCCGCCGGGCGCCTGCCGGGGCTTGAGGGCCTGGGCCGCTACGCCGCCTTCCTCGCCCGCCACGGCCGCGCCGGCGAGGCGCGCGAGGCGGTCGTCGAAATGGATCGCCGCATCGCCGGCGCCAACCCGCAATTTCGCAACGAGGGTCGTGCCTGGCGCGATCTGGCCGCCCGGGCTCTGGCGGCGGGGTGACGCACCATGCTAGTCCAGCCCGTCTCCCGCTAGTTCCGAAGGTTCCATGGCTCTGAAAGTCGCGATTGTCGGCCTGCCCAATGTCGGCAAGTCGACCCTGTTCAATGCCGTCACCCAGACGGCGGCGGCCCAGGCGGCCAATTATCCCTTCTGCACCATCGAGCCGAATGTCGGCGAAGTGGCTCTGCCGGAGCCGCGCCTTGAGATTCTGGCCAAGATCGCCGGATCGAAAGAGATCATCCCCGCGCGGATCACCTTCGTCGACATCGCCGGTCTGGTGCGCGGGGCGGCGTCCGGCGAGGGGCTGGGCAATCAGTTTCTGGCCAATATCCGCGACTGCGACGCCGTCGCTCTGGTGGCGCGGTGTTTCGAGGACGGCGACGTCACCCATGTCGAAGGCCGGGTCGACCCCTTGTCGGACCTCGATATCATCGACACCGAACTGATGCTGGCCGATCTGGAAAGCCTGGAAAAGCGCGTTCCGGGCCTGGAGAAACGCGCCAAGAGCGACAAGGACAGCGCCGCGACCCTGCGTCTGGTCAATCTCGCGCTGGAACAGCTCAATGCCGGAAAGCCGGCGCGCACCGCCGCGGTTCCCGAAGACGACGCCAAAGCGTGGCGGATGCTGCAGCTGTTGACCACCAAGCCGGCGCTCTATGTGTGCAATGTCGATGAGGAATCCGCCGGCCACGGCAACGCTCTCTCGGCCCTGGTTGCAACCCGCGCGGCCGGCGACGGCGCCAAGGCGGTGGTCATTTCGGCCAAGATCGAAAGCGAGATCGCCCTGCTCGCGCCCGACGAGCGGGTCGAATTCCTGGAAACCATGGATTTGCACGAGCCGGGCCTCGACCGGCTAATCCACGAGGCCTACGCCCTTTTGGGTCTGCAGACCTATTTCACCGTCGGGCCCAAAGAGGCGCGGGCCTGGACCATTCCGGTCGGCGCCACCGGCCCGCAGGCGGCGGGCGTCATCCACACCGATTTCGAAAAGGGCTTCATCCGCGCCGAAACCATCGCCTATGATGATTTCGTCCGCCTGAACGGCGAAGCGGGCGCGAAGGAAGCGGGCAAGATGCGCTCCGAAGGCAAGGAGTACGTCGTGCGCGACGGCGACGTCATGCACTTTCGCTTCAACGTTTAGGGGAGGATCTGCCATGGGCGAAATGATCAGCATCAAGGGCGCCGACGGCTTTGCGTTCGGCGCCTATCATGCGTCGCCCGCCGGCGCGCGCAAGGGCGGGGTGATCGTCATCCAGGAGATCTTCGGCCTCGACGAGCACGTGCGGCGCGATGTCGATCGCTGGGCGTCGCTGGGTTTCGAGGCCGTCGCGCCGTCGATGTACGACCGCCGCGAAGCCGGCTTCGTCGCCGACCATGACGAGGCCGGCATGAAGGCGGGCATCGCCCACGCCATGAGCACGCCCCTCGATCAGGCGATGGGCGACATTGCCGCCTGCCGCGACTGGCTGGCGCCGCGCGGCAAGGTTTATATCGTCGGCTATTGCTACGGCGGCTCCCTGGCCTGGCTGGCCGCCGCCAAGGTGCCCAGACTTTCCGGATCATCGAGTTATTACGGCAGCATGGTGCAGGCCAACGCGGGCCTCAAACCCCTCTGCCCAACCATCGTCCATCTGGGCCGGCGGGACACCCACATCCCTGCCGACGACGTCAAGGCCGCCGTGCTGGCCGCGCACCCGGATGTGCCGGTCTATATCTACGAAGACGCCGGCCATGGCTTCAACAATGAAGATCCGGAGCGCCACCACAAAGCCAGCGCCGAACTGGCGCGGGCGCGCACGCTGGAAGTGTTCGGAGCCTAGATGGGCGAGACCGTCTCCCTGACCAGCCCGCTCGACGGCTTCGAGTTCTCGGCCTATCGCGCGACGCCGACGGACGCGCGGCGCGGCGGGCTGATCGTCATTCAGGAGATCTTCGGCGTCACCGAGCACATCCGCGCCGTCGCTGACTCCTTCGCCGCCGAAGGCTACGAGACCTTGGCGCCGTCATTCTACGACCGACGCCACAGGGACTTTCAGGCCGGCTACGACGCCGACGGCGTGGCGCTCGGTCGCCGTCTTTCCGAAGAGACCCCGTGGGCTGAGGTCGCCGCCGACCTTACCGCCGCCGTCGCGGCCCTTAACCCCCCGATGTTCGTGGTCGGCTATTGCTGGGGCGGCACGGCGGCGTGGCTGGCGGCCGCGCGGGTCGAGGGCGTCGCGGCGGCCTCCTGCTACTACGGTCGGCGCATCCCGGAACTGATCGACGAAGCGCCGCAATGCCCGGCCATCCTGCATTTCGGCCGCCACGACGCGAGCATTCCCCCCGACGTGGTCGACGCCATCGCCGACAGATACCCCGACCTGCCGGTCCATCGCTATGACGCCGGCCACGGCTTCGCCTCCGATCGCGCCGATCACCACGCCGACGCCGCCCGCCTCGCGGCCCTGCGGACGCTGCAACTTTTCGCGCTGAACGGCGGGGGGCGGGGGGAACTTTAGGCCGGCGTCGCCGCCAAGCCGACGATCAGATCAATGTCGGCTGAACCGCGTCTTCCTTGAACGCCGCGCCCTCGTGCTTGAGCAGCCAGCGCTTGCGGTGCAGGCCGCCGCCGTAGCCGGTCAGGGTTCCGTCGGCGCCGATCACCCGGTGGCAGGGCACGACCAGGCCGTTAGGATTGGCCCCGTTGGCCAGACCCACCGCGCGCATGGCCCCCGGCTTGCCGATCCGCCGGGCCAGCTCGCCATAGCTGATGGTCACGCCCACCGGGATGTCGCACAGGGCGCGCCAGACGGTCTGTTGAAAATCGGTGCCGACGCCGCGCCATTTGATCCCGTTCAGGGCGTCGATGCGGCCGGCGAAATAGGCCTCGATCGCCTTGCGGATCGCCGCCGGCGCGCGGCCGTCGACGATCTTCGCCGTGGGATAATAACGACGGATCAGATGCTCGCGCCGCCCGCCCTCGTCCTCCCACTGGAAAAGGCGCAGATAGCCGTCTTCGTCGGTGACGATCAGCGCCTCGCCGACCGGCGTCGACATGCGGTCGATGGTCAGGGTGTCAGGCTGCGACTTTGACATCGGTGGGTCCTTCCTTCGATTGCGTCGGCGCCAGCGACGCCCACAGATGCAGGGCGGCGTAGGCGCGCCACGGCCGCCAGGTCTCGGCGCGGGCCAGCAATTGCGCGGCGTTGGGTCGGCGGCCGTCACCGTCCTCCAGCGCCCGCATCAGGCCGACGTCGGCGGCGGGAAAGGCGTCCGGCTCGCGCAGTTCGCGCATGGCGATGTATTGCGCGGTCCATTCGCCAACGCCCGGCAGGGCCTTGAGGATAGCGATCGCCTCGGCGAGGCCGCGCCTTGGCCCAAACAACAATGGATCGGCGGCGACGGCGCGGGCGAGAGATTCCAGCGCCGCCGAGCGCGCCCGCGGCATGGGCAGGACCGAAAGATCGACCGATGCGAGGCGCTCGGCGCTCGGAAAAACATGGCTGACGCCCTCGATCTGGTCGCCAAGCTCGGCCGGGAGGGCTTCGCCCCACTCGCGCACGATCCGGCCGGCCAGGCCGCGAGCGGCGACCACGGTGATCTGCTGGCCGAGGATCGCCCGCACCGCCAGCTCAAGGCCGTCCCAGGCGCCAGGCACCCGCAGACCCGGGCGCCGCGCGACGAGCGGCGCCAGATGAGGATCCTGCGCGAGATGACCGGCGATCTGCTGAGGATCGGCGGCCAGATCGAACACCCGGCGGACCTTGGCGATGATCAGCGGCAGGGCGGCGATCTTCGGAAACCGCACGGCGACGTTCAGTTCGTCGCGCGGGCCGGGTGTGACGATCAAGAGGCCGCGATTCTCGCCGATGGCGATCGAGCGGGCGTAGCGGTCGGGCGTCACCGCCTCGACGCCTTCGATCGCCCTCGGGCTAAGAAAGCCGATCAGGCCGTCCCAATCATAGGGCGGCCGGTATGGCAGGCGCAGGGAAATCCACTCGCCGCCGAGCGCCGAGACCTCTTCGCCACCGGTCCGCCGCAGGGCGAGCGGCGGGCGATGATAAAGGGCCTGGAACGTCTCGTTGAACCGCCGCACGCTGCCGAAACCGGACGCCAGGGCGACCTCGGTCATCGGCAGGCGCGTCTGGTGGATCAGCTGTTTGGCCAGGAGAACCCGGCGGGTCTGCGCGACGGCGACCGGCGAAGCGCCCAGATGCCGGCGAAAAAGCCGCCGCATTTGCCGCTCGCCGACGCCGAGACGATCCGCCAGGGTCTCCATGTCGTCGCCGTCCAACGCCCCGGTCTCGATCAAGGCCAGCGCGCGGGCGACGGTGTTGGACGTACCCTTCCAGGCGGCCAGATCGGGCGAAGCCTCGGGACGGCAGCGCAGACACGGGCGAAATCCGGCCGCCTGCGCCGCCGTCGCGGTCGCGAAAAAGGTGACGTTCTCCCGCTTGGGCGTGCGCGCCGGGCAGATCGGCCGACAATAGATTCCGGTCGTCTTGACCCCGGTGAACAGGCGTCCATCGAAGCGGGCGTCGCGGGTTTCGAGCACCCGATAGCAGGCGTCGTCGGTCATATCCATTCCTGCACCATGGCGCGGATGGCGCCTCAAGTCTCGCGGTTTTCGGACGTGGTCGTTTTAGCGCGCGCCTTGACGGCGACGCGAGAGAGATCGGCAGAGACTGCGTCGACGCCGCCGGCGTAGGCCGTTTCCATCAAGGCCTGCGGGTCGGCGGGCGCGGCCCAGGCGTGGACGAAGAGGCCGGCGGCGTGAGCCTGTGCGACGAACGTCGTCGCCGTCGGGCGGCGCGGCGTGGTTGCGTCGACGATCCGTGTCAGATCCGGCGCGACACCGTGGGCGACGGCGCGCGCGCCGGCCAGATCGACGGTCGTCTCCGATCCGAGCCTTAGCACGCGACGAACCCGGGTCAGCCGGGTCAAGGCTCGCAGGGGTTCGCGGTCGGCGCTGATCACGATCATCGCCGCGGCGAGGGCGTCATAGCCGCCCTTGCGAATCGCCTCGGCGACGCGCGGCTCCAGCGCCAGACCCAGGCCCGCGAAATAGGCCGGTTGCGGCAGGGCGGCGTAGACCCCGATTACCCGCGCCGTGCGCACGCAACCGACGCGGGCGGTGTCGATGACCTCCTGGAACGTCAATATGGCGGGCGGCGTCTCGCCGCGACCGCGCCGTGCGCCGACCGGCCCGCAGATCAGGGTCTTCAACTCGGCGAGGGTGAAATCTTCGGCGAACCAGCCCGACCGCCCCACACCGCCGATCATCCGGGTTGCGCGCCGGCCAGAGAACTCCGCGCGTGTGGCGATGTCGGTCGTGATCGACAGCTCGTTGTCCCGCCGCACCACCAGCACGCCGTCCTTGCTGACGGCGAGAGTGGCTTCCAGAAAATCCGCCCCGTCCCGGATCGCCTGGTCATAGGCGCCAAGGGTGGCTTCCGGCGCATCGCCGACCGCACCGCCCCGCGCGATCACCAACGGCTCGCGCAACTGCGCGCGCGCCGGGATCGGGGCCAGGGCGGCGGCGAAAACCAGAGTGGAGACGTCCCGGCGGCTGGGCGGCATGGCGTGAGACTAGCCCGCTTTACGCATTTTCCCAATCACCCGCCAAAGGACGGATGGGGGATTTTACGCCGCCGGTTGTTCGGCGAGCTTGGCCTTGACCTGCTTTTTGATCTTCAGGGCGCGGGGCGACAGCGCTTCGTCCTTGGCCTTGACCAGGAACGGGTCGAGACCGCCGCGAAAATCGATCGTGCGCAGGGCCGCGTTCGAAATGCGCAGCTTGAACGTCGCGCCCAGGGCGTCCGATTGCAGTTTGACCGGGCTGAGCGCCGGCAGGAAGCGCCGCTTGGTCTTGATATTCGAGTGGCTCACATTGTGGCCGACCCTAGGGCCGACACCGGTGAGTTCGCAGCGGCGTGACATGGCGCGAGACTTTCGCAAGCGGAAGGGATCGAACGGGACGGCCCCGTTCAAGGGAGGGCGCGATATAGTCGAAAGGGCCCTCGCGCGTCAAGGCTGGACGGGTATAAGCGCGCATGAAGCACGCCTTGGCGCGGGAGGCTTGACGATGATTGAAGTTTTCTTCGACTGCTCCAGCCCGTGGACCTATCTGGCTTTCCACAATCTGCAGCCTCTGGCGCGGGAGCTGGACGCCCCCATTCGATGGCGGCCGATTCTGGTCGGCGGCATATTCAATACGGTCAATCCCACCGTCTACGCCAGCCGCGCGGCCCCCGTGCCGCAGAAGGCCCGCTATATGCTCAAAGACCTGCAGGACTGGGCGCGTCAGGCCGATTTGAAAATCAGAATGCCGCCCTCGGTGTTTCCGGTGAACAGCGTCAAGGTCATGCGCGCCTGTCTGGTGCTCGAGCCGATGGGCAAGCTCGTCGATTTCGCCCGCGCGGCGTTCGAGGTTTATTGGGGCGATGATCGGGATATTTCGCAAGACGAGGTGGCGGCGGATGTCTGCCGGCGCGCCGGCGTGGACGTCCAGACGGTCATGGACGGCATCGCGCAACCAGCGGTCAAGGAGCAGCTGAAAGCCAATACCGAAGAGTTGATTGCCCGCGGCGGCTTCGGCTCGCCGACGATCTATGTCGGCGGCGATGACATGTATTTCGGCAATGATCGGCTGGAGCTGGTGCGGGCGGCGGTGCTGCGGTTGCAAGCCGCGACGCCGTAGGCGTGCCCACTCTCTTCCCCATCGACGACCCTCGCGACCCGCGCATCGCGTTGTTTCGCGACGTGCGCGAGCGGGACGTCGTCGGGCGCGAGAACGGCTTCATCGCCGAGGGCGAGGTGGTGCTGCGGGTGCTCGCGCGCAGCCGGCTCTATAAGACCCGCGCCCTCCTGATCGCCGAGAAACGCGCCGAGCGCCTCGCGCCCATGATCGCCGCCTTCGCGCCCGAGGTTCCGGTCTATGTCGCGGGGCAGGCGGTGATGGACGCGGTCGCCGGGTTCCCGATCCATCGCGGCATCCTCGCGTTCGGCGAGCGGGGCGCCGCGTCGACGGCCGTAACCCTGCTGGCCGCGGCGCCGCCGCGCGCCGTCGTTCTGGTCCTCATCGGCATCGCCAATCACGACAATATCGGCGGCGTCTTCCGTAACGCCGCCGCGTTCCGCGCCAGCGCGGTGCTGATCGACGAGACCTGCTGCGATCCCCTCTATCGCAAGGCGATCCGCGTTTCGGTGGGCGCGGCGTTGACCGTGCCCTTCGCGCGTCTGGCGGCCGGCGAAGACATCGTGAACCTTCTCACCCGCCACGGCTTCGAGGTTCTCGCCCTAACGCCCAACGGCGCCACCCGCCTGGCCGATCTGACGCCGCCCGCCCGCGCCGCGGTTCTGCTGGGCGCCGAAGGCCCCGGGCTGCCACCCGAAATCCTGAAGCGCGCCCGAACCGTGACCATCCCCATGGCCGGCGGCTTCGATTCCCTCAACGTCGCCACCACGAGCGGCATCGTGCTGCACCATCTGACGTCAGAAGGCGGGCAGGGCCGATGATCCACGTTCCTACGTCGCCTGCGGTCCACCCCTTGTTCGACCTCGCCGCCTGGGCGTGCGGCGCCGCCACCGGCTACGCGCTCTATCGCTGGCGCCTGAGGGACGCGGTGCAGGCCTTGGCGGTGCGGACGGGACCCGGTTATTTCTTCAGCCTCGCCGCCGGCGCGGTCGTGGGGGCGTGGCTGGCCGGATCGCTCAACACCCTGCGCGACGCGGCGCCGACCCTCTCGCATTCGATCGCCGGCGCCATGGCTGGCGCCATCGTCGCGGTGGAAATCTACAAGGCCGCGCGCGGGATCAAGGGGTCCACCGGCGGGGTGTTTGTCGGATCGCTCGCCGTGGGCATCATTGTCGGGCGGTTCGGTTGCCTGTTTTCAGGCCTCCCCGATCGCACCTATGGTGTCCCGACAAACCTGCCGTGGGCGGTGGATCTCGGCGACGAGATCGGCCGCCATCCGGTGCAGATGTATGAGAGCGCGGCGATGGCGGCCTTCCTCGCCGTCTATCTGGTCGGCCTGGCCCGCCGCGCGCCGTGGGCCATGCGGCGGGGGTTCTACGTCGCCGTCGCCTGGTACGGCGTCCAGCGGTTTTTGTGGGAGTTTCTGAAGCCCTATCCCAAGCTGATCGGACCGTTTAACGTCTTCCAACTGATCTCATTGGGGCTGGTCGTTTATGGATGCGTCTGGTTTATCCGCGACCGTGCCCGAGGGGCCGATCCGCAGCCGCGCGCCCTATCTCTTCCTCGGCCAGACCACCTCCCTGTGTGAAACCTGCCTCGCCCTGGTTCCGGCCAAGGTGATCGGCGAGGACGGGTGCGTCTACTATCTCAAGCGTTGCGCCGATCACGGCGTGCAAAAGACCCTGATCGCCGACGACATCGCCTATTGGAAATCCCAGCGCGATTGGCTGAAACCCGGCGACCGGTCCTTGAAACCGCAGAGCCGCACCGAGCACGGCTGCCCGTATGATTGCGGCCTGTGTCCCGATCACGAACAGCATTCCTGCCTCGCCATCATCGAAGTCAACGAGGCGTGCAACCTCTCCTGCCCGGTGTGTTTCGCCGACTCGTCCACGCGGCGGGACACCCACCGGACGATGGCGCAGATCGAGGCGATGCTCGATACGGTGGTCGCCTCGGAGGGCGAGCCCGATCTGGTGCAGATTTCCGGCGGCGAGCCGACCCTGCATCCGCAATTCTTCGAGATTCTGGACGCCGCCAAACGTCGCCCGATCCGCCATTTGATGATCAACACCAACGGCCTGCGCATCGCCCGCGAGGCCGGATTCGCCGAACGGCTCGCCGCCTACATGCCGGGGTTCGAGGTCTATCTGCAGTTCGATTCCCTCAAACGCGACGCCCTGATGAATCTGCGCGGCGCCGACCTTACCAGCGTGCGCGCCCAGGCTCTTGAAGCGCTCGAGCGCAACAATATCTCCACCACCCTGGTGGTGACGCTGAAGAAGGGCGTCAACGATACCGAGATCGCCGACATCGTTCGCCATGCGCTCACATGGCGCTGCGTACGCGGCGTCACCTTCCAGCCGATCCAGGACGCTGGCCGTAATGAGGGCTTCGAGGCGGCCGAACACCGCATGGTGCTGACCGAGATCCGCCGCGAGATCGCCAAGGCCGGTGTGTTCGCGCTGGAGGACCTCATCCCCCTGCCCTGCAATCCCGACCAGATCTGCATCGGCTATGGCCTGCGAAACGGCGAGACCGTCGCCCCGATCACCGCGCTGCTACCGCGCGATATTCTCGTCGACGCCGCGCCCAATACGGTGACCTTCGAGGGCTATCCCGAGTTGCGCGAGCGGGTGTTCAACCTGCTCTCGCTCTCCACCGCCCAGGCCGACACCACCGACAAACTCGCCGACGTTCTCTGCTGCCTGCCCGACGCCGTGGTTCCCGAAGGATTGTCATACGAAAACACCTTCCGCGTGGTGATCATGCAATTCCTCGACCGCTTCAACTTCGATCTGGCGACGGTGAAACGCTCCTGCGTGCACTTCGTCCAGCCCGACGGCCGGATCATCCCCTTCGACACATTCAATACGTTTTACCGCGAAGGCGCCGCAGGGCGCGGGACGTTGGCGCGAGGAAAGGCGAAGCGGGGATGAGCGAGGAGCCACCGAACAGGGGTGACGCCCAGCTGAAATGGCTCGGCGTCCTGGTGATGGTGGTGGGCGCACTCATCGCGCTCCTGTGCGGGCTCTGCACGCTCTACGCGGGCGCCATATTCGTGGGCCCCGGCACGCGCATGGATATTTCGGCCTTGGCGATCCCGTTGATTGTCGGCGGCCTCCCGACCTTGACCGGCATAGCGATTTTCGGGGTCGGCGTGTGGATGGTCGTCCGTGGTGGTAAGAAGGGCTGAGAGACGTGACCGGCACGCCGCCCCCGGCCGACAATCTCGCCGAGGCCAAACGCCAGCGGGAAAGCCGCCTCCTGGGTATGATCATCATGACCATGAGCGGTCTGGTGGCGGGCCTGTGCGGGCTCTGCACCCTGGCCTTTACCAGTCAGTCCACCGGTTCGGGACAGGGGCTGGGGGATTTCATCGCCCTGATCGCCCTGGTCATCGGCGGCGTCCCGACGGCGGTGGGGGTCGCGGGATTTGTCGCGGGCCTGACGCTCTATCGCAGCGGCGGCCCGCAATGGGCCAAGGACGATCCCCGGTGGATCGCCAGGCGGCGGCGGCGGCTCGCCATCGCCGTTCCCGTTTTCGCGATCGCCGCGATCATCGCGCTGTGGAACTTCGGCGGCCAGATCCTGTTTGGCGCCGCCGGCTTCGGCATCCCGCGGTGGATGTTTCTGCGCGTCGATCCGGCTGATCGCGAAACCGCGCTTCGGCATCAGCTCATCGGCGGCGGCCTGCTTGCCGGAGTCGCCGTTTTCGGACTTTGGCTGCGTGACGCGGCCATGCTGTTCGAAGGCGTCGGCTTCGCCCTCGCGCTTTGGCTTTACCGCTTCGGCGGGCGGGAATAGGTCGGGCGACAATGAGCGGCCAAACCCCGCCGACCGACGATCCAGTCCCCGCAAAACGCCTCGCCGAAAAGCGCTTGGTCGGCGGTATGCTCATGGCTGTCGGCGGGGTAGTCGCCTTCCTGTGCGGCGCATGCACGCTCTGGGTCGAAGGATGGTCGGTCATCACGGCCTTCCAACCTCGGGGTCCTGGCGAGTTGTACAGGCATGATCGTCATTGCCCTGATCGTCGGCGGTCTTCCCACTGACGTCGGTTTAGTGCTGTTCTGGGTCGGCCCACGCATCTATCGCGAAGGCCGCAAACGCGGCGGCGAACCGTGGAAGGCGTTCGAATAGGCGGACCGTCCGCATTCCCACTCGCGCTCAATCATGATAGTGGAGTGATATTGGCGCCAAAATGGAACCACGCCCATGAACCTCTCGATCAAGAATGTCCCCGAACCCGTGGTGCAGCGGTTGCGTGAGCGCGCGGCCCGGCGGCATCGGTCGCTGCAAGGCGAACTGCTGCAGATCGTGGAAACAGCAGCGCGCGAAGAATCCGGTGGCAATCTGGCGGGCTTCTTCGCCGAAATCCGGGCGACGGGGCTGAGAACGGCCGCCGACTCGGTTGAAATCATCCGCGCCGACCGCGATGGTCGTTAAGGTCGTTGACGCCTCCGCGATCGCGGCCTTTTTGTTCGGTGAGCCGGAAGGCGTCGCGGTCTTGGAACGCATCGACGGCCATACGCTGATCGCCCCAACTCTGTTTGGCTTTGAGCTCGCTAACGTTTGCGTTGTGAAGTGCAGGCGCAACCCAGACATGCGCGATCTGATTGTCGCCAATTTCGCGCGGCGGAATGAGCTTGGGATTGAAGAGCACGCCATCGACTACGATGGCGTCGTGGCGACGGCCGCCGAAACGGGATTGAGCGGCTATGACGCGAGTTATTTGTGGCTCGCCAGGCTCCGCGGCGTGGAGCTCATCACCCTTGATCGCAAACTCGCGCGGATCGCCGCCGAAGACCAAACCTAGGCCCGCGCCGCCCGCCTTTTCATCGCTAACGCTCCAAACACCGCCGCCACCGTTAGCGCGCTTAAACCCAGCGTCATTTGCTGATCGGGCATGAAGGCCAGCAGGGCCAGAACCGCGAGGATGCCGCCGATCACGCCATAGCTCAGCGCCGGGAACAGCCACATCTTCAACTTTAGCTGAACGCCATCGGCCTCCAGCCGCCGGCGCGCGCGGATCTGGGCGAGGGCGATGATCAGATAGATGAACAGGATGATGTCGCCCGAGGTGCTGGCCAGGAGGGTGAAGACGTCGTCGCGCAGGAAGATCTGCGCCAGAGCGGCGACGGCGCCGGCGACGCAGCCGATGATGGTGCCGAACACCGGCACGCGGTTGCCGGCGACCGTGCCCAGAATGCGCGGCGCATCGCCGTTGCGGGCCAGCTCGAACAGCATGCGCGAGGTGATGTAGAGGCCGGAATTGAGGCAGGAGAGCACGGCGGTGATGATGATCACGCTCATCACCTTGGCGCTGCCGGGAATACCGATCACGTCCAGCACCGCCTTGAACGGCGAGAGGCCGACGACGACGGAATCCCACGGGATGATGGCGGTGATGACCAGCATGGCGGCGACGTAAAAGACCAGTATGCGCAGGGCGACGGTGCGGGCGGCCTTGGCGACATTGGCGGCGGGATCGGCCGATTCGGCCGCGGCGATGGTCGCCACCTCGCTGCCCATCATCGAAAAGATCACCACCGGAACGGCGGCGGTGAGGCCGGCGAAACCCATGGGGAAGACGCCGCCATGGCCGGCGAAGGTCTGCAAGGCGTGATGCGGCCCCGGCGCGAAGACGGCGATGAAGGCGACGCCGATGGCGATGAAGACGCCGATGGCCGTGACCTTGAGCAGGGAAAACCAGAACTCCAGCTCGCCGTAGGCGCGCACCGATAGGAGGTTGGTCGAGGTCATCAGAGCCACCAGCGCCAGGCCGATCCCCCACACCGGACCGGGCAGACCGATCTCGTGCAAGAGCTTGGCGCCCGCCACCGTCTCCGCGCCGACGGTGAACACCCAGAAATACCAATAAAGCCAGCGGGTCGTGAAGCCGGCCCACGGCCCCAGCGCCAGGGCGGCGTATTCGGCGAACGAGCCCTTGCCGGGATTGGCGACGGCCATCTCGCCCAGCATGCGCATGATCAGAAACACCAGGGCGCCGCAGACGCCGTAGACCAGAAACACCCCTGGCCCGCCCTTGTGGATCGCGCCGCTGGCGCCGACAAACAGGCCCGCGCCGATGATCCCGCCGAACGAAATCATCGCCACGTGGCGCGACTGCAGGGTGTGGGCGAGGCCGGTGGGAGGGCTGGGGGGTGCGTTCGGTGTCACTCCAATGGGCATCAGTCGTCTCCCCCGCCGGCATTGCGGCGCGGCTATCCGAATAGGCGGGGCGGGAGGCTTTGCCAATGCGCAAGGCGCGCTGAATTCAGGCAAGATATCGCCCCTGCGCAGGTCGCGGGGGGACTCTAACCGCGTCAACGAATGTCGCGGCGGCGTGATCCATTTTCGCAAGCCGCACGTAGCGGGGTCATGAATATTCTGGTTTCGCTGGGGGTCGCGCTGCTGGCCGTGTCGTCGCCAGGTTCGGTGCAAGTGCGCCACGATCTGGTCTATGCCCCCGGCGATCGTGGCCGGTTGGACGTCTACGCCCCGAAGATCCTGCCGCCGCACGCGCCGGTCGTGGTGTTCCTTTACGGCGGCAGCTGGCAGACGGGCGGGAAGGCTATGTATCGGTTCGTCGGCGTGTCGCTGGCCTCGCGTGGGATCGTCACCGTCATACCCGACTACCGGGTCTATCCCGAGGTCCGCTATCCGCAATTTCTGCGCGACAACGCCTTGGCGGTGGCCTTCGCCAAGGTTCATGCCGGCGAATGGGGCGCCGATCCGGGGCGACTGTATCTGGTCGGACACTCGGCGGGCGCCTACAACGCCGCCATGCTCGCCCTCGACCCGCGCTGGTTGGACGCCGTCGGCCTCTCGGCGCGCCGCGATGTGGCGGGCGTCGCCGGACTTGCGGGACCCTACGATTTTCTGCCTTTGCGCGACCCGAAGTTGAAGATCATATTCGGTCCGCAGGATCGGCTGGCCGACACCCAGCCGATCAACCACGCGACGGGCGACGCGCCGCCCATGCGCCTTCTGGCCGGCGACAAGGACACCGTGGTCGACCCCGGTAACTCCGCCCGCCTGGCCGCCGCCATCGCCGCCCGCGACGGCGTGGTTTCGACGCGCCTCTATCCGGGCCTCGGCCACATCAGCCTGCTGACCTCGGTGTCGGGCCTGTTTCGCCGCCCCGGCGGAGTTCTGGATGATATCGTCGCCTTCGTGAACGATCGACCGCCGCCTTTCGTCGCGCGGATGGCGGCGCCATCGGTCCAACAGCAGCCGGTTTCCGTTCGGGCGCAGTGATCCGCAACCCCACTGGGCTTGTCCCCAGAGTTTCGGGTGGCGCGGGGTGGCGGTGGTCTCAGTCTAGTAGCACCGCGTCTCCACCCGGCGCGGGCATCAAAAGCCGTTCACGTCGGTGGCGATAGCCGAGGTTGTTGATTTCGCGTCAGCATTGCGGGGTCGTCGTGAGATAGCAGCAATCCCAAAGACCCTCGTGCTACCCCCAACTTAAGGATTGCGGCATTCCCCTTGTGCTGTTCGCATTTGAGGGTATGTGGAAGTCTTGCAGCTTCATTGGTCGCGACAACCATGGGGGACCACATGGCTGTAGTTGAGAACGGACCAGAGGGGGATAAGCCCCCGCGGGGCCGCACCGCTGACATCACACGCGATGTCGGGGATGCGATGGGGTCGGCGCGCGAACCACAAGTCCGGAAAATCATTTGCTTCCCCGTGCAAGAGGCGCGGCGAGCCAAGCGGGGATTGTCCTCGGGTTGGTTGGCGCCGCCACCCTTTGCCGCCTTGCCCTTGGGCTGATCACTCCCGGTATCGCACCCTTCAGCCTTTACTTCCCGGCGATCCTCTTAGCAGCGCTTGTGGGCGGCTGGAGCGCGGGCACGGCGGCGACCGTGGTCACCATACCGAAAGCGTCGATTTTGGGGCCTACCTGGAAAGCCTTGGCGACCGCCTGTCCCAATCCCTGCTCGTAGATGATCGCATCCGTATCGAGATCGCTTCCCAATCGGCGCTCGTCCCCAGCGACCATGCGGTGCCGCTCGGAATGATCGTCAACGAACTTGTCACGAACGCGGTCAAGTACGCTTATCCGCCACCGGATGGCGGTGTGGTCTCGGTCCGTTTTGGAGCCGGCGAGAAGGGCCTGTTTCTTTCTGTTGGTGACTCCGGTCGCGGATTGCCGGCCGACCTGGAAGGCAACATCGCGGGCCTTGGCGTTAGGCTCATCCGGTCATTGGTGAAGCAAGTCGGCGGAGAGTTCACGATTCGCGATCATCACGGTTTGACGTTCGAAATAACCCTGCCGAAGTCTGATTTACGCGCCGGCGACGCCTTCGACGCCGATGCGCAGGCGAGTTCGCGGACCCACGCCTTGGGAGCGTGAGCCGCCGGCGCTGGCGCGGCGCCCAGCGGGCGGACGCGAAAATAGGGCGAAGGGCCATCGGGGGTCGCCAGGCCAAGGCCTGCTGTCGGACCCGCAGTGTCGGATTTTGTGGATCGGGCGGGGGCGCCGTCATCTGTGGATGGCCCCTGCTCCGCAAGGGTGATTTTGGATTGATTTGAAGATCTGTCGGGTGCGGTCATCTGTCCGGCCTGTTTGCGCGGCGTCGATGGCCGCTGGCCCTGATGAAGTCCGCTGACTTAGGT